>CAZHZT010000085.1:0-23891 GCA_964537285.1 uncultured Saprospiraceae bacterium | reverse complement strand
TGAGGAAAAAAGGACAAGTAAAATGGGTAGGGTATTATTTTCCTGATCCCTTACTTCCATAATGTTCAAATGCAAAGAAATGACGATTCAAGACCTAGATTTAAGTAAAACTTACTCTTACGCCGACTACCTAAGCTGGAAGCTTGAAGAAAAACTCGAATTGATAAAGGGGAAAATTTTTAAAATGGCCGCTGCCCCGAATTCTTTTCATCAAGAAATTTCAGCTAGCCTCTTATCAAAAATATGGTATTATTTTGGAGCAAAAGAATGCAAAGTATTTCACGCTCCATTCGATGTTCGTTTACCCATTCCTGAGCACCTTCGCAAAAATGAAGAAATTCAAACGGTCGTCCAACCAGATATTTGTGTGATTTGTGACTTAAATAAAATCGACAAACAAGGTTGTCTGGGCGCTCCGGATTGGACCATAGAAATAACTTCGCCGGGTACTTCTAAAAGAGATCAAAAATATAAATTCGAAGTCTATGAAAGCGCAGGTGTAAAAGAGTATTGGATGGTATTTCCGCACGAACAATCTATAAGCAGGTTTATCCGGAATGATGAAGGGAAATACGTAGGCCTTCCTCCTGTTGTAAAAGGAGAAAAAGTTAGCCCCGTGCTGTTTCCAAACCTGGAAATCAACCTGGATGATGTTTTTCCTCATGTGGATATTGCTGAGGATACATGGGAAATGACTTATGTTAGAATGTAATTCACTAAGCAATATGGTTCTTTGACATAAATTGTGATAAAGTGGAGTTTAAAAATGATAATCCCTTCAGCCACCGGGGCATTCAGGTTTTATCATTTTAAACTCCATACAATTTGTCAAAGAACGAGCAATATTATTCTATTTTTATCGTCATTAATGTAGCTTTTAGTAAAAGCGATCTGTCATACTCTTATCTTATTACACTCTCCGCAGGCTTTCAATGAAAAATTTGGGCAAAAGAAGCAAAGGAGTTTCAGCAAGCTGAAACGCCCTTTTTATTTTTTCGTTCTTTAATCATTCAAATTTTTCAAAACCATGAAAGCAAAAACACTCAGAGACAAAGTAAAAAAACTGCGAAGCCTACTCCTCAAAGAAGATGAATTTCAAAAGACAATGAATTACTTCTTCGATGTGGCCTCCCGTGATGCCGAATTTGTAAAAAAATCCATGCCACAAAAAGAAAATCCCTTCATTCAGGAATTGGTTAAAGCAGCTGGAGAATCCCTGCTCACCAAAGTCTATAAAGGCCGCGGCGTCAAAACAGGCTTAATGAGTATCATGCATGTGGAAGGAACCGATCTCTACCACGGCTTCGTATACATAGGTACTAACATGGGCATTTACTTCTTTTTTCAGGGTAGTATGTCTGGCCTTATGGCTATTGGCCTCAATACAGAAAAAATATGGCATACCCGAATTACAGCTTTGCCAACGATGAGATCTAAAAAACCGGAGATGAACTAAGGTTCTTCTTTGACAACTTGTGTGTGACTTCAAAATGATAAGCCTTTCAGCCACAAGGGCATTCAAGGATTATCATTTTGAAGTTCCATTTTCGTTTATCTGGCTATTAGCGCCTTTAAACGGGTGAAAATGAAACTTTAGGTCAGGGTGTAAGGGTGATCATTGGCTTACCTATTTGTATCCAAAACTATTTTGAAAGTTTCATTTAAATGAGCGTCTTATGATAGTGAACTACTTCATGCACCACTGTTTATGGTTAGAAAGGTAAAAAACAAACATATTATGATGATAAATGGGTGTCGGGTATTTTTCATTGTACAACTAATTTTTTGCCTATAATTAGATTATCATTCGTTATTACTTTCAGAAAATAAATTCCGGAAGACAATCCGCTCAGTTGAATTTCAATTTCCCTATCACCTTCAAATGAATTATGGGCAACCACACTGCCAACGTTATTAAAAATTGAAATCCGGGATATTTTTTTTTCAGATTTGATATAAACATAATTTTCAACAGGGTTTGGATAAACCTTTATATTTGCTGCTTTGAAATCGGGAGAATCGATAACTGAAAGAATATTGCAACCACCAACTTCTTCTCTTACTATCTTCATCATTTTTAAATAAGTATTCATAATTTTGTTCGCCCCCCCTGCCGGAACATAAGTAAAAAGAATGCCGTACATATTTCTACATTTATCAATCCATGGAAAAGTGCCATATGCCCCGGGACTTGCTAAAACCAATGGGTTTCCCGAAACGGTGTCTCTTTCCATCACCCAACCTCCAAAGGAATAGCGCACTGTGTCCAAATTGTGAGCATAATCGGGATGTTCAAAAGGCAATACACTTGTCCCCCCTGCATATAAAGGAATGTCGCCATACTGTAGAGTGAATATGTTATTAACAGATTGTGGGGAGAGGAACTGACTACCTTCATGAAAACCCTTATTTGCCAACATTTTGAGTAATATTAAATAATCTAAAGGCGTAGTTTTTATTCCACCAGCTACAGCAGGATTTGGAAGAAATTTGTCATAATCCGTTGAATCCATTCCTAGAATGTCAAAAAATTCTTCTTTGGCTATTGTATTCCAATCTCTATTATTTCCATTAATAGAATCAATGACTTCTACAACTTTTCCGACTACATGCATCATTGAACCATCATACGCCATCATTGTTCCGGGTTGAAAAACCAATGGCAGGTTCTTTGCTATACTATCAACCGATTGGTCGAGGGTTAGATTCGGGTTTCTATGGTATTCTTGTCCTGCGTGTCCTTCATTAAGAACACCTGAACTCATGCTGTAGGCATTTCGTATGGTAACATGTCCTTTTCCATAAGTGGTAAAAACCGGTAAATAAGTACCAATGCTATCGTCTAATGTAAACCAACCTTCTTCTTGCAGTTTTAGCATAATTGTAGCAGAAATTAGCTTCGTTGCTGAGGCAATCCCTAATCGAAAATTGGATGAATCTATAATCCCTTCTTGGTATTTATATACTCGCTTATTGTCTTCGAATATAACATTGTAAACATTGTTATTAAAAAGGGTTAATGAATCATCAAATAATTGATCCAGGGCTTGAAAATTGTGGTCTTGAGCGTTGGAAGCTATTGTTCCTACCAGTAAAGCAAATATCAGGTAAATTTTTCTCATCATATTAAGTATTAATCGACTCAATTTAAATTGAGTTTAATTCCAACATAGGCAATTATTTAGTATGTAATCATATAATTACCTGCTGGCCTTATTCTATTTTTAAAATTTTATGTGTTTCTGTCGAATTATTAATTTGTAGCTCTAAAAAGTATAATCCAGATGGAAATGAACTAATGTCAATTCTATTTTTATTCTCAATATCTAACACTTTCGATCCTGTGAGATTATATATTGAAAGTTCAAAGTTTTGAAAATTTGTTTCGGTCCTAATATTTAAATACTTATTTGTTGGATTAGGGTATATGCAATGTTTTTTAGAATCATTAAATGATTCATTTGAAGAAGCCAAGATGTCCCCAGAGATTTTTGAAACCCAAAGTTCCCAAGTACTATTGAATCTTATGTTATAATAAATGAATATGTTGTCAGTAGTAACATAGTACTCAGGATCTGTTCTAAGTTTTGTGCCGTTTTGTTCATCAACTCTTAAACGGGTTTGACCATCAAGACTAAGTATCCATATTTTAGCGTTCTGCAGTCCCGTACCCACGGAATCTTCAATTTGAAGACTAATAAATGATCTGTTTTGAAATGTGAACATCTCAGACGATGAAAATTTTTGGTAAGCTGATCCTGGTGGAATACCCAAACCGGAAAAGTATTCCCATTGTCCCATATTCTTTTTAAAGAATAGTAAAGAATCCCCCGATGGTAATTCTTTTATACAACCCAGAATAATTTCATTATCAAATTCCGGTGCCTTTATAGCCATTGGATTTTGTTTATGAAAAGGAGTTGAAGTGAGTTGTAAAAGTTGATTTATACTATCTGCAAGGAACAACTGATAGTATCCATTGATGTCTTTTTTATTGAAGACAAGTGCAAATTCATTCCCCGGTAGAAAATCTCCATGTGACCAGCCTTTTTCAAAATCACCAAGGTAGTTCGTGTCGGTAGGGGAAGAAATATATGACCATACTGCTGAAGCCGAATCAATATTTCCATTAAAGAATAGTAAACCTCCATTATTATAGTTTGGATTTCTGCTGACTATAGCACCTGCGTTTGGAATGGTCCCACTTGTTAATTGATTGGTTCCAGAAAGTGAACCTGAGAATAACTGTGTAACCCCCATTACATTCTTACTATAAATTACTTTCCAACCATTAGCATCCAATAAAAACTCTCCTGCATTCCAACTTTGAGTTAATGGAGCTGATTGGTCAATATAGAGCTCTTTACCATCAATTATATTGAAACCCCCAGTGGTAGAATCTAAGGAAGCGATCCATAAATTTCTGTTATCATCCATCCATACCATTAGGTGTTCATTATTTAATATTTCGGGGTCAAAACACCCTTCATTAGGCAAGGAAATCATCGTAGCTTGTTGTGCCATAAGCCCCAAACTGTACAACAAAGTGTATAGCAATAGACAATGTCTCATTGTTTAATAATTTTTAGTGTTCCTTTTTGAGTTCCATTAATGATTTGAACAAAATACAGCCCATTTGGCTGATTGGACAAATCAAAACTTGCGGTACTATTTGTCTGTAAGATTAGTTGCCCCATTTGATTAAGAACTGTAACAATGAAGGGTTCTTGATAATCTTGTAACTCCATTTTAATCAATCCCTTAGTTGGATTGGGATAAAGAATTATTGATAGCTGTTTTTTAGTTTTCTCGTTGATAGATAGAATTATATCTGAGCCAAAGAGGTACTCCCAAACGGATTTATAAATAGGTATCCCCATGCTATCTCTTGGAACATGACCGTTTGCAACAATTATTTTATGATAGAAGTTATATACGTTTGAATCGGGATGTTGTTGTACATTACTTGTTAGCATATGAGAATTATGGTATGGCGTGTTAAGCGAATCTACGCTTATAAAAGGTCCAAAGTTGTCCATACCATAGTGCGACCAACCCACAATTATTTCGTTGTTTGCCCCCAAGCATTTGCATCATTTCGATGAACAAACCCATAATAATCATCAGCATCCGTTAATCCTGATCGTTGCATCCATTTGGCATGTTCTTGGTACGCTGCCATCCAGTCACGATTTGCGAATATGATACACCTGTCCACTTTTTTTAACTTTGAAATAAAACCTGCATGTCCACCACCTTGTGAATGCCCACTAACTCTTATTTTTTCCCAAATGATACTATCATTAGCATCCAGATATTGCCCCAATTATCAAGCGGAAAACTAGTGTCTAAATATTGCAATAATCGAACAGTCCTATAGTAAATGCTGTTTGCGGTATCAACGTTAATTACGTTGTGTTCATCATTACCAAACCATACTTCGCTTCTGGCTCTTTCATGACAAGTTGTATCAAATGAAGCAGTGCAAATATCTCTGATCGGAACGGGGTTTTGATACGAAAGGCCGATTACATGAAATCCCAGATTTGCACCTGTATTTAATAAATCAGTATAATATGATGCCTTTCCTAATGTTCCCGGAAAAAACAAAATCAATTTGTTCTGGGGTTGAATAGAGCGATTGATTGCTACATAATGAAGGGTATCTATTCCATCAATTAAGCTATCTGTGCTTGAAGGCAATACCCAATAAGTGTCGGGATTTTGAGCATCGGAAACCATAGCCGACATCAATAAAGCAAGTATTAAACATAATTTTCTCATTTTGTCAAGTTTAAGAGTTCGACTATCTGTTTTGCTGTTGGTTTAAACACAGTACACATAAAATTTTATGGTTCTTTGACATAAATTGTGATAAAATGAAGTTTAAAAATGATAACCCCTTCAGCCACCAGGGCATTCAGGTTTTATCATTTTAGTTCTCGATATTTGATTAAAAAGAATTGATGACAGTTGTTATAAAGCAAATATTATTGGGCGACAAATGAGTCCGGAGCACTTATGAGACGCCCTCCTTTTTCGCCTTCTACTGAGTAGAAAGCGATTTTGTGTGTGTGTCTGGCACGGACACACACTCAGTGGTACAAGTATGCTATACGCTTGGTCACAGGGAGTGTTTGCTAAATGCAAGGGCAGGAAAAAGGTCAAAACGAACTATGGTTCGAGCCAGTTATACACGGGGCATGAACCAGGAAGGGAGCTTTGATCCTCCGTTAGTAGAGAAGCTTCAAACGGCATTAGCAGAAGGCCTGGAAAATCAGGTTTTATTGATGTACAGCTGAGAAATGAGCTACTCAGGCAACTATTGTACTAAAGAAATAGTTCCGGTTCTTTCAATTAAATACGTTCTACTATCCTTTCCAATAAACCCTATTTGTGTTTTATAAGCGTAAACCCCCGGATTAAGTAATTGATCTTTGAATTTTCCATTCCATTGAAAATCCGGATCATTTGAATAAAAAACCTGATTTCCCCAACGATCAAAAATGAATATTTCCAAATAAAAAACAGGGAACTCACTGAATATCTTGAATAAGTCATTTGTCCCGTCATCATTGGGGCTAAATGCATTAGGAATAAAAATAGTTTCATCTTGTTCGGTTAATTCAATATTTTGACAATCAACAGTACGCAAACTCATAGAGTCTACTACGATGCAATTCCCGTATATAATTTCGATAAAAAAATCATCAACAGTAATAGGAAGAAAGGTTGATTGTCCATACAGCTCTCCATTTATAAAATAACTATATTGTTCTTTAGGCTCCAGAAAAATCTCCCATGCATCATCCAGGCAAATAAGCGTGTCATCAGGTACTGACGGCGCCTGAGCGATCCCTGTTTCACAGGGTAAAACCTTCACTTGAAACGATCCTATATAGCCGCATTCTTCCAAACTTACATCGATTTTAAAGGCGCCCGTATCAGGGGGAATAAAAAAACTTTCCAGAAGAAGAGAATCTTCAAATTGATACTGTAAGGCGACTGGATGATTCAAATGCAAGGTATCGTTTTCAAGTAAAAGGGTGTCGTCAGGGACAAGGGGGGAAATTTCGCAGACGCCTACATCATCGATTAATGCATAGTGCTTTTGAGGTATAAAAGGAGGGGATGGGTGTATGGTATCTGTACTTTCATCAGTCGTAAAATTACCCATGACCAGGAACGATTCCCCTCCTTCAGCGGTAAAACAACCTGAGACTTTTACCCATTCGAAATCCGATAAAACACCATCTTGATTTGTAATTTGAGGTTCTAGATTTAATATTCCATCAGAAGGTGTTTCTGTAATGGGTGTATTGGAAAAATGTACGCTGTGCTGATCTATCGAAATGGAATATTCCGTTCGGTGGACATAAAACTCAAGATAGTAACTGGTGTCTTTTTTTAGAGGATTGATCAATTCACCATGAAGATATTCTCTATAAGGGTTGACACTTGTAGCCTGATAGAACTGAACACCGACCGTTCCTTCTCCAGATTTAGGAGGAATATTTGATACTGGAGTCAATGGATAATAATCACAAGTATTGAAGTAATCGGGGCTGCTGAAATATGTAGTCCAATCTTTGACATAGCCACTGAATTGACCTTCATTGTCAGGGCATTCAATAAACTCTTCAAAACCTGGATTTTTTACCAGGTTTTGTGAATCCAAAACATAGCTTATGAACAGCAACAAAACTATAAATACGTACCTTAAAGAATCTCCTAACATTGTATTTTGAAGAGTTTACACCAAAGGATAGGTTTACCCTTTGGTTTAAAAAAGTTTATATTATTCCTTAACTAACTTTTCGTTGCCAAAAGTGTCATTTACATTCCCTTGATAAAAATATTCCCCGGAAGGTATAGGAATTATCGGTGCTGTCTCCTTGAATGCCAATATCACCGCTTAAAATAGTTTCATTTGTTATCCAGTCCCGCTGACTGATTTGGGATTCCGTACCGGTAAATCCTCCAAACATTCTTACACCATTTTTTAGGTTGAATGAAAAGTGGCGGATGTTAGAGGTGGTTGGCTTGTAGGTGCCTTGGGCCACCCAAATAGAGTCTCCGTAAGTTGCCGATGCGATGGCTTCTTTTAGGTCCAAAAAAGCATTATTCCATGACGAACCATCTTGACTGCCTGTGCTTTGGTTAGCGTTGACGTAGATGATTTTGGAGTGAACTGCTGAAGACAGAAGGGAAACGATTAGAAATATTAAAATTAGTTGTATTTTCATGGTTAAGGATATTGAGGTAGCTAATAGTATAGCAAACAAATAAATGTAGTCCGATTTGGTCAGAAATGTATAAAATTTTTCCGAATTTTTTTTGATAAATTATCGTTCTTTGACATAAATATTATGCTTTCTTTTTGGTGCTCTTTTTTTTACTGGGATTGGGTGGTGAAGATGAATCAAAATATAAATCCGTACAAATCAGCAATTAAGGGATTCCCAGAGGCCGTTAGGTCTGTCCGATCGTAGCCCAGGATGAAATCCTGGGTTTAAGAAATATTCCTCCCATCAACGCCGTAGGTGTTGCCCAAAAGGTGAGGGCCAGCAAAAAAAATTAGGCAATCCACCGATTTTTGATGTTTAGAACATCGATAAAAGACTTTTGGAAGCTTCGGGCTTCCGTAATTGCAGAAGAAAAATAGGATCGCGTACATTTCCCCAACCTACGCACTACCACCTTCACCTACGGTCCCGATCAAAACCGCTTGATCAAGGAGCGTCAGCCCCTGGGGGTAGCGGAAGAAGATCCCATTACCGACTTCTACATCCGGGATGCACAAGGAAACACGATGGCTGTTTACCAGAAAACGGGCGACACGGAAATCCAATGGAAGGAACAATTCATCTACGGAAGCGCCCGCCTCGGGGTATTTGAACCCATCTCTGTACGAGCTGCATCTACACCAATAAAACCTATTCACAAGGGGGCGCAGCAAAGTTAAATGTACCCTCTTTACATTTTTATAATCTTTTTGCCTCCAATGTTCCTGTTATTTTCATCTCTAAATTGGACAAGGTACATCCCTGGTGGATAAGTGGAAATGTCTACTTTTTCAAGTTCCTGAATATTTGTAAAGGAATCTAATAGTTGACCGTTTAACCCTAAGATGGTAAACGAGTATACATTTTGGTTTCCTTTGATTTGAAAATAATCCTGAACTGGAGAAGGAAAAAGCTCGATGCTTTTTGCGTCTAAAAGAACTTCTGTAGTAGGAGTTATTTCCTCTTCAACACCACCATTACTACTCAAAACGGCCCAATTACCTATGAAGGAACCAGGAAGCACTTCTATTTCTTCCCAGTATAAGGTATCCTTCATCGTGCAAATGATGCCTTCCATATTATTTGTTATGATTATGGTCGCCTTCATTGAATCTGTAATGGGGACGGCGTGATCAAAAGTCACCATTCCCTGTTCGAAAGCATCACCGGAGGTCGTGTCCTGATACACTATTTCGCCTGAAAAAGTAGTTACTTCCCATTCGCATATATTGGCAAATCCGGAAGGTATCAAAAAAAAGCCCGCATGATATAGTTGAACTATAGATGTATCAGATGCTGATACCTGAACGGATACCGTGGAGCATTGCCCATAACAAAGCAAGCTTGTTAAGACAAAAAGAATGAACGTTGTTATTTTTTTCATAGTTATTGATGCTAATCAGCGATTCTCGCTTTGAAAATAAACGCGCCTACGGCGCGAAATTCATTTGAGAGGGAGGCCTAAAGGGCTGTTTTGCTTGCAAAATGGCCCTGTAGGCATCCCTCAAAAGAAAATATCGCCGCGAAACGGCGTAACTTTGGTTTTGGATTTCCAAAACAAGAAGGGTGACTCATGTTTTTTACACATGAAATTATTTCTGAATAAAGTCTATTTTAATCAATTGCTTAACCTCCGTTTTTCCTCTATAGGATATCTTCAGAAAGTACGTTCCATTTTCTAAGCCCAACTCCCCTAAACCAATAGTAGTTGACGCTGAGCCTTTTGAAACAGCAGCAACATAACAATTTCTACCATTCGCATCAAAAACGGAAAGTCTCAAGTCTTCTTCCAGGACTTCTTCAAAATCTACCCGAATAAAATCAGTAAAAGGATTTGGAGTAATTTCTAATTTGCTTATGGAACCAGCCACGCCAGGCTCATTCTCACTGGAAACTACACCTTCTTCATAGCGAATCAAACCATTCGCAACGGTTCCGATCCACAATCTGTTTGAAGAAGGCTGAGCAAATAGCTGTGTTGTGGCAAAGGCCTCTAAAGGACTTTGGTCAGCGTTGATAACCTCCCAATTTTCACCATCTTTAATAGCAAAACCATTATCAAGGCCGAAATAAATTCTTCCGTTTTCATCCGTATGGACATTGGCAACATTGCGCCCTTCAAGTGGTGTGTCTTCAAAGTAGAGCTCCCATTCGCTTCCGTCGAATCGAGCCACTCCCTCATGAAAGAAGGCAACCCATAAGTTCCCGTCATAATCTACAGCGATATCGCTCCAAAAGTAAAAGTAAGGAAACGGATAATCATCCACTGTCCATGCATCCCAATTACTTCCATTTTTGCGTATTATGTTCCAATCATAATCTACCAGCCAGACATTTTCATCAACGTAACTTGTTTCAATAAACCGAATACCTTCATCGGTTAAAGGAGAATTGTTTTGATCATAAACCGTCCAGGTAGTTCCGTCAAATTCAGCCATTTTCTTATCATGAGTCGCATAAAGCTTTCCGGAGGGGCTAGCTTCTACATGATGAATGATGCCCAGATCTAGTCCATTTTTCCCTATTTCCCAATGCGTCCAATCCTGTCCGTCATATTGTAAAACTCCGGAGGAGTGGGAAACAAGTAATTTGTCATCTTTGGTAGAAGAAATATCGTAAAGGTACGCTTGCCCTGGGGTATTTTCCAGAGGAAACGGGAGAAACGCCCATGAATTATTGGAAAAAGCAGAAAACTTTCCACCGTTAAGAAAGTACATTTCTTCCTGATTGGCTTCCGCTATTTTGAAAATGTAGTTTTGAAAGATTAAATGTTCCATTAACTGAAACTCTGTAACTACCCCATCTTCAAGCACTGAAGCATAACCACTTAGGAACAACCAGCGGCGACCTTCCTCATCAAACCAAATAAGATCAGCGGCATCATTTGTTAAATCAATTTGAGCATCTTCTTGTTTTTCCCAGTATTCTCCTCCAAACTTATAAATACCTCCGAAGTTAAATACCGTCCAAACGTCTCCGTTATTGTCCTTAATGATCTGATTTACTTCAAAGCCATTTGGAATTGGATTCCAAAAAGTATCATTGAAAACAGGGTAAAGAGTCCATTGTTCTCCATCCCAGGTTCCTACATTGGCCAGCCCGTCAGCGTACCAGATGGTATTATCGAAATTATCACATTGATTTCCCAGGTATGAAATCAAATGCATGTCGGGATCAATTTCGGTAACCGTTTCACCATCATATTCAATGGGTGCAAAAGTACCCAGGATTACTTTGCCCGGGTGAACAGATTCGGTCATTTGCCACACTGGAATCGCTCCAAGAAACAATGAAGTTTCGGGATTATGGTATTCCCAATTATTGCCATCAAACGCTATTATACCTTTGTTTGTGCCAATATACAAGCCGTCCGAATCCGTAAATAACATAGAATATAAGTAGGTAACAAAAGTTGTATCAAGCATTTGCTGAGGAGGATCGAACTGATCCCAGTCACTACCATTCCACTTAGCCAGGGAAACATCGTAAGTCCCGATCCATGGAACTTCATTTTCATCCAAAATAATGGTCTGGATATGGTCAGAAGGTAAATTACTGTTTTGGCTATTGAATAAAACCGTTTCTTTGGTAGCCTTATGAATTTGGAACACCCCTTTTGAGGAAGCAAGCCAAAGGTGCTCGGAAGTTTCTACAACTTTATTTATTTTTTCAGGACTGCTATAGACAGCCCATTCCGGAGTTTGTGCCGATAGCTGAAGAGAAAGAAAGCTAATCAATAAGGATGCTAAGAGATAAAGTTTTGTGTGCATGTTCTACATTTTTTATTTCGATTCAAAAGTAGGCTCTTGGTGGGCTATTTGAAAATTATTTTACTAAAGCTAATATGGTTTCTAAAGTAATAATTTTTTTATAAAAAATTATTAATCAGATTATTATCATAATAATTAATTAGTTTTGCAAACTACAACTAGTATAACCAAATCAATTTATTAAGCATAAAAACAGCAAGTAGTTGACAAAACAAGCCATGCGATTAAGCCCTACATATCTCCATGAATTAATTGGCCAGCTTGGAAAGGCTGAAAAACGAGCCGTAAGATTATTTGCTCAAAACCGACACAGTAAATATCTCAAGCTGTTCGATTTGTTAAAAAAACACCCTGCGGAAGATTCCAAAGCCTTCAATTCGGCTTTACATAAAGAAGGGCTGGAAAAAAAGCAGTTACCCGCTTTAAAACAATATTTGTATCAGGTTATTCTGGAAGCTCTTGATCATCATGGAGAAAGAGATCTTCATCACAAAGGTACCAGCTTTTTGTCAAAAGCACAATTGCTCCTAAGTTTAGGGCTTAAAAATCAAGCACTAGTGCTGCTATCTAAAGGTAAGCAATTTGCCAGGAAATACGAACTGTTTACGCTGGAACTTAGCCTGCTGGAAACAGAAAAACAAGCCATACATCCTTCTTTTGAATCAGAAAGCAATCTTCATCAACAGATCGGAACTTGCATGGATCAATTGAAAAATGTTAATGACTATTGGTGGTTACTCCGCGAAATATCCAATTGGCAATTAATACAACAACCGCTCGACCAGGCCAGCAAGGAAAAAGCCGTTGATCAATACCTTGCACACCATTTGCTGGAGAGTGAATCAACTGCCATTTCGGTTTCTTCAAAAATTTTCTATCATCAGGCTCTGGCCTCGCTTTATTTTGTAAAGCGAAAGCCTCGTCAGGCCTACAAAGCCAATGCCCACATTCTGGAATTAATCGAACAACAACCCGGCTTTACAGAAAGGTTTTCAGAACGCTATTTAGTAACACTAAGTAATTACCTGGTAGACAGCCTTTTACTTAACGAAGACAAAGCTTTAATGGAAGGGCTTGAAAAACTAAAATCCATACCTGAGCAATCGGCCTTTGCAAAAATTTCCAATATCGAGGTGCGTGTTTTCAGGCAACGCTTTTTACTCGAAACCAACTGGCACTTAAGAAACAAACAATACACTGCAGCCGTAAAACTCCTTCCGGAACTCGTAGCCGGAATTGAAGCCTATGAAAGCCGCCTCCAAAAGCCTCATCTCATCACCTTGCAATACCTCACTGCTTATCTCTTTTTCTGGAACAATGAATATGAATCCGCTTCGGACTGGCTCACGCCCCTGCTAGACGATTATAAGCAAGAGGTAGTCAAAGTAGTGTATTATGCCGCTCAACTTTTAAATCTGCTCATTCACCTTAAACTTCAAAACACCGAATACCTTTTTTATAATCTAAAAAATACCAAAAGGAAGATTAAGGCAAAGCGCGATTTGACAAAGCTGGAAACCGCGTTTTTTGAGTTTTTACAAAAAAACATATCCGTTGTGGAAAAAGCCGAAAAGAAAAGGATTTTACATAATTTTATGGATCGATTGCAAGCAATTAAAAAAGACCCGAAGGAGCGGCAGTTGCTAGAGTATGTGGATTTTGAGGGATGGTTTAAAACCCAAACGAAATCCCCAAATTGACCCTGTGCATTGTCTTACCTTTTCCATCAAAAGGAACGCTTGAGTAATCACTTATATCCAAAATATAGTAATCGGAATTATTTCGTTGCCTCGCGCGAAAAAGCTGTAAACCAGCCGATATGTGAAAGCCGCTATGATGAGCGTTATTGCCTACTCCAACTTTGAAACCATATATTGGCGTAAGGGTATTATCCGTCATTTTAACCCTTTTCCGAACCCATTGATTTCCAGCATCCAGATAAGCATTTTTCAGATTCACTTTGCCTGACAATTGCGCAATGCCGCCATTAAGTTCCACAAAGGCAATGTTTCCAATCAGGAATCGCCAAAGAACATTTAAAGCAAAGCGCTCTTGATCAAAGGTGACTTTTTCATTCACTACAAAATTATCATTCTGGGGAGGAGCAGTGGAAAAAAAGTTATCAGAAAAAGTATAAAAGCTAAGGGAATCAAGGTAAAAAGCCGTTTTATGATAGGAAATGCCCGCATAAAACCTCGAAGGTAACCCTTGGGCAATATAAATTTCCGGGCCAATGCCTACGTGAATACTTGCACCGAAATTACGATCAAAAATATCTCCGGACCAATCCAATTCGCCATCATCATCAATATCCTCCAACAAACGATCCTTGGGCGTTTTCCAATAGCCATTTAAGGAGTTGCCATGATTAAAAGGCTCGATAGACACCACAAAGGAAGGCGATTTTGAGCGATAATTTACAGTAGCAAGCTCCCCTGACTTTTGGACATTTCGCTGCTCCAATTGCCTGTCAGTGAGCAGCAACAAGGCGCCGAGCATATATTGCTTGATAGCCTTGTATTCGGTGCTGTCTGCAATAGTTTGTAAAAAGGTGGCACCTTCCCTGGCCAATGCACGGCTAAAAGAAGGGCGTATCGAAGCTTTCAATAACAAAGCTTCATTGCCTGATGAAGTATCTACCTGGGGAGCAAGCGCTACGCGATTCAAGTAAACCGCTTCGTATTGCTCCTTCTCAATCAATTCCTTCAGGGAAGCAGTATTCCCCAATGTACCAAACCAATGCTCAAGCAGGTTCAGCAATGCAAGTCCCGAGGTATCCCGGATGTTTTCAAGAAAATTATCGAGTACCGGATCTAAAGATGGCTTGCCTCCGGCTTGTAGAACCTCCATGAAAGCAATGGCCCATTTTTTATCTAAATCAAAAGTATAGTTATCGTATTCACAGATAAGATAGGTATTTTGAAGCCTCCCTTTGGGGAAATTATGATCGCATTCCCATTTTTGAAAAGGCTGTAAAAGCTCGCTTTCAACGGCCTTGCCTTTCATGTCTACCCAATGCACCTTCAGGGAGTAAGGAGCTACATTGGTGATGCATATCTCATATTCATCGGCTTTCACTTCGAGCAAAGGCTGTTGTTGAGAAAAAATGGCGTTCAGAGAGGCAAAATAAAAAAAGAGGAGGTAACTATTTCTCATTGTATCTACTTGATTTCATCGGGATTAAAGTTAAGGATAAAAGCGGAGGAATGCCAGGGCTAGAGCTGTGCTTGGGTGTTAAAATAGGTTAAGGGGTGGGTTAAGGTTTCTTAAAAAAATTTCAACGATGCTCGTTTTGGGTTCCAGATGATTTCTTTTTAAAGATCTTCAGTAAAAAAATGTATTTTTACTTTTATGAAATATCCGATCGGTATACAAGATTTTCGAAAAATACGGGAAGAAGGCTATGTCTATGTAGATAAAACCGAGCAGATCTTCCGTATTCTGGAAAATGGCAGCTATTACTTCCTCTCCCGCCCTCGTCGTTTCGGGAAGTCGCTTCTTCTTTCTACTATAAAAGAATTGTATAACGGCCAGAAGGATCTTTTTAAAGGATTATGGATTGAAGATCAATGGGACTGGAACCTCCAAAACCCGGTAATTCATTTAAAATTCGCTACCTTTTCCTACAAGTACAACCCTTTGCAGGAAGCCATTGCCTTTGGCTTGGATAAAGAAGCTGAAAATATGGGAATTGAGCTGAGTAAAGGTCCATTCATTAACCCACTTGAGGATTTCATAAAAAAAGCCTACAAAAAGTTTGGTCGAAAGGTTGTTTTACTAGTTGACGAATATGACAAGCCGATTATTGATTACCTGGATGATCCCGAACAGGCAGATGTTAATCGAGGTGTTCTAAAAAACTTTTATTCTATAATAAAAGACAGCGACCCTTTTCTCGAGCTGGTCTTTATTACCGGGGTGTCGGCCTTTTCAAAAGTGAGTATTTTTTCGGAATTGAACAATCTCGAAAACTTGACGCTCAGCCGATTCGCACACACCTTGTTAGGAATTACGCATAAAGAAATCGAGCATTTTTTCCCGGATCAATTGAAAGCAGTGGATCTCGAAAAGATGCAAAGTTGGTATAACGGTTACTCCTGGGGAGGCGAAGAACGCCTTTACAACCCATTTTCCTTGTTGCGCTTCTTCAAAGAAAATTTTGACTATCAAAACTTCTGGTTTGAAACTGGCACCCCCACTTTCCTTGTCAAGGAAATGCGCAAACATCATTATTATGATGTAGACCAGGCCGAAGCCACACAGGAACAATTGACCAGTTTTCATGCTGATGCCCTTGACCCAATCAGTGTACTTTTCCAAACGGGCTATCTCACAATCGATCATTTCGACAAGACTTTTCGCCAGTACATCCTTCGCTACCCCAATCAGGAAGTGCGCTTTTCGATGCAACAGTACTTATTTCTTATTTATCAGGAGAAATATCCTGGAAATGCTCTTTCCCCTGTGGTGGCATTGGCCAAGGCGCTTGCTGTCAAAGATATTGAACAAGTGGTGACCATTCTGAACAGAACCTTTGCTTCCATCCCTTTCGATCTCTGGCAAAAGGAAAACGAGCACTTTTACCATGCGCTCGTCCATTTGATCTTTTCTTTATTAGGTACCTACGTCCAATCGGAAGTACATACTTCTAGCGGTCGTTGCGATGCTTTGGTGCAAAATGAACAATATATCTACGCCTTTGAATTCAAGCTTGATGGCAGCGCAGAAGCAGCTTTACAGCAGATCCGTAAAAAGGGCTACTTGTCACCTTATCTGGATTCAGAGAAGAGAAAAGTAGCCGTGGGCATTAATTTTTCCACAGAGAAAAAGAAAGTGGAAAGTTGGAAGATGGTGGAAGGAGATTAGAATCAAAAAATGCTAAAGCCCAATCTGACAATTATTCCCCCCGGCACTAAAGTGCCGGGCTATAAAAAGCTTAAGTTGACGACATTGATGCTACTGCTACAAAACTGGTTCAAGTAACTCTTTTTCTGAATCGATTTTCGATTCAAAAATTTATGAAGTTTGTCAGATATACATTGGAACGCATTAAGCGAGTCTGTAAGATCAAATCTTGGTTATTACATAGCAAAAGAGCTAGGCTATACTAAGACGACGGTGAATTACTGGTGTAATAAACGGAATCAAACTTATCTAGCGGAAATTATTAAAATTGCAGTATTGCAAGAAGTAGCACCTGCGGACCTAATTGTGGCCGGCAAAAAAAACGACTCCTGCTGAATTTTAGCAGTTGTAACTTCCTAAAAACAAGTCACTTATCAAATGCTTTTGTGGTCAATACTGGATTCGAACCAGTGACCTCATGCCTGTCAAGCATGCGCTCTAAACCAACTGAGCTAATTGACCATTCAAAGGTTAATTTCTTTGGTGCGCGCAAAGATAACATCTTTTCTTTACTAAATCAAGACCGACCGCGATTGACCGCGATTAACCTGGATTTTGCCACGATTACTGCCCCTATTCTTGCGAATTACCATCCATTATTTTCCAACACCTCAAAAAGAGTCTAGTGCTTCAGGAACTAAATCTTGGTTAATCTTGGTCATTATTGGCAAGAAATTTACAACTGAGTAAAATTTATTTTTAAATTATTAACTTGCCTTTTCTCGATCGAATAGTGAATAATTCCTCCAATCGCTTTATCTTTGCTTCAATGAAAAAAAGTACACATACCCTCGATCAGTACAATCAGGTGCTGGAAAGCTGCCGGAAACTGTTTCTGAACAAAACCAGAGACTATGGTACTTCCTGGCGCATCCTACGCCCCTCTTCACTGACGGATCAGCTCTACATAAAAGCCCTGAGAATCAGGAGCATTGAAGAAAAGGGCAAACAAAAGATCGACGAGGGTGTTGAAGCAGAATACATTGGCTTAGTGAATTACTGTATCATTGCGCTCATGCAGTTGGAGCTTCATGAAGAAACAGCTTTATCTTTGACCTACGAGGAAACGGAGCGCCTGTACGATAAATATGCCGACAAAGCCCGCCAACTCATGCTCGCAAAAAACCATGACTATGGGGAAGCCTGGCGCAAAATGCGCATCAGCTCCATTACCGATATGATCTTAATGAAATTACTGCGCATCAAACAGATCGAAGATAACCAGGGAGCAACGCTGGTTTCGGAAGGTCTTGATGCAAATTATCTGGATATTATAAATTATAGTTTATTTGCGTTGATCCGACTGGAAGAAAACTAAACACAAAACTGTTAAAATCTGGTATTTATGACCCTTACGACTCTTGTTCTCATCATAGGAATTGCTGCACTCATTGAAACAGCTATATTCGGCTTGGTTTTCAAAGCCGTCAAAAACTATTTTATTTCTTTTTTACAAAATTTTGCAGGTTCCCTGTTTATATTTTCTGGCTGGGTAAAAGCGGTCGATCCGCTCGGAACAGCCTACAAAATGGAGCAGTACTTTGCAGAGTTTGAAGCTACTTTTGCCGATACAGCCTTTAGCTTCATGGCTCCCTTATTTCCTTTCTTAAGTGAATACGCCATCATCTTCTCGGTGTTTATGATTGTATTGGAAATTGCTTTGGGCCTTATGTTAATTATTGGTTCCCGTCCTAAATTAGCGGCCTGGCTATTTTTTCTTATCGTAGTCTTTTTTACCTTCCTTACAGGTTTTACTTATCTAACCGCTTACGTTCCCGGCGAAGTTAACTTCTTCGAATTTAGCAAGTGGGGTGAGTATCAAGCGTCGAATATGAAAGTAACGGATTGTGGATGCTTTGGCGATTTTATTAAGCTGGAACCGCGTACCTCCTTTTTCAAAGATTTGGTTTTATTGGTTCCTTCTATCCTATTCCTATTTTTCAGTAAGAGTATGCATCAACTTTCTACCTCTTTTGTGAGAGGCTTGTTAGTTACCGCAGCAACCGCTGGATTGATCTACTACTGCATGAGCAATTACGTTTGGGATTTGCCACACACAGATTTTCGCCCCTTCAAAGTAGGTAAAAATATCGCTGAAGCCCGGGAAGCTGAAGATGAAGCTGCAGCCAATACGCCTATTTTCTATAAAATGACTAATAAAAAGTCGGGAGAAACCATTAAACTGGACATGGACAGCTACCTGGCGCGCTACAAGGAATTCCCGGACACTGAATATGATCTGGAACAATTGCGCGGAGAACCAAGCATTCCAATCACCAAAATTAGTGATTTTGAAGTGCAGGGCGAAGCAGATGGCAGCGATATCACAGAAGATATCCTTGGGAACCCTGAACCACACATCATGATTGTTTGCCATAAGCTATACACCGAGGGCAGCTACCAGGAAAAGATCATGGTGCCCGATACGACGTATAAGTATGACACCATCTATATCATTGAAACACAGGATACACAAATCGTTCAATCCATCGATCAAATCGGCGAAGTGGAAAAAACCGTTACCAAATACAAGTGGAAAGAAGATTATTTGAATCGCTTCAAAGAGGTGGTTTCGCCCGTATTAGAAGCGGCTCAAAAAGATGGCATAGATGTATACATGGTAACCTCTTACACGGATGGAGCCATTATCAACGATCTGCGTGAAAAAATCGGGGCCAACTACCCTATCCATCAGGCAGACGATATTCTTCTAAAAACGATTGTGCGCTCTAATCCGGGTATCGTTCTTTGGAAAAACGGTACCATCGTAAATAAGTGGCACTATAAGCAGCTACCTGACTATGAAGCACTAAAGATCAAAGGTTAAGAAGGCTTGAAGCGTTGAGAAAGAATAGAGCGTTGAGAAAGTTTACTGAAAATAAACTTTCTCAACGCTCTATTCTTTCTCAACTCCTCATAATGTATTAGCTTTGCAGCGAATCAAAAAAACTAAAGCTATCAAGGATTTAATTCCTAAAGCACTAACCCCTTTAGAATCGTTAAAGCATCACAGTTAACGTCAAAAGGACAGAACTTAGTAACAGCCCAAAAATAAGTTTTTGACGGTTACTTAGTAGACTTAATTTGAAACTATTGCACATATGCTAAGTAGACGGAATATTCGCATTAAAGTCATGCAGCTGCTTTACACTATGAGCCGCGATAAAAAATTATCTCTGGATAAGGGAAATAAAGAATATGTGGCGAGTATTCAGAAATCCTTTGAACTATTGCTCTATGCGCTTTCTTTCTTCCTGGAAGTTTGCAAATATGCCGAAAAAGATGCTTCTATTAGAGCCGGTAAGCATCTTCCTACACAGGAAGACTTCGACTTCACGCCCCGGCTTTTCCGTAATAACCTTATTAAATCATTGACAACCAACCATGGATTGGCACAAAAACTCAACCGCTACAAGATTCATCCCAAAATGAATCTTGATGTGATCCGGTTAACCTATCAGGATTTCGCCAAGGGAGACAAGTATATTCAATATTCCACAGCTAAAGACCCTATACCTGAATCAGAAAATTCTGCTATCCTTGTTGAATTGCTCAAATACCTTTCCAAAAGTGATATTTTTTTGGAGGAAATTGAAGACAAATACGCAACCTGGGAAGATGATAAATCTCTGATTATCGGCACTTTAAAGCGAATCGTCAAATCCCTTCCGGTAGAATCAGAACAATTTATTCTCAATTATTATCCTTCTCCTGAAACCGTACAAGAGTTTGGGCAATCTCTTTTTGAAGAAGTTATCAATAAAGATAAAGAACTTTTGGGCATGATTCAACCCGTTTTGAAGAATTGGGACGTCGACAGAGTTGCTGTAATCGATATGATCATTCTCAAAATGGCTATCTGTGAATTGGTTAGCTTTCCAACCATACCAACTAAAGTAACACTGAATGAATTTGTAGAAATGGCGAAAGTTTACAGTACCGATAAAAGCAAGGACTTTATAAACGGTATATTAGACAGGTTACTGAAAAAATTAAATAAAGATGGCCGTATCAAAAAAGAAGGACGAGGACTAATCGAATAACAAATGCAGGAAGCCCCAAAGTTTTTTTTATTTCCCTCTCCCCGTCAACCGTTTCCCACTTACCGCGTTTGTTTTTTGACTATAAAAAATTACAATAAATTATGGTTCTTTGACATAAATTGTGTGGAGTTTAAAAAAGATAAAACCTGAATGCCCTGGAGGCTGAAGGGGTTATCATTTTTAAACTCCACACAATTTGTCAAAGAACGTAAATTATTTTCATGACTTGGGCAAGGAAGGATTTTTTACTGCATGATCTAAAATACTTGATTCGGACCTACTTGATGGGGTACCCTGCTGAACTGCAAC
The DNA here is from genome assembly GCA_964537285.1 of uncultured Saprospiraceae bacterium. Taxonomy (GTDB): domain Bacteria; phylum Bacteroidota; class Bacteroidia; order Chitinophagales; family Saprospiraceae; genus CAZHZT01. The sequence goes on along the minus strand of CAZHZT010000085.1, from coordinate 2,579 downwards.
TGTTCCTGGCCTCCTCCGCTACGAAGACAAAGAAATCGACAGCACCCAAAACTAAATTCTGCATTTTCAGCAGTGGAAGATCCGGAAGCACATTGTTACTAAGCCTTTTAAACAAGCATCCTTCCATTGATTGCAAGGGAGAATTGTTAAAAAGCCGCTTCATTTTTCCTGCCAAAGTGATAAAATTCCAGGAAGCCCATTCGATGGCTCCGGTTTTTGGCTTTAAGCTCCTCTCCTATCAGCTGCGCGACGTCCAATCCTCAATAACGGACAAGTCCTCATTCCTGAAATCACTTTTCGATCAAAATTTTAAAATTATTTACCTTGAGCGCACAAATCGTTTAAACCAAGTACTCTCATTGGTTTATGCTATGGCTCGAAATAAATGGCATTCTAATCAAAAAGGGACTAACAAGCGCAGCGAAATCTATATAAATCCGGAACTGCTCCTCTCCTATCTAAAAGCATTTGATGAAACCAATTCATTTGAACATCAAATGCTCGAATCAATACCTGATTATTTTTATATTAATTACGAAAGAGATCTCGTTGATCCGGAGAAGCAAAAAGAATGCATGGAAAAGCTGTTTCATTATCTCAGCCTGGAACCCTGTTTTGAATATTCCGAGTTAAAAAAGATCACCCCTAAAGACCATCAGGATTATATCCTGAATTTTCGCGAAATTAAAGCCCGTTTGGAAGATACTGACTATGTGAAGTTTATTTAAAGCTTCGTTCTTTGACAAATTGTGGAAAATGGAACTAAAAGCTTTAGTGCTGAACGCAATAATTCCAAGGTTTAAAACCAAGAATCGCCGGGCAGAACAACAATGAACAATGAAAGATAAAATCCGTAAAAAAGATATTTGGGTAGAATGGCTTGTCATGATGATGATCATCATGATCCTGAGTGGTTTTTTCCTTAAGATCTTATTTTTTTAAAAAATGTTGAAGTTAGACTCCTTAAAAGATCCTTATCAGCTATTATTCTCCAAACTAGTGAGCCCTTTGATCCAACAAAGGTTAAATACACCTTTGGGATGGGCAATTGTTGCATCCCTCGCGGCATTAATTGGTGTAGCGATTGCCGTTATGGGAGTTAAGGGTGGGATTTTGGTATTAGGAGGTTTATTAGGCGTTCCCGTATTGCTTTTATTGCTCTTCTATCCGGTTTTGGGCGTTGGTACAGTGCTCATTTGCTCATTCTTTATTGAGTTTCTTCGCAAGTTCTCTTCCTTTCCTGCGGGTATTGCTATGGACGGCCTGACGTTTATGCTTTTCGGAGGCTTGATTGTTTCGGTTGCACGCACACGAAAGATTGGTTTCGCCAAGCATCCGATCAGTTTGTTTATTGTATTCTGGGTATTGTATAACCTCATTCAGTTTTTCAACCCGGTAGCTGGTTCCCAATTGGCCTGGATATATACGGTGAGGAGTATGGCAGGTTTGATTTTGTTTTATTTTGTTGCCGCTTATGCTTTAAATTCTTTTAAGAAGCTAATTGGCATAATTGGTTTAATGATATTATTTGCACTAATTTCCGCTTTATACGGCTTAAAACAAGAGTTTTTTGGTTTTTTAAATAGTGAATTAATCTGGTTATACAGCGATCCGGAACGTTTCCGGTTGATTTATCAATGGGGGCGGTTGCGAGTCTTTTCTTTTTCATCCAACCCCACTAATTTTGGTATTTCAATGGCTTTTCTTTCTGCATTTTGTGTGGTGCTGGCAACAGGTCCTTACAAATGGTGGTTAAGAATTGGCTTATTGGGTATAGCAGGAGCCATGTTGTTGGCCATGGCTTATGCCGGTTCTCGCACTCCATTCATCCTTTTACCGGCCGGAATGGTTTACTATACCCTTATAACCATGAACAAAAAGGTAATCCTGTCTATGGCTTTTATTGGCTTGCTTGGAGCCGCCTTTGTCATGAAGTCTACCTCGAATCCGGTGATTTTCAGGATCCAATCGGCCTTTAAATTGGAGGATAGCGAGGATACCGTTGGGGTACGTATGCGCAATCAAAAAAAAATACAGCCTTTTATTCAAGCGCATCCTTTTGGCTCAGGCCTGGGAAGTACCGGAGTTTGGGGAAGGCGTTTTACTCCTGACTCCTGGTTGGCCGACTTTGCCCATGATAGTGGGTATGTACGCATAGCTGTAGAACTAGGCTGGGTCGGATTGATAATATACCTGGCCATGCTATTCGTTATTATGCGCTATGTGGTATTTTATTATTTGCGAGTTAACGATCCGACTATAAAAAATATTTACCTTGCCTTGGGTACGGCCATCTTTATGTTGGTGGTAGCTAATTATCCGCAGGAAGCCATTGTTCAATTGCCAATGAGCATTATTTTTTATGTAATGTTGGCATTAATTGTGCGGTTAAAGGATTACGGCTAACGGGAAACGGATTGCGGCTAACGGGGAACGGTCAACGGATTGCGGCTAACGGGGAACGGTCAACGGTCAACGGATTGAAGGGAACGGTTTACGAATTAAGGCCTTCGGCCATAATTTATTCGTTCTTTGACAAATTGTGTGGAACTTCAAAATGATAACCCTTGAATGCCCTT
>CAZHZT010000084.1:6034-24000 GCA_964537285.1 uncultured Saprospiraceae bacterium | reverse complement strand
GAATTGAATACAGCCTTGATTTTTTGCTACTTTTTTATCAAGAAAAAAGTAGATAAAGCTTTTTCTTAATCAACAACTCTACGCGCACTACTCACTTCAGCCACATTAAAAATTCCAAGCACGCGCTCGCCGGTAGAAACCTCTGTTACATTACCAATAGAATTGGCCAGGGGGCTGGCAAAAAGGCCTTCATTAGTTATTTGTTCCAAGGCAATAAGTAAGAATTGAAAGGCTACCTCGCTAATAGAGTGTACCTCAACGTAAATTTCATCGCCAGATACATAGGGAACCAACTCCTCATCATCGTTTAGGGCGTTAATACTACTACGAATCGGAGCAATAAAATAAGTGCCATCCAGGTCGGTACCCGAGTCAAAAGCAGCATCATAAGCGATGGCGTTCTCTGTAGGCCGGTTAAGTAAGGTATCATTTTTAAATGCCCTAATCCAGTATCTATCGCCTTTTCCAGCGAGGTCGAAAGCAAATAATTCGGCGTAGATACCTTCATCTTGAAAAATGCTTTCTTCTTCGAATTCTAAACCTATAGAGTCAATCCTTGCAGTTCTGGAAAGGTTTGTGGTGCTGGTATAGGTAAGTTCTCCAATTTCAATGGTTAATGTAAAATCATCTCCTACCTGCCCAAGTGTTTGCGTTCCTCCGGGGTTCCATATGTATTCTCCATTAGCTGCTTCATCAAACGTATAACAATCATTGAGGCGATTATTACATACTTGTACAGAGGCACCACTAACTACAGGAGGCTCCCCTCCTCTAAAATAATCAACGGATTGGCTCAATCGAATGGTTTGTGTCTGGGGGACATTGTTCAACCAAGCATCAACGACCAGTTGAGAAGCCTCAAAATCACTAGGCACATCAATCGGGTCTTCACAGGAAGTAAAAAGGGCAAGCCCCAGGAAAGTAAGATAAATTACCGGGCGAAAGATATTTTTATTTAAATATAGCATGGTTTATTTGAATTTAAAGTTGTAAGAAATTGAAGGAATAACACTTCCAATAACAGAGAATCGAATGGCCTCGGCGTTTACTAAACCACCTATCGGCACGCGCTCATCTTGCTGGCTTCCGTAGATAGAGAAGGCATTTCTTCTACCGTATAAATTATACACTCCAAACACCCATTCTCCTTCCCATCTTTTTTTAGGTTTATCCGGGTTTCTTTTCAGCGTTACACTTACGTCCAGGCGATGGTAATCTGGTATGCGGAAATTATTTCGAGCGTTATCATCTATATTTGGAATGAACAACCCTTGTTGATAATACCCACTAGACGGCAGTGTCGTCGGGGTACCCGTATTAAAGACAAAAGAGGCGCTTAGGGTAGCCCGTTTGCTTAAATCGTAAAAACCCGTTAAGTTAAGATTGTGGGTTTGGTCAAATCTGGAGGGGTACCATTCATCATTGTTAATTCCTTGCACTAAACGCTCTGTTCTTGCCAGTGTATAATTCACCCACCAGCTAAAGCGTCCTTTCTTTTTTTCGAACATCAGCTCTAAACCATAAGCCCTTCCTTCACCTGAAAGCACCTGGCCTTCAACAAATTCATTCAACAGGAGGTCCGCACCATCTATATAATCAATTAAGTTTTGATAATCTTTGTAGTAGGACTCTACGCTTAACTCATACTCATTATTGGAAAAATTGCGGAAATACCCTACAGCAATTTGATCAGCAATTTGTGGATCGATATTATTAGTGCTCGGCGTCCAAATATCTAATGGAATGGAAGCCGTAGTATTGCTTAATAAGTGAATGTATTGTACCGTACGGTTGTAGCTTGCTTTTAAGGAAGAAGATTCTGTCAATTGATATTGCAGGGCCAATCGAGGTTCAAGATTGATCCAATCCTCAATAACTTCTCCACTCTCAGCGGTTTCAATGGACTCAACAGGCCTTTCGGTGCCCAGAGGAGCTTCACCAAAAATATAGACCTGGCGTGCTCCTAAGTAAGCAAAATGGCTTAAGCGGAGGCCATAATTTATTTTCCACCCATTTCTCGAACTCAACTCATTTTCAATGAACATACTGCTTTCTAAAGCAAACTGCTTGTCCAGGCTTATATCAATTTCATCCCCTGCGTTAACAGACCTCGCATTAGCTGGTTGAAACTCATAGTAAATCGTCTGTCCACCAAATCGAATGGCATTATTTGGATTAACAAAATACGTAAATTCAGGCTTGAAGCCATAGTTAATAATACGCGCATTCCAGTCAAACGTATCATCATCACCGAATGACAATTGATAATCATAGTTACTGTAGTAAGCTGTAAAGTTGCTGAACAAGCGATCATTGAATATATGATTCCAACGGAGTGTTGCCGTTTGGTTCCCCCAGTCAAAACCAGATTGGGCATCAAAGCCGAAGACATCTCTTCCCAGGTATCCAGATAAAAATATTTGATCTTTATTCCCTAATTTATAATTCGTCTTTAAGGTGAGATCATAAAAGTTGAGTTTGGTATCTTCTAAACCATCATCGAGAAAAGGCGCCGCCAGGACATCGATGTAAGACCTGCGTCCGGCAACTAAAAATGAACCTTTATCTTTTACAATGGGAGCTTCTAAAGCCAAGCGGCTAAATATAGTTCCTATACCACCTTGAGCCATAAAGCGCTTACTATTTCCCTCGCGCATCCGCACGTCAAGAATGGAAGAAAGTCGCCCGCCAAAACGCGCTGGAATACCTCCCTTGTACAGCTTAACCCCTTTAACAGCATCGGGATTGAAAACAGAAAAGAATCCAAAAAGATGGCTGGAGTTATAAACCGGTGCTTCATCCAGGAGAACGAGGTTCTGATCAATACTCCCTCCACGTACGTTAAACCCTGCAGCTCCTTCACCAACCGTGCTAACACCGGGCAAAAGAAGCACACTTCGAATAACATCCGTCTCTCCTAACAAAGTCGGCAGCTTTTCTATGGTAGCCATATCGAGCTTCTGGACACTCATCTGAATATCCTTCACATTTTTATCTTTTTCGGTAGCCGTAACGACGACTTCCTCTATTTGTGTACCGGCTTCTTGTAATTCAAAATCTTTATTTTGGCTATTCGAACGAAGATCCACTTCGACCACAAGATCCGAATACCCAAGATAACTAATGATTATTGGATAAATAGCTGGTTCGAGGCTAATTGAATAGAAGCCATATTCATTTGTGTAAGTACCTTCAGTGGTTCCTTCCACGAAAACAGTCGCGCCGATTAAGGCTTCTCCGTTGGAAGCATCTTTGACGTACCCGCTAAGGGTTAATTTTTGTGCCCAAATGGCCGTAGCACCCATGGTTAGGAAGACCACCCAAACTAAGCGTAGATTCATAGTTCTTGCGTTTTTTCTAACCAATAGAATAAAAGGAAGATTGTTTAATTTCTTCTATACGTTAACGAAATTTATTTGCTGAGACTGCCCAGAAAGGAAGTTGATGCCTAACTGTAGATCTTAAGCATAATCTTGATTGATTTGGTCTTCTTATTCTTTTCCATACCACAAAACAAATGCAACGCTGTTGCATTTGCAAGAAAAATTACTCACTTTTGCAACTTTGTTGCATTTTTTAAATTAAACTATAAAGTACAACTGTAACACACTAGTGCCTGAAGCACTAGCCATTTCAAATACTCGTTTTTTGAAAAATTAATCCTTCTTTGACAAATTGTGTGGAACTTCGAAATATACAACATGAATCAAATTAAAAAATTGAATTATTCTGACTGGCTGGGCGCTTCTGCCAGCGGTCTTTGTGCTATCCATTGCACACTGACACCAATTCTTTTTGCAGCTAAACCAGCTATAGCCAGCACAATGGGTGAACATGGCCATGCCCATGGCATGTGGGCAGCCCTTGATTATATTTTTCTGGTCCTTAGCTTTGTGGCCGTATGGTACTCTGCACGAAACACGACCCATACTACCTTCAAGTGGGTTTTGTGGGTAGCTTTGGCAGTATTTACATTTGGGCTTTTGTCTGAGCCGCTTGAACTATCCTTTGGTAAATGGTTTATGTATGCCGGTTCTATTGCGCTTGTTATCACCCACATTCAAAATTATCGATATTGCCAAAAATGTGAAGTTGAGGCAACAAACTAAAACTGAGAGCGAATGATCCAAACTAAAAATTTGACATACCAGTATCCCGCTGCGGAGCCTCTCTCCTTCCCTGATTTTGCAGTGAAGGCTGGCCATGCTTTATTAATCTGTGGTGAATCAGGCTGCGGTAAAACAACACTGCTGCATGTATTGGCAGGTCTGAGGCAACCAACATCTGGCGAGGTAATCATAAATGAAGAAACCATTTCTGCTTTTCCCTCTGCAAAAATGGATCAATTCAGAGGGCGGTACATCGGTATGGTATATCAACAGTCTTACTTCATCGAGTCGCTGTCTATTATGGATAACCTAATGCTTTCCCCTTTCGCTGAAAGTCGGAGCAAGGCAAAAACTATTGCCAAACGCTTTAATATCGATAATTTATTATCTCGTTATCCACACCAGTTAAGTGTAGGCCAGCAACAAAGGGCATCCATCGCCAGAGCAGTCATGAATAAACCCAAACTACTATTGGCTGATGAGCCTACAAGTGCTCTCGACAATAAAAACTGTAGGCTGGTAATTGAGCTGTTATTGGAAGAAGCGAGAACTCACAATGCAGCTTTGATCATCGTCACTCATGACGATCGCTTACGCACTGAAATACAGGACTCCGTAGACCTGAATGCCATAATCAATTAAAAATCAAAGGAATGTTAGGGAAGATAGCCTGGAAAAATATCGTTTATAAACCATTGAATACCGCATTATGCGTAAGTCTGCTTCTTTTTGGAGTAGGCATCATTTCCCTTTTGTTGTTGATTCAAAATCAGTTGGAGCAGAAATTTGCCCGAGATTTACAAAATATTGACCTTGTAGTGGGCGCTAAGGGCAGTCCTTTACAACTCGTTTTGTCGGCCGTGTATCATCTGGATGCACCAACTGGTAATATCAAAGTAGCCGATGCCCGCAAAATAATGGAGGCTCCGATGGTTCAGGAAGCAATTCCACTGGCTTATGGAGATTCTTACCGAGGGTATCGTATACTAGGTACCACCGAGGCATACGTTAAAAAATATGATGGCCAGCTACGTGAAGGAAGTCTATTTTCCAAAGCTATGGAAGCCACAATTGGAACTTATGTAGCTCAAAAGTTGGGCTTGCAATTAGGAGATACTTTCCTGGGAACTCACGGAGAGGTCCAGAACGGTCACGTTCACGACCAACACCCCTATACTGTAGTTGGGATTTTAGAAAATACCAACACCGTATTAGATCAGCTCGTCCTGACGAACCTGGAAAGCGTTTGGCAAGTCCATGCTCACGAAGGCGAGCATGATCACGAAGGTGAACATGATCACGAAGGTGAACATGATCATGTTGACGAGCGTTCCTCCTCTTTCATTGCCTCAGATAGTATGGAAATAACAGCTATTTTATTGAAATACAGAAGCAAAATGGCCGTTCTAAATATGCCCCGGATCATCAATGAACAGACCCCTATGCAGGCCGTTTTACCGGGATTGGAAATAAACAGGCTTTTCTACATGTTGGGCGTAGGAGCTACGACTATAAATATGATTGCGGGAGGCATCATGCTCATGGCTGGCTTCAGTGTTTTTTTCGTCCTATACAATCGTCTAAGGGAACGCAAATTCGAGTTAGCCCTTATGCGTACGGTAGGTTACCGTCCCTGGCAATTGTTTGGACTTTTGTTACTGGAAGGTTTGTTATTAGCAATAGTTGGCTATATATTGGGCTGGCTATTGAGTCGTGGGGGATTGTATATAGTCAATCGGCAAGCCGAGGGCGATTTTAACCTTCATTTCAGTAGCGAATGGATAGTGAGTGAAGCTTGGTTACTATTGCTTACCCTTCTTGTAGGGATGGGGGCTGCACTACTGCCGGCTTGGCAAGCTATGCGAATTGATATATCAGCTGTTTTATCAGAAAATTAGACAAGATGAATAATTATTTAAAAATATTACTGGCTGCAATACTGGTTACTATTTTATTTACGAGGGAAAAAGTTTGTAAACACTTAGGGTTTGGACAGGCCATGGTGCATGAAAGTCCCGTTGTAACAAAAAACGAAGCGAAACCAACTCCAAAAAGCGAAGCGGAACCAACTCCAAAAAGGGAAGTGGAACCAACTCCAAAAAGGGAAGAAGAACCCCGCCCCCGGACTTCATCTACAATCGATACTTTATACCGCTGGAATGAGCAAGTGTTCGATTGGGTTCCCATAAAAGAGAACACAGATTATCGGCCACAATTTGTCACTTACAACGAAGCGAAGAATCCAGCCAAGGAACCCATCGTATTAAAATGGGAAGTACTAATAGATATCAATTATAAACCACGCTATTTCGAAGAGCTGGAAATGGAGATCTATGCGCCTGTTTTCCCCAAAAATATTCAGGCACTCGACGGCAAGGAAGTCATCATTGATGGCTTTGTAGTTCCTTTTGAAGAGGAGCTGGAAGTACTGGCTTTATCGGCCAACCCCTATGCCTCTTGTTTTTTCTGTGGAAAAGCAAGCCCCGCATCTGTAATGAGTTTGTATCTGAAAAATAAACGTAAACGCTATAAACTGGATGACTACAAAAAATTCAGAGGAACCTTAGAATTGAATCACGACGACCCTAAAGATTTTTATTACATCTTGAGGGATGCTAGAGAAGAATGAGCAGCGATTTTCGCTTTGAAAAATAAACCCGCCTACGGCGCGAAATTCCTGTGTGAGGGAGGCCGAAAGGGCTGTTTTGCGAAGCAAAACAGCCCTTTCGGCCTCCCTCAACAAATTTACAACCCAAGTTAGCTTTTTTTACTTTTCTGTGGGCTGAATTTATCAATGTAATTTACTTGATCCAGCAGCTGATTTTTAGATTTTTTTCAAAAAATCTAAAAATCAGCTGCTGGATCAAAAAACCATTCTTCCTATTCCAAAACAAATATATTCTTCTTCTCTGCCACTTCCTTCAATTGATCTGGCCATACCGTCACACTGACCTCTCCGATATGCGCTTTTTTTAGCAATAGCATATACGTTCTGGACTGCCCGATGCCACCACCTATCGACAATGGAAATTCCCCATTAATAATCCCTTGATGGTAAGGTAAGTTCAGGTTATCCAGTTGATCGCTCATTTCGAGCTGTTGACGCAATGTTTCGGCATTGACGCGAATGCCCATGGATGAAAGCTCATGCCGCCGCTTCGTGACTGGATTCCAAACGAGGATATCACCATTGATGCCGTGATATTCCTCCCCGTTTTTGGTAATGGTTGGCGTTACCCAATCATCGTAATCTGCGGCGCGCATTTCATGCGGATAGCCGTCTTTCAATGGCCAACCGATACCGATGATAAACACCGCAGGATATTTTTGTAAAATGGCCGTTTCACGTTGCTTCCGTGGTAAGTCCGGATACATTTCTAACAATTCTTCTGCATGGATAAAGACGATATCGTCCGGAAGATTCGGATATTTGTCTGATTTCAATTGTGGGAACAATCCCTGCACGAGCTTTTCAGCACCTTTGAATACTTTGTATATCCTTCTCACTGTGTCTTTGAGGATCTCCAGATTCCGATCTTCCGCAGTGATCACTTTTTCCCAGTCCCATTGATCGACATAAGCACTGTGGTCATGGTCAAGGAAGTAATCCTTACGTACAGCACGCATATCTGTATTAATACCTTCACCAACGCCACAATTGAATTGCTTCAGGGCGAAACGTTTCCACTTGGTGGCCGCCTGAACCACCTGAGCTTTGATACGCTCTTCAAGCCCCAGACCGCAAGGGAAAGATACGGGAGTGCGAGAGCCGTCCCTATCCAACATGTCATTCATACCACTGTTTTCCGCAACAATGAGTGGCACCTGTACCATCATCAGGTTTAGCTCAATGGTAAGATTTTCTTCAATGTAATTCTTTACGGTATACAGGGCTCTCATGGTATCTCTCCTGTCAAGGATTGACGAATAATCATTCGGAAGAATCTTTTCAACTTCTTCGTAGGTACTGATTCCAGGGCCCGCAAGATCTGCTCTTTTATCTGTCATAATGCATGGATTTAGGTGAGAAAATCTATTTCTATGACTAAAGATAAAAGGAAATGGAGAGAAATTGGGTGATAAAAGTCAGTTGCTCGGATTGAAAATCCTCGCCAGCGACGCTAATTGCGTCGCTGGCGAGGATTTTCAATCCGAGCTTGAGATTATGCTTTAGGCATTGACCGAAACCCTCCGTTCCACCAACCTGTCTTCCAGGCTATACACAAACAAACCGCTTCTCAGTTTTGGTTCAAACCAGGTCACTTTTGGCGGCATCAAAAGATCATTATCGGATACATCGATCAATTGTTGCATGCTGATAGGATAATGGGCAAAAGCAAGACGCATTTCCCCGCTATCTACGCGACGTTCCAGTTCGCCCAGACCACGAATTCCACCTACGAATTCAATGCGCTTATCCGTACGAAGGTCCACGATATTTAAGATGGGTTCCAAAATATTTTTAGAAAGAATCGTTACATCCAGCACCCCAATAGGATCATTGGCATCAAAGGTATCAGCTTTGGCCGTCAACTTATACCATGTTTTATCCAGATAAAGACCGAAAGTATGTAAAGCATCCGGCTTATATTGGCTTTCCATTTTTTCTACCTCAAACTTTTCAGCCATTTTTGTCAGAAAGTCATTGGATGTCATGCCGTTAAGGTCTTTTATCACGCGATTGTAATCCATGATTTGCAGTTGATCATCCGGAAAGAGTGTAGCCATGAAATAACCCAGCCCTTGAGGACGATCGCCATGAAGGCCAGCAGCTTCACGGATCTCTCTGGTTACGCCAGCAGCTGCAGCAGTGCGGTGGTGCCCATCAGCAATGTAGATACTCGGGACCTTTTCTTCAAATAATTCGATGATCGTCTCTATCCATTCAGGCTTATTAACTTGCCATATGCGATGTTGCACACCATCCTCGGAAGTAAAGGCCGTTACCGGAGCTTCCTCCTTAGCTTTCGCAACGATTTCATCTAATGCTATTACTTTGGGATAGGCAAAGAACACAGGTTCATTGATAAACTTACCGGCCCGGATATGATTTTTGCGATCTTCTTCTTTTACCGGGCGTGTTAACTCATGTTTTTTGATCTTGTTATCGAAGTAATCATCTACCGCGCAGCAGCCCACGATGCCTGTTTGCTGGTGGCCGTTCATTTCTAGTTCATATAAATAAAATTGATCTTGTTCATCCTTGACCATTACGCCCTCTCCTACCAGTTTGTCAAAATTTTCCCGCCCTTTCTGATATACTTCCGGCGCATAATCGCTCACCCCATCAGGGAAATCGATTTCAGGCTTCACCACATGATAGAAAGACAAAGGATTGTCGGCACATTCTTGCAACGCCTCTTTTTTATTGAGTACATCGTAAGGTTTACTTGCTACCGCCTTAGCCAATTCCGGCTTTGGTCGATAAGCGCGAAATGGAAGAAAAGTTGCCATGATTTTTGTTTTTGTTTAAGTTATTTAGTTCTTTGACAAATTGTGAAAGAACGAGTTATTTGTTTGGGCAAAGGTAAGGGAATTCAGAATTTTGGGTTTGGAGTTTTGAATTTAGTGGCTATTGACTTTTGAAGTTCTGTTCGACCAGTATAAGGCATCTATAATAAACCTCTACACAGCACTTCCCGTTTACATTTTAGCCACCTTAAGCACTTTTTCATGCTTCTCCATTTTCAACCTCAACCAATACCCCCCCCGAAATCAAATGGCTAGCATTCCATTGATATCTTTGTGGTCCAGGCATTCTCTTTTCATCTAATAATAGTTCAACTATCTTCCCTTCACTATTTATTAGCTCCAATCTTATGCTCCCATCTATCGGTTGATCCCATTCCACGGTAAGCATATTCTCAAGCGGGTTGGGATATACTTTAAAGCTTTCAAAAGCAACTTCAGTCTGATCAATGGAAAGAGGATCAAAAAGGTCTATTTTATACATAGACCGGCCGTAGGTAGCCGCGATCAAGAAACCTTCTTCAGGATGAATATCCAGATCTGTAATCGGCACATTCGGAAGGCTCTCACCCAAAACGCCCCAGTTAAGGCCATCATCATAACTTACAAATACTCCAAAGTCAGTGGCTATGTAAAGAAAGCCCGCATAAACAGGATCTACGACCAGATCATTGATCGGAACTTGAGGTAAGCCTCCAGACAAGTCCTCCCAGGTGGAGCCATAGTCATTTGTTTTGAAAATATGTGGTAAATATTCATAATACCGATAGCCCGAGAAGGTGACATAGGCCGAGGATTCATCGAATGGATCGGCATGTACTTTTGTAACCCATCTGTTGGGAAGCGCATTGGAAATTTGTTCCCAATTGGCTCCATCATCTTTACTGACCCAAACATTGCCATCATCGGTTCCTGCATAGAGAATAGCGTTATTCACAGTAGAAATATCTATGGTGGTCACCGTCAGGCTGTGAAAATACTACTGAAATTGAAAAAATGTTAATTGGCAATCAGCCTGTTATGAAATTAAGGCGACTAAAAAATGGAGTTTTTCACAAACTGCCGTTAGCGGTAACCCTGCGGGTGCTTTAAACAAAACGGTGAATAATCGAGTGTCTAAAAACTAGATTTGTGTTTAAATAGCCGGGAATCAATGATTAAAATGTGGTAAATGGAAAGAGGAAGTTAAAAAGCACGAGAAAAATGAACGTTTTGGAACGAATAATGTGTAACTTTGTTTATATTGTAAGTGTTGTTTAAACAATTAGTGTTTTAAAAGTAAATTAATGGATACGGTTAAAGAACTTCAACATAGTTTATCACAGTTGATCTACTCAATTACAGATATCAGGTCTTTAAATAAGATTAAATCGACTATTGATGGTTTTATTCGTCCTACTGTAGAGGAGGATAAAGATGAATTACCTTGGGAAAAAGCGGTTTTGTCTATGAAATCAATTACTTCTTTTGAAGATGTCGTAGAAAGCCAAGGGAGTAAAAATATAACATTTGACGAGCTTTATCCGCACGTTGATGATTCTGAGAGTGACTATAGCGTTGATGATTTGCTCGCAGCATTAAATTAGATGATTGATGGATTATTTATTGGACACAAACATTATCATCATTTATAGCAAGAATAAAGCCAGAGTAAGAAAAATTGGTAGTGGGGTGAATCCGTTGATACATAGTTTTCAAAGCCCCATTTTAAAAGGTTTGCAAGCAACTATCCACATTTTTGACCCACTACCGAAAAATTGAAGCCGACCATAAGATATTTGCTAAAGAGAATAATTTGGCTGTTTCCATAGTGACTATAGCAGAAATCAACTCTATTATACATCAATTTAAGATAGATGATTCAAGAAGAAAAGGGATAGATAAAATCCTAGAGAATGTTACAAAACTAGATATATCCTACAATGAGATTTTAGAAAAATATGAGGAAATTGATGCTTTTAGTCAAGGCAGACATAGAATCATAAAGTCTAAATTTTCCGCTAGAAATATGGGGAAGAATGATTTATGGATAGCAGCTACAGCGAGTGCTTATGGAATTACTCTAGTTACGACTGACAGAGATTTTGATCATTTAAATGGAGTATTTCTAGAAGTGAAGTATATCAATATAAAAGATTATTCATAGCCTTTGAATGATCAAAAAAAAATGATGAAATTAATACTGCTAACTTTGCTACCACGACAAGCCTCCTTTCGTCGGCCTGCGTGGTAGCTAGGAGTTCTCATTAATCAAAAAAACGGTTAAAATTTAGGCATTAAAATTTGCTGGTAAAGGTTTAAAATTCTAAAGTTTGTATGAAAAGAACTAAATTTTTCTTAAATTAGTTATGGTTAAAAAAACGATATGGGTCTTGACATAAATTTGAATTACGAGGAATTAATAAGTGCAATAAAGGGAATGCCTAAAAGGCAAATAAAGCAGTTAAAGGAAGATCTTATGAAAATCCTATCTGACAAAGAGAAGGAAAAGGATTTAAGTGCCTTCCAGGAATTATTACTCGGTGGGCCAGTCATGGATGAAGAACAATTTTCGACTTTTCAAGCGAATAGAAAACACTTTAACGCATGGCGGACGAACTGATTTGTCTAGATACATCAGTATTGATTGATTACTTCCGGAAAACCAAAAAAGAAAACTCTTTTCTATTCGAGCTTACCAGTAGCTATTCGAGTTTTGCAGTCTCCGTTGTCACAAAATTTGAAATTCTTATCGGCAGTACAGAAGCACAGCAAAGGTTCTGGGAAGATTTCTTCTCGAATATTGAAGTTATCCCATTTGATGAAATAGCCAATAAGGAGGCTGTAGCTATTTTTAAAGAACTCAAAAAGTCCAGAAAGCAAATTGATATGCCAGATTTATTTATAGGAGCTACGTCCAAAGGAAATCAATTGAAATTGAAAAAGTATTAATTGGAAATCAGTCTGTTATGAAATTAAGGCGACTAAAAAATGGGGTTTTTTCACAAACTGCCGTTCCATGCCAGTATACAAAAAAATCAAAATTTGGATAAGCATACTAAAGAACAGAGAAGAAAGAACATGCAAGCTGTTAAAAACAAAAATTCTAAAATAGAACTTTTGTTAAGAAAGGCTTTATGGCATAAAGGAGTTCGATATAGAATTAATGACAAGAAGGTTTTTGGGAAACCAGATATTTCAATTAAGAAGTATAAAATTGCTGTATTTTGTGATAGTGAATTTTGGCATGGGAAAGATTGGGAAACTAAAAAACTAGAAATCAAATCAAATCAAGATTTTTGGTATAATAAAATTGAAAAGAATATTGAAAGAGATAAGCTGGTAAATAAAACTTTGGAAAAAGATGGCTATTTTGTGCTAAGGTTTTGGGGAAAGGAAATTCACAAAAATCTAAATTCTTGTGTTGAGAAGATAATCAATGTAATTCAACAGCAGAAAACAGCAAGTAATGCCAGAAGATTATATGAGAATGGTGACCAGGAGAGGACGTCAAGTTCCTCAAGTAATGAGAGCTGAAGCACTTTGCTCTATAAGAAATAATACTTTAGCTCAAGAAAATGAAGAATTTGTTGAAATTTTCGATTCACTTGATACTACCATAAAAGCTGCTGATGCTAGGATCACACAAGGAGCTCTTAATAATATTCATGGTGATTGGTATGAATGGTTTTTGGCAATTGAAGCGTGGAATCATGGCTTTGAAAACGCAAATGCCAATATTCCACTTTTACTCCCAAATATTAGCAGCTTTGATGTATCAGCTTTGTACAACGAAAAACTTTATGACTATATAGTTGATTTAAGACAAAAGGTAGAAGAAGCATCTACTGTTCAATTAATCACTTCAAACCCAGATTTTGTAATACTTAAAAGAAGCATTGTTGACAGAATATCACCAATAAGCGAGAGAATAACAGAGTTATCACCAAATATCCTTCAATCCTTAAATTCTGCATATTCTCAATTTACACACCAATGCGAATTCGGAGATATTGTTGGCTACGTATCAGTAAAAACATCCCTAAGACCTGATCGAAGATTACAATTATCCCATGAAGGAAGTCTTATGAAAGCATTATACGTACATCTTCAAACAAGAGAATGGATTATTAATCCTCCTGGTTTAAAATATTATGGTATTAGCGCAACTGCTACCAATGCAGACAGAGCAGGACTTAAAACTGTAGCGACACACTCTATTACAACTGTTCAGAGCATTCCCGAACCAGCAGTAGATGAACTATATGAGGTTAACTCAATTCAACAAGCTCGTTCTGTTTTTCAGGAGATTCTTTAATTGAATTTTTCAATTGCTTTTTTATGGCTAACCCTAAGGCGTAAGCAAGTCCAGGCGGTACTGCATTCCCAATCTGTCTTCCCCCACTTACTAGAGTTATTTTTTCTCTGTTATGACATTTAAACTTCCACTCAATCGGAAAATCCTGAATTGCCGCCATTTCAATAGTGTTTAAACCACGATTTTCAAATGGATGAATATACATGCCTTTAGAGGGGTTATAAGAAGAAGTACGAATGGTTACAGAAGGATAATCAGCAACTAATCGACCAAAGGTATCCTGACCTTGATGTTTTCCGTTTTTCCAACAGTTAGGTCTTAGCTCCATTGGCAAGACCTTAAAATTTTTCCCTTGTTCGATAAATGTCATTCTATGTACAACTTTAGGTGAACAATTCATTGCAGCATAATCATCTCGATCCTTATAATCTTTTGGTAGTGCATCGAAAACTTGACGAACTGTTTTCCATGATTTTGGGTTGGTGGCTGGCTTTTTCTCAAAATCATTAATAAATACCTCCCAAGCCTTTTCATTCTTAAAATGAGTTGGAAGAGGGAATGCAGGAAAATCTACACCTTTAATTCCTATAAGAAAAAATCTAACTCTCCTTTGAGCAACTCCATAGTCAGCAGCATTTAAAGTAGTATAGGACAATCCATATCCAGAACCAGCAAAATTATCAATCATGTATTTGATGACAGAATTATGTTTACTTTGAGTTATTCCAGCAACATTTTCAAAAATAAACGCTTGAGGTTCAATTCCTTTTACCATGCGAACAAATTCTAGAAAAAGGTCGCCATTTTTTTTATCACTTTTCCCTTCCCTTTTTCCTATATTGCTGAAAGGTTGACACGGGGCACCACCAACCACAAGAGTAGCTTGTCCTTTTTTCAACCCAGATAATTTTAAGAGTTCATTCACTTCAATTTCACGAATATTTCCCGGTTCCCTAGGTTCTAATTTACCTTGTTCAAACTTTTCACTTTTTTCAAATAGTTTCCAACTTGGTCGGTTAAATCTTAAAGTTTCTCTGCAATGAATGTCATTTTCAACACAAGCAACTGTCTCAAAGCCAGCTTGTTCTAATCCAATATCCAATCCTCCTGCTCCAGAGAAAAGACTAATTACTGATAATTTTTTACCATTAGTAGTCTGAATATTATCAGAACTTATATCAATATATTTGATTCCGGTTTTAGAGTTTATCATAGGGATGTTTTTGATAGTGTTATATATAGGTGATGGTTCGCTAATAATATTGTTGGTTGTTGATAAATTGATTGGCAAATTTTCACATCCGATTGCAAATAGACATTGAAGCATAAAGGTTGCACTAAATGATCCTCGACTTAATTTACTATCGATACTCGCCTTCGTTTCTATTACTCCAATCCGATTCAAATAAGCCACTAATTGCTCATGAGTAATATCTCGTCGAACTAATTCGGATTTTAATAATTGTTTTATTTCAGATTTCCAGTCTACCTTCATACTTTTGAATTGATAAATAATTTGGAGGCTGATACTGGCAAAGATAATATTATACCGGCAAATATGCAAAATGTCTAATTAAAAATAAAAACCGGCCTGCAATCGAGTAGGGAACGGTGAGCAATAAGCCCACCGCAGCCCTCTCACACCACCGTACGTTCGGATCGCGAATACGGCGGTTCGCCAAACAGTGCAAATGCTCTTCCTTAAGACTCTCGGTCACCAGGGACACCCTCCGATAATCTCGGAGCGGGCTTTGCGGCTTACTAACTGGCTTCGGCAACTTGCCAGTAGAGGACTTTCACCTCCTAAAGCAGTTGTTTAAACAACCGGAATTGCTTATCTTACATTAAGCAATAACTAGGTACATTCAAGGCACACACATCGCATGGTCGCCTATGCCGCCGAAGCCCAATCGCAAAAGCCAACGCACGGCGTCACAGCGTCCATGCCGCCGTTCCAGGAAAGCAAAAATGGAATCGGAACTAGAAATTGGTTATTTTACGTTGTAACAAAAAAAGAAGAGATGACAGTTATAAAAATTGAGCTAATTGATCCAAGAGCAAAAATATTGATTGAGGATCTTGCCAAACTAAATTTGATCAAGATTCAAGAAGTAGAGACTTCCAAACAACGTTTTTCGGCTTTGCTGTCCAAATTGAGATCAAAAGAGGACGAAGTACCAAGCCTAGAGGAAATTACGAAGGAAGTTGAATCCGTTAGAGCTGAAAGAAAAGATAGCAATGGATAATCCTTCAAGAATTATTCTGGATACCAACTTATGGATCAGTTACCTGATTTCAAACAGATTAATCAAAATTGATTTATTAATTGAACAAGGAAAGATCAGGTTGATTTTTAGTGAGGAATCGTTACAAGAATTTATAGCTGTAGCTAGTCGACCAAAATTCAGAAAGTATTTTTCGGAAGAGGATATTAAAGAATTATTGGGGTTGTTTGATTACTATGGGGAATTAGAAGAAGTCCATTCAGTAGTAGAAGTTTGTAGAGATCCAAAAGATAATTTTTTATTGGCGCTTGCGAAAGATAGCCAAGCGGATTATTTAATCACAGGCGATAAAGATTTACTGGAAATAAAACAATTCGAATCAACCCAGATCATTACCTTTTCAGATTTAATAAATGTATTGGATTAAAGCCTTCCTGGAATCGAGTAGGGAACGTTGAGCAATAAGCCCACCGAAGCCCTCTCACACCACTTCCGCAGCAAGTGCGGAATTCGGATCACGTATCCGGCGGTTCGCCAAACAGTGCAAATGCTCTTTTCACCATTTACACCTTGCATTTTCCCCATCGAAACGAATGGTTTGTCATAGGGAATCGGTCACCCATCGTGGACTCATTAAATTCCTCTCATGGTATTTCCCCTCATGATTCTTTTTGCTGCAAAGACTAGATTATCACCACAAGATTTCTTATATTGAAAACTATTCATTGCAAAGGCATGAAAACAACTCAGCGCGTACAAAATGGTCCTGAAATGAATTGTTCTTTGACAAGTCTGGATAACAAAACACTATTGATGAAGGCTCCATTTTAGCAAATATTTCTTAAAATCACCAATTTGACATTTGATTTTTTCTAAATTGTTCGTTATAACTAACTACCTACCAAGTACATACATATTACTGCAAAAGGCACTTGCAAAAAAAAGTTGTGAATTGTTAAAATTTTGATACATAACTGACTGACTGTTTCAAATAAGTCCTTCACTATTAAATACTTACAGAAAAGTCGCACCTTCTACAAAGCCAAAAATTCTCTCATTTTTATCAGTGACTTATGAATTGTTAACTTTTTAATGTTTATTTTCTGACATTCAGATGACAAATGTTAAGACAGTAAAGTGTTGTAGGTCAAGCCTTTAAGTTGTTAAAAATAGGGCTACGGGTAGGAGTCATGTCCATAAATGATGGGGATTGCGACAAATTTTGAACTTTGGTTTGAAAATAGATTAAAAGTAGGAGTCATGTCCATAAATGATGGGGATTGCGACGCTCGCCAACCACTCTTGTAGATCGGACTGGTATGGTAGGAGTCATGTCCATAAATGATGGGGATTGCGACACTTCAGCTGAAATTCGATGCTGCTCCTAATGGAGTAGGAGTCATGTCCATAAATGATGGGGATTGCGACCCCATATTTTTGAACATGTTTGCTGGTGCACCCAGTAGGAGTCATGTCCATAAATGATGGGGATTGCGACGGATATGGGTGATTGTGGTTGATGCATCGAACCAGTAGGAGTCATGTCCATAAATGATGGGGATTGCGACGTTTGTTATCGCCGACTTGTACCGGGCGGCTAAGGTAGGAGTCATGTCCATAAATGATGGGGATTGCGACGA
The DNA here is from genome assembly GCA_964537285.1 of uncultured Saprospiraceae bacterium. Lineage (GTDB taxonomy): Bacteria > Bacteroidota > Bacteroidia > Chitinophagales > Saprospiraceae > CAZHZT01. Next base: position 6,260 of record CAZHZT010000084.1, on the reverse strand, counting down.
TTCTTTCAATTTATTAGGTTTTTTGACTTTATGTAGGAGTCATGTCCATAAATGATGGGGATTGCGACTTGTCTCCAATGACATTGTAGTAATTGGAATCATTGTAGGAGTCATGTCCATAAATGATGGGGATTGCGACGATTATTGCGATTGTATCGGTACCTCCGGTAGAGGTAGGAGTCATGTCCATAAATGATGGGGATTGCGACGATTCTTTCAATTTATT
>CAZHZT010000084.1:0-5934 GCA_964537285.1 uncultured Saprospiraceae bacterium | reverse complement strand
AGGTTTTTTGACTTTATGTAGGAGTCATGTCCATAAATGATGGGGACTAAAGTCAATATATCCAGACAACCCATATCAAAAAAAAGGCCCAGGCTATTTTCAATAGCCTGGGCCTTTTTTTATGTCCTTTCCTCTCTTCCTGCAATCCCTGATTTTTGATTCAGCAATTTATCAATCATCAAAAATCATTGCCATGCCTAACAAGGAAACAAAAGACATCTATGTGGCGGCAGCCGAGCTGGCCAAGTCCACTATTCAAGCTGGAGCTGACGGGAAATTAGACTTTTCCGATGCCCAGTTTTTCATCGACGATTTCGACGAGATCTCTGAAGCCACCAAAGACGCCAACAACGCACCATCCGAATGGGCCACCATGAGCCAGGCCGAAAAAGAAGAAATATTTGAAGCGGTTAACCAACGACTGGATGGCCACATCGAAGATGAACAAGATCAAAACGACTTCATCGATTTTGCGAAAGGCCTTCAATCCGCGATTAATTTGATCTCCCGTAAACGACTTAAGAAAGAGGAAGAGGGCAACGCCCGTCCGGATAAAGAAGAATAAACCTGCTGTTACTATTGCTTGGACAATCAAAGCATGGGAAAGCATCGCCTTTCCCATCGCTTTGAATAAAATTGGAGCATTTTTTGCCGCCATTCCAATGACTGCACTGTAATTTTAGTCTGGGTTATTTGGGGGCTCCTACAATTAATTCAATAAATATTAGATTAACTCTATCTTTAGGACATCAATTTAAGGTGGAAATATTACAATAATTTTTATTACTTTTTCACATATGAAAGATAAATTTCCTCTTACGAATTTAAGGCCATTAAAGACTATTAATTTAGAAAAAGCAAAGGATTTTTTAGACTTTTTGAGACTTAGTAATTCTACATGGCTACCTGATCAAAATTGGAATTCCCCCTGGGTATTCAGAGGACAAGCAAATTCTGACTGGAAGCTGAATCCTTCAGCCCTAAGATCTGAAACAATAGATCGTTACAAGAAAATGCGAAAAGATCTAAAAGAAAAATATTCGACAATTATTAAAGATCTCGGAAAAGAATCCTTAATAGAAGCTAAAATTCAAGAGATTTTTGAAAGATATTTGCCAGAGGAATTTATTAGTCTTGCAGATAATATTGGAATTCAATTACCTAGGTTAGAGAGCTTAGAAAAAAAAATTGATAGTCCTGAATTTTTCTGGAATTATGCTCACCCAGTTACTGGATTGGCACAACATCACGGTGTTCCAACTCGATTGCTTGATTGGACCAGAAACCCATTATTTGCGCTTATTTTGCAGCCTCTCATGTCCCTCATAATGAAGAGAATGGCTATATTAGTGTTTGGGCGATGAAAAGAGAATCAAAGATCTTTATGAATTATAGTAGTTATGGGATAGATGAAGCATTTCAAATGCTTGAAGTAAAAAAAGGAGAAAATAAATTCTTATTTTCGCAGGATGGATTGTTTACGTTTCCTAGATATGCTGAGCTTTACTATATTAAAAATGGTTTTTGGCCAAACTTAGAAGATTTTTTGGTTAAAATCGGCAGCATTGAGGAAGAAGATTTTATTATTAAAATGAATTTGCCAAAAACTGAAACATCAGAATTATTGAGACTCCTTAATGCGGAAGGAATTAATTCAGCTAGATTAATGCCTGTACTTGATAATGTTGTAAAAACATTGAATATAAAATGGGAAAATAAAAGTTACTAGCTGAAGGAGTAAAATTCTTAAAAGTAGATTTGCCCTATTTTTGACTCTTGGGAATTAGCTAATGGATAAGTTACAGTTATAATGAAGATTCTCAACGGTTTATAGGTAGTTTTACATTACACAATGCACCATGCTACACTTTCTCCTTTCCAAGGATAATGGAAGTAGTCAAGACTTAATCTGCCTTTGTTAATTTATCTATAGACACCTTTATAGTCCTATCTTCTTCCCCTTCTACCTTTACATATACTTCTTTTTCATCTTCTATCCCTGTGATCTTACCATAAATTAGGTCAGTTTTAAAGTTAAGACTTTTCAAAAAACCTCGGTCTTTACAAACGACTCGATCTCCAATAGAAAACCCCCTGAAACTACTGTCTTCAACTGTCCCCCAAACGTCCCCTTCAATTGCGAAGTATTTCCCTTTTACAATGTATAATTTTGCATTTGCTAAGAATTCCCCTCCTGGAACTGTTTTTACAGTGTTATTAATAGCATCTTCGACTGTTTGAGCTTTTGATTTTTTTATGCTTTTTCCACCTCCTACATACCTGGCTTTTAATTCGTGATTTCCATTCGGATTAATATTTCTATGAGAGATCATATTTACGGAACCTATCATTCTAACTGATTTGGAACAAGAGTAGCACAAGGAAATGGCAAGTAAAACCAGTAAAAGCCTCATAAAGCAATTTATTAAGGGTGTATTGAACATTAAAAATTTCTGGTGTAAATCTCTGAAAACTAATTAGGAATACCAAAAAAGTATGGTAGATTTTTTCGTTTCATCTGTAGATTGGGTATCTGAATATTTTATGGGAATATTTTTTCCTCTATAATACCCCTGCCTACAAACCGCCGAGCAATACTTCGCCCGCCGGTTGGGGCGATACGATAAATCCCGGCCACAATTTAAACAGCGCCTTCCGTCATCCTGGCCGGAATCCCGTTTCCCAGGAAAGCATCTTTTATAATCATTCAAATCCTTTACATGAATAAACGCTTCTGTATTCCAAGTGGAAAAATAATAAGGAAGGTTGGCGTCAATGAGGTACTTTTTCATGAGGTCGCTTTGATCACATAGCGTCTGTTCATCAGCTCAATTGCAAATTGAAGGCAGGCATCAATATCAGCTTCTTCCAAGGATGGGTATTGATGTAAAATTTCTTCTCGACTTTCTCCAGCCTGTAAAAATTCTAAAATAGTCTGGACAGTGATTCTTTTTCCTCTAATAGTGGGCTTGCCATTACAGAGTTTATCATCAATGGTTATCCTTTCTGAAATATAATTCATTCTGATGGTTTTTAATTACGATCATCAGAATGACACATTATTCAATATAAATGGTTCATAGTGGCTGAAAATGGTAATATTTCAAGTTGGCTATCTACGCGATTAATAATTATAAATCTTAAAGGAAGAAATTATTTTAGAAATTTGATTGTTATAAAAAATTGAAGTATCATTGGTTGGTCATCAAATTTTGAAACACATGAATATCGAAGCGGCAAAAATAAGGTTGATTAAGTTGATAGCTGAAATGCAAAGTGAAGCTTTAGTCAGTCAATTATCTTTATTTATTTCGAAAATTAATGAAAAAAGCTTCGAATCCGGAAGCAATGGAAATGAAGGTTTATCTGTTGCCAAAGATCCTGCTCCAGATACCATTTCTTTGGAGGCCTTGAAATCCGAACAAGGCTATGATCCCAAAAAATTAAACGATCATCTTGACATTTTAGATAGAAGTATTTGGGAAGGAGAAGATGCAAAAGAACTGATGCAAGCTATTTGATTTATGGTCTATATATTGGATACGAATATTATTCTTCTCTTAATTCTTAATTGGAAGTTTGAACGCTTTTTCCGGGAAAAATATGCGCAACCTACCAATGATCTGGTTATTTCTGTTGTTGCAGAAGGAGAAATAAAAGCACTGGCCTTAAAACGGAAATGGGGAAGACGCAAAATTGATCAACTTATTTCTATTCTAGAAAAATTTATAATTTATCCTGTAAAAGTAAATGCAGTAATCGACGCTTATGCTGAGCTGGATGCTTATAGCCAAGGGGTGCTTGAAAATAAAAAATTACCTAATGGAATGAGTGCCAGAAATATGGGAAAGAATGACTTATGGATTTCGGCCACGGCACTAGTGACTGATGGTATTTTGGTTACTGCTGATAAAGACTTTGATCATTTCAACCCGGTTTATTTTCAAAGGGATCTAATTGATATAGATCGTTTCAGGTAAAGAGTTCTTAGTTTTTTGTTAAAAGAATTTCATTTTTGACCAATAATGATAACCCACGTTCAAATAGTTCACCTTCTAAAAGGTAAAAAAAAGAAGGATTTGAGCCTATTTTAGGAGGTATTTGCAAAATGGCGATTTTGCAAAATGTTGATTTGTAATAGCTTAGGTGGGTATGAAAAATTGATTGTGATCCCGCCAGGATTCGAACCTGGGACCTACTGATTAGAAGTCAGTTGCTCTATCCAGCTGAGCTACGGGACCATCATTGAAATTTATTCCGGCTTACTTTCTGTACCGGATTTTTTCGCAGCGCAAAGATAAGGCTTTTTTTGACGACTTTCAAGTTATATCTCCTTGAATTATGGACTTCAATTAATCGTATTCGCATGATGCCTTAGTTTCATCCTTGTAACATTCCAAAACTATTCTAAGTTCCTTTGGAGAAAACTATGGCTCGAACTTGCTTTTCCAGCATTAAAATGAAAATTCCTTGATATGAATTGTGGAAAATAGAACTTTAAAATGATAAGCTTTTCAGCCATAAGAGTACTCAAGAGATACCATTTTGAAGTTCCGCACAATTTGTCAAAGAACGAAAATAAAAAGGCTCTGGATGATTTCATTTCTTAACATTCAGTTAACAATAAGCGCTTATTATTGAGCAAAAATTTGCCATGAAACAAATCTTAGCATCCTTCGTTTTTCTTTTTCCTGCATTGCTTTTTGCTCAAATTCCGCACGAACACCCGCATAACCGGGCTATTGAATTCCCGGATGTGGAGGGTTATCGCACGCTAATTGTCGATTTTCACCAGCACACGGTGTTTTCTGATGGTAGCGTCTGGCCCAATATCCGGGTACAAGAGGCTTTGAGAGATAGCGTAGATGCTATTTCTTTGACAGAGCATATCGAATACCAACCACATGCTAAAGACCTTCCTCACGAGGATCGTAACCGGGCTTTTGAATTGGCTAGCCAAATGGCTAAGCCTTATGATCTGATCGTAGTGAATGGGACGGAAATTACCCGTGAAATGCCTCCCGGGCATACCAATGCCGTTTTTATACAAGATGCTAATAAGCTGAAAATGGAAGACCCAATGGAGGTTTTTAAAGAGGCAAATAATCAGGGGGCTTTCCTTTTCTGGAATCATCCCAACTGGATTGCTCAATATCGCGATGGCGTGGCTAAACTTACCGATATGCATAAACAATTGATTGGTAATGGCTTGTTGCACGGGATTGAAGTGGTAAATGATGTGACTTATTCCGATGAGGCTCTGAAAATTGCGCTGGATTATAATCTAACCATCATGGGAACATCCGATATTCATGGTTTGGTCGATTGGCAATACGAAATACCTGAAGGTGGGCACCGTCCTGTTACTTTGGTTTTTGCCAAGGAAAGAACTGCTGAGGCGATCAGAGAGGGGCTTTTTGAAAAAAGAACCGTAGTTTGGTTTAAGAATTCTCTAATCGCTCGTGAACGCGAAATGGATGCCCTGCTGGAGGCTTGCATTGAAGTGGATAAGGCCGTTTATCAGGGAATTGCCAGTGTAATCGATGTGACACTTAAAAATAATAGCGATGTCGAGTTTATACTTGCTAATAAAAGCGAGTTTAGTCTGCACGACAATACGGGCGTTATTATGGTTCACTCTAACACAACAACTACGTTTTCGGTTAAAACGCTGGAACAAAAGACGGCTTTCGACCTGAAGTTTCAGGTGCTCAATGCCGTGACGGCACCAAATGTGCACCCGGAAATTACTCTAAATGTTAAAGCGAAATAGTTTGATTACACATGAGTCATCCTGAATTCTCAGGGATCTCACGTTATTACAATAGTAAATAACATAAGCTGTAAATCAAAAGCGGTTCTCGCTTTGAAAAATAAATGCGCCTACGGCGCGAAATTCCTTTGAGAGGGAGGCCGCAAGGGCTATTTTGCGAA
>CAZHZT010000083.1:0-24240 GCA_964537285.1 uncultured Saprospiraceae bacterium | reverse complement strand
AAGGGAGGCCGGAAGGGCTATTTTGCTTCGCAAAATAGCCCTTCCGGCCTCCCTTAAAAGAATTTCGCGCCGTGGGCGCGTTTATTTCTCAAAGCGAGAATCGCTGTAGTTGGGTAACGAATAATTAACCAATTGATTATATTTTTCTTAGGACCTCCCTAAAAAAGAGATTAGTAGCAGAAGATTTTAACATAGATTGCAAATAATTCCGTTAATTTGCTGAATAATGTTTTGAACGATTATATCGTTAATTCCTTCCGGAACCAACGATATAATTGGAATTAATTTTAAACCCTTTACCCATTATGCCTATGAAACGGATCTTAACGTTCACATTACTGCTTTTTTTTGGTCAAACCCTTTTTGCTCAGAATGACGCGGCTTCCATTGGTGGAGCACGTTCTCTAGGAATGGGAGCAACAGGAGTAGTCTTTCAGGATATCCACAGTTTATTTACCAATCAGGCGGGACTGGCCAATTTAGAAGACCTTGAGGTTACGGCCTTCGGCCGCCAGAGATTTCTGCTATCATCTCTTAACAATTTTTCTTTGGGAGTTGCCTACCCTACCAACTCAGGCACCATTGGCCTGAGCCTTGATTATTTCGGGTTTTCCACCTTTAATGAGCAAAAAATCGGCATAGCCTATGGAAGAAAACTATTTGACAAACTTCAAATTGGTGCCAAATTCGATTTTTTAAATACTCGAATTGAAGAATTTGGCAGCCGATCAAACTTTACCTTTGAATTAGGGTTCATCTCAGAATTACTTCCTGAGCTTACTTTAGGCGCTCATATTTACAATCCTCTTCGTCTGGAAATTACCGAAGATGAAATTCTGCCCTCGATCCTCACTATAGGGGCAGGTTATAAGCCTTCTGAAAAAGTACTCCTGATTCTCGAGCTGCAAAAAGACGTGGATTTTCCCGCAACTTTTAAAGGAGGCGTGGAATATTATGTCATTGATATATTCAGCATACGAGCAGGAGTCGGTAACCAACCTTCGGCCTTCAGCTTTGGTTTTGGGCTCAAACTAAAATCAGGAATAGCTATTGATCTGGCCTCCAGTTATCACACAATTTTGGGCTTCACCCCTTCTGTGGGCTTGGTTTACAGGAGAGGGGAATGATCAACTGCCCAACTCTCTAAACGCTCTAAACTAAAAATCACCATGATACTAACCATCGTAAGCGCCACTCCCTTCGAAATTGCTCCAACAATAGCCTATCTGAACGAGCATTTCGAACATAAAGAAGGTAATACCTATAAAAAGAATGACTTGCAAGTTGATATCTTGGTCACTGGTGTTGGTATGACATACACAGCCTTCTGGCTTGGCAAGTATTTCAGCACCCAAAAGCCTGACTTGATCATTAATGCAGGCATTGCTGGTGCTTTTAATAAAAAGCTGGAAAAAGGCGATGTCATCAATGTTATTGAAGAACAATTTGCAGATTTGGGAGTGGAGGAAGCCAATGGTAGCTTTACTAATGTACATGAGCTGGCATTGATTGAAAAAGACGCGTTCCCATTTAAAAATGGGATCTTACATAATGAGGAGGTTGCCGAATTCAACTTTCTTCCACGGGCAAAAGGCATTACTGTCAATAAAGTTCACGGCGCTGGAAGCTCCATAAAAAACATCAAATCTTTCTACGATGCAGATGTAGAAAGCATGGAAGGAGCAGCTTTTTTCCTTGCCTGTTTAATAGAAAAGGTACGCTTCCTGGAAATCCGCTCTATTTCAAACTATGTAGAGCCCCGAAACAAGGAAAATTGGGATATTCCTTTGGCTATTGAGCAATTGAACAAAGTGTTGAAGGAAATAATTTCATCCTTTTTACTTTAATGGTTCTAGATAATTTCATTTGGTCGAAATTAATTTGGGAAGTCCTTAAAGCAGGCCGTTAGGCCTTCCTGATCGTAGCCCCGGGTTCTCCCAGGGTTATAAAATAGAGACCAACTTCCGCGTAGCGGAAGCGCATCATAGCCCATTGCTCTTTTGCAGTGTGCTTCCGCTACGCGGAAGAAATTAGGTGTAAACCCTTTCCCAAGGTCTTCGTGGAGAAAACGTTATTCTATCCAATTTCTTCCGAGTAGTGCTAGCATCAATGCCGTCAACTTAAGCTCATCATAGCCCGGCACTTCAGTGCCGGGGGGAATAATGGTCAGATTGGGCTTTAGCCCTTTTGTTATTAATGGGCTAAAGCCCCGATATATCTTAACACTACACCTGGCGCTAAAGCGCCAGGCAAAGAAAAAGCTTAAGTTGATGACATTGAGCGGTAATACACTACACAAGAGTAATAACCTGTGATGTGCTTCCGCTACGCGGAAGTTGGCCTCTATAACTTATAACCCTGGGAGAACCCAGGGCTACGATCAGGCAGGCCTAACGGCCTGCTTTTTGTTCTTAAACCGTTTACTAAATGAAATCACCTAGAACCGCTTAAATACTCTGTAACCTAAGTTAATGAGTATTTAATAGAAGTAATTAGGAAATGGCTTCGAGGATCTTGTGCATCTCACTGAAATCAGGGGTAGTCCTTGCCGGCAGCACAATGGTTAACGCGTAAACTCCGGCAATAAAACCATAAGCCTTGTATTGTCCAAAATTTTTAAATGCAGCTTTCATAACGCCATCCTCCCATTGCAGATCCTTCATCTCTAGAAACTTAAAATTAAGCATCATCCCTGTTTTCAAGATTTTCGATAAAGACTCTTTCATGCTGAACAGCAGGGTGTAGGCTTCTACATCATTTTTGAATAAGTGCCGGAGCTGGCCTGTTTCCGCATTGGTAAGCTGGCTGAGCACCACATCTTCCCGTTCTTTATTGATTTCTTCCAAATCAACTCCTACAGGATGAACTTCAGGAAAAGCAATGCTCAATCCAATGTCGTTAGAATGGGTGATACCAACTTGAACATTAGAAACAAATGGGCACTTCACCACTGGAAAATTAAAAACGCCAGAATCAATCCAAACCGATTCAGCCTCCTTCAGGCTTGCATACCCCATAACGGCAACTTTAGCAGATAATCTCCCCAGCAAATAACTCTTCTTTCGAAGTTCGTATTCATAGGATTGAAATACCGCTTTCTCTTCAGGATGAAGCATTTCCAAATGCCCGGACAACTCTTCAAACGCCCCATTTACAAGGGCCAAACAAGCAGCAAAAGCTTGTTCTCCTCTTGTTAACTGTATTATGGAAGACACCTTTCTCATTCACAATGGCTGACATTTTACTCCGTTCCTTATTAACCGCTAAAGAACTAGTGTTTTTAAATAGTTGTAGGTATCCGTTTGGGCTCGATACTCATTTTCACCTTTTGGAAAATAATCATTTAAGGTACCTGGATCCAGGCATCTGGCTTTGGTATTATCTCGTAACTGAAGATCGATGATGTGTCTCAATTGCTGATAAATTCTTTGGTCGTAAATAGGGGCCCCTAATTCAATCCTGTGATCAAGATTTCGAGTCATCCAATCAGCAGATGCAATAAACATTTGCTCTTCACCAGCATTGGCAAAAATGTAAACACGAGCATGCTCCAGAAAGCGATCAACAATACTTCTGGATTGAATATTTTCACTCACTGCAGCTACCCCCGGCATCATACAACAAATTCCCCTGACAATTAATTGAACCTTTACCCCAGCCATCGAAGCCTCGTAAAGTTTAGTGATCATCTTTTCGTCTTCGAGGCTATTCATTTTCAGGATCATGTAAGCCTCTTTACCTGCTTTAGCGTTCTCAATTTCCCGATCCACAAATGCAATAAATTTCCGACGGAGCACATGAGGAGAAACTAAAAGGTGCTCAAATTCCGGCCTCGTTCCTTCCTCCAGCATTTCAAACACCTTCAACACTTCATTACCGATTCGCTGATCTGCTGTTAACAAAGCATGATCACAATAGAGCTTGGCAGTTTTTTCGTTAAAATTTCCTGTTCCCACATAAACCAGCGTTTTGCTCGTTCCATCCGGTTGTTTTTTGAGAATCAGAAATAATTTTGTGTGCACTTTTATATTTGGCTTGCTGTAGAGCACTTTCGCCCCTTTTTTCTCCAGTTGTTCTCCCCAGAACAGATTCGATTCCTCATCAAAGCGTGCTTTAGCCTCAATAAACACTGTAACTTTTTTTCCTTTCTCCAAAGCCTCAATTAAATGTTGACCGACCAAAGAGTCGGAAGCGACCCTGTAAAGCGTGATTTTAATATCCGTAACACTTTCATCTTCAATTGCTTCCTTTAAGTAGCGAAGTACGTAACTAAAAGACTGGTAAGGAAAATGAAGCATGTAATCCTGCTGTTCCACGGCTTGCATGATTGAAGGCTCGTCATCCAATTCCGGATGATCGAGAGGAGGCATGGGTGAGTCGTGCAATCCTTCCACGCCTTCTGGAGCTGGGAAAGCAAAGAAATCGTTGAAATTGTGATAACGCGCACCGGGAATCAGCTCAAACTTACTTAAGTTCAGTATTTTACGAACTTTTTTCAAGGTAGAAGCCGGCATATCTGAATCATATAAAAACCGCGTTGGCAAGCCAGTTTCTCTATCGGCCAGGCTTTCTTTAATCTTTTTGATCAAATCGCCGCTATGCTCGTCGATATATAACTCAGCATCGCGAGAAACCTTAATCGAAAAAATACCTTTTATCGGTTTATCATCAAAATATCGAGGAAGGTTATGCCTAAGGATATCATCCAGAAAAGTGACATAAAAGAAACCCGCATGTTCGGGCAGCTCTACGAAACGGCCACAGCGTTTGGATGGAATTTTTACAAACGTCATCCCTTTGATCCAATCCAATACAAAATAAAGGGCTTTATTTTCAAGGAATATTTCCGTTTCTTCATCTTTAACATGGCGGAAGGATAAATCAGGCTCAATCCTATCTTTAAAGTATTTTTCTGCAAACTGCTGATGATCAGCTGAAAACTGACTATTGTTTACTAAAAAGATACCTCTGTAAGCTAAGCCCGGTAGTACTTGTTCCCTGAATACATGACCAAACTCTACCTGCTGCTCTTCCACGATGTCCAACACTTCTTCAAGGATTTTTTTAGGCGTTACATTCAAGGCCTTTCTGGTATCCTTTTCCAATTTTCGCAATCGCCGCATAGATGCCACACGTACCCGGAAAAACTCATCTAAATTAGAAGAATATATAGCCAAAAACTTAATGCGCTCATAAAGAGGAACACTCGGATCCTTGGCTTCCTGTAAAACACGATAATTAAAATGTAACCAGCTTACATCCCTGGGAATAAGAAATGAACTGAAATCTATAGAGTCCTCTTGAAGTGATGGTTCCATGCCAGATGTTTTTAAAGCCAAAAATACAACTGTATGCGAAAGTTTATATTGCGAATGTGTTATTTATTGGTTATTTTAGTCTCACAGCTTTGAATTTTCCAAAAGAAGCTGGTTCGAGCCAGCTCTTTTGGAAAATTCAAGGCTGTGAGATTGCCGTCTAATAACTTGTCTCATCCATCTTTACCTTTCCCCAGAAAGTTCTGTATACCACATAGGTGTAAAAAAGCACCAATGGAGCTCCAATAGCCGCAATCAACAGCATTATTCCCAAAGACTTCTCCGAAGAAGCCGCATTGTATATGGTAATACTATTAGCTATCTCAGCAGTAGAAATTAATAAGCGAGGATAAAGCTCGATAGCTACCGTTATAAGCAAAAAGCTAAACGTAAGCGATGAAAAAATAAACGCCCCCTTGAATCTTCGTTTACTCACCAATCGCGGAATATTGGCAATGCTCAAAATAGATAAAGCCGGGATCAAAAACAGAATAGGATTAGCTTTAAATTTATCGGATAAATGTGGATAATATATCAGGGAATAAAGGGTCACTAAACTAAAAAGCACAATAAACGCAATTATTGCTATTCTCAACAATCGCTCTACTTTTTCAAACAACCGCCCCTCCGTCTTTAGACATAAATAAATAGCTCCATGTAAGGTCATCAATGCCAGTGTCGTCAGTCCTGTCAAAATAGCATAAGGATTAATAAAACTTAACCAACTGCCTGTAAATTCAAAGTTATTGTCAAGCGGCATTCCCTGAAGTACATTTCCCAATACAACTCCTAGTAAAAAGGCCAGCATAATACTGGAAATACTATAAGTTACATCCCAGGAAGCTCGCCACCATTTCATCGGCTCCTTACTTCTGAATTCTATAGAAACAGCCCTTAAAATAATGAACAACAAAAATAGCATGAAAGGAATATACATAGCCGATAGAAGCGTTGCATACAATACAGGAAAACCAGCAAATAACGTCCCGCCACCAATTACTAACCAGACTTCATTACCATCCCACACGGGACCTACAGCATTCAGAGCAATACGCCGACTTTCATCTTTTTTAAAAAATAAGTGTAGGGCTCCGGCTCCTAAGTCGAAGCCATCTAGAATAGCATAACCGGAGAATACGCCTCCGACCACCAAAAACCATAAAGTGGGATAATCCATCCCCAGAAAAGTTTCCATATAAATTTTATTTTTAAGGGATCAGGAAAATAATACCCTACCCATTTTACTTGTCCTTTTTTCCTCAGGCTGTGTTGGAAAGCCTCGCCGTACCTTTGGGTCCCGAAGGCATTCGGGACAAGTTATGCCTACGTTTTCCGCCTAGCCTGAGAAAAAAATTACTTCGCAAAATTTGGGTAGCTTATTAATTGCCTAATCCCTAACCTGAGTCATTCCGAAAATCCTGAATGAATCATGCTTACATTTTAAGTTAATACATCACTTACTTCACTTTGACGGGGACGTTGATCAATCATCTTTACATCGTAAGGCCCATGCTGAATTTTCTTATTCATCAAGTAAATAAATAAAGTGAACAGCAACACATAAATAGCCGTAAACATGATTAAGGAAAAAAGCACCTGATTAGCAGTAACCGCTTGCGAAAGCGCATCACTAGTACGCAATAGACCATATACCACCCAAGGCTGGCGCCCCATTTCCGCCGAGTACCAACCGAATTGGTTGGCAAGCTGCGGCAATAAAACGGCAAATACAAATACCCACATCAACCATTTGGAATCAAACAGCTTGCCTCTATACCATTGAAAAGCGGCGAGTAAGGTTAGTCCAATTAAAAACATACCGATAGCGACCATTAGGTGATAGAATTGGAAAATAGCGTTAACAGCCTCCGGTTGTTCATCTTCAGGAAAATAATCCAGCCCCTTTACAGGTTCATCAAAGTCAAAATGCACCAAAAAGCTCAAGCCTGCCGGAACCGATAATCCCGTAACCTTCTTTTCTTCTTTATTTACCCAGCCGAATAAATACATATCTGCAACAGCCAAGCTATCAAAATGGCCTTCCATTGCTGCCAACTTAGCGGGTTGATTGTGCGCCACACCATCCGCCGATTTGTGGCCGGTAGCTAATTGAGAGAGAGAAAAAACAGTAGCTACTACAAGCGCAATTTTGAAAGCTTTTTTAGATATTTCTACATGTCGGTTTTTTAGGATGTAATAGGCATGGACGCTAAGCACTAAGAAAGCACCCGCCAGAAATGCACCTATCCACACATGCATGATGCGATCAACGCTAGATGGATTAAAAACCATCGCCCAGAAATCGGTAATCTCAGCACGGGCCCTCATTCCTTCTCCTACAATTTGAAACCCGGCAGGTGTTTGCATCCAACTGTTCGCCACAACGATCCAGATCGCTGAAAACATTGACCCTAAAAATACGCCAATGGTTGAGATGAAATGCACTAAGGGCGTTACCCTGTTCCATCCGAATAACAATATCCCGAGGAAACCACTTTCCAGAGCAAAAGCGAATATTCCTTCAGCAGCCAATGCACTCCCAAATACATCGCCAACATAACGTGAGTAGGTTGCCCAATTGGTCCCAAATTCGAACTCCATGACAATGCCTGTCGCAACACCAATGCCAAAAGTCAAAGCAAAGATCTTTGTCCAAAAACGGGTAAGTTGTTCGTATTCCTTGTTCTTTGTCCTAAGATACATTCCTTCAAAAATCACTAGTAGCAAGCCCAAGCCTATACTCAAGGGCGGGTAGATGTAGTGGAAAGCCACCGTAAACGCAAATTGAATCCTTGACAATATTTCGACATCCATAGATTTTGAAAGTTTTGATTATTGAAAAGTTGTTAAAAAAGGCAGTTCATCGAATCCTACAAAGTGAGTTCCCTTTGGAGTGATGCGTTTTTTTTAACAACTGTCGGAAATAAACCCAAGAATTAGCTTTGTTGTTGCCAGGTCGTTATAATTTTGAGTGGTTATAAATTAGGCTTGATCAGTACAAAGTTCACCTTTCCTCAATTCATTATTATAAGGTTGAAAGAAACATTTAACCAATAAATATTTCAACCATGAGACTTTCATTTTTTACATTCATTTTCACATTTTTCAGTTCCATTGCCTTCGCTCAGTCTGGTAATTTGGACAACAATTTCGGCACCAATGCCACCACCATTATTGATTTTGCCCAGGATGCAGATTTTGCTTTCGATGGCTTAGTACAAAACGATGGGAAAATTCTTATTTTAGGGCACGCCGCAGATGCCAACAGCAACAATCAGGCTCTTGTACGCCTAAATTCCAACGGCAGCCTGGATAATACTTTCAATGGTACCGGAGCAGCCATACTCAATATTGCAGACAATAACAACGGCGGAAATGGCCTTGCAATCCAAAATGATGGAAAAATCGTGGTCGTTGGAGAGCTAGAAGAAAACGGTCAAACGCTAGGAATTATCTCTCGCTTTTTACCTAACGGAAACCTTGATAGCAATTTTGGCGCCGACGGCTTTCTAGTAATCGATTTTGACGATCAGGGGGATGATTTTTTCAATACTGTGGCTATTCAAAATGATGGAAAAATACTAGTTGCTGGTATTATTCCAGGTGCTGATGGAGAAGATCTAATTGTTATTCGCCTAAATGCTGATGGTGCACTAGATAATACTTTTGCCAATGCAGGTGCTTTTTTGGGTTCTTTAGGGGGAGAGGATGTTATCACCAAATTGGCTTTTCAGCAAGATGGGAAAATTATAGCTGTTGGCCATACCGGAGACGGCACAGAAGAATTAGGTTTTGTATTCCGTTTAAATACCGGTGGTGCTCTGGATGCGAGCTTCGGAGTTGATGGTTTTACGACCATAGCCTTTAACGGTGTAACCGAACAGCGAGTGGAAGACGTAAATATTCAGAATGATGGAAAAATCATTATTGGGGGGCAATTTCTAACGGCAGATGAAGACAACAACTTCTTCGCAATTCGACTAGAAAGTAATGGCTCAATAATTACGAACGATGTAGCTACCATTGATTTTCAGGGAGATGATGATCAATTGCGCTCCGTTGACATTCAGAATGATGGGAAAATTTTGCTTACAGGCTATGTACGTGCCGGAGGTTTAGAACTGGGAATGAGCCGCTTAAATGCTGATTTCACGCTTGATCAGACTTTCGGTCTGGGTGGTGTGGTCAATCACAATTTATCTCCTTTCGATGGCAACACTTTCATTGCGAGCGCCGGGATTCAACCAAACGGTAGAATTATCGCAATCGGTGATACAGAAACGGAGCAAGGGTTCTTTGACTTCGTTGCCGCAGGCATTTTAAACGAACTAAATGTTGGAACCATAGATTTTTCTTCAGAAAAAATCATGCCTTCCGTATATCCGAACCCAATTGAAGAGCAAGCTACTCTAGAATTTACTCTTGAAAATGAAGAAATACTAAGCATTGAAGTTTATGACATTATCGGAAACTTAGTACAGACTGTTTTTTCCAATAAAAGTTATACCCCCGGACCCCATGCAGAGGCGCTGCCTCTAGGGGAGTTAAAAAAAGGAATTTACGTACTTCAACTAAGAAACACTTCTACAGGTAAGGCACTTAGTGTAAAGATTTTTAAAAAATAACTTTCTTACTCCTAAAAAAAGATGAGTCTTCCCGAATTATCGGGATGACTCATCTTTACCCTCTTACATTTGCAAAGTCGGATAATCCGTATACCCTTCAGGTCCCGGCGTATAAAAAGTATCAAAGTTTGGTTGATTCAAAGGTGCATTTTGCTTGAAACGAACAGCCAAATCCGGATTGGCCAGCCACATTCTGCCAAAAACGACTAAATCAGCTCGTCCATCATTTAAAGCGGCTTCAGCACTTTGATGATCTAAGCCTCCAGAAAGCAAGAAAGCTCCAGAAAACTTTTCGCGCATTGCTGGCTTTAAGGACGCAGGAATAGCCGGAGCTCCCATACTCGAATGATCTGCCACATGTATATAAACTACACGGTCATTAAGATGCTCAGCAAGATAAGTAAAGTCGGCAATAGTCTGAGCTTCGTCGTATACAGGCATGCCTGCGTTTACTCCAAATGGAGATAAGCGTACCCCGATGCGCTCTTTTCCAATAGCAGCCCCTGCACGATCAGCAATATCGAACAAAAACCTCGCTCTGTTTTCAATGCTTCCCCCATATTCATCTGTTCTGGTATTCACAAGTGGATTTAAGAATTGTTCGATTAAATAACCATTAGCTCCATGCAATTCGATGCCGTCAAAACCAGCTTCAATAGCATTCTTGGCGGTTTGAACATATTCATTAATGGTATGCTCTACATCCGCGGCTGTCATTGGACGAGGTTGCGGGAGATCCAGCATGCCTTCCTGATCCGTATACATCTTATCTTCTGCTCTAACATCAGACGGGCCTAGAACCTCCGCTCCTTCCGGGAGATTATTAGGATGCCCTACTCTGCCTGTATGCATGATTTGAAGAAAAATACGGCTGCCTCCATCGTGAACCGCCTTTGTAACTTTTTTCCAGCCTTCCATTTGCTCTGCGCTGTAGGCTCCCGGAATGCGCGGATATCCCAAGCCATTTGGAGAAGGGCTGGTACCTTCAGTAATGATCAACCCAGCTCCTGTGCGTTGACCATAATAAGTAGCCATTAGATCGTTAGGAATGTTTCCGATTGCCCTGGAACGCGTAAGAGGCGCCATGACCATACGATTTTTCAACTCAATATTCCCTAGTTGGTAAGTGGTGAATATTTTTTCAGACATTTTAATATTTTCAATATGGTAATCAATAAATTTAATCGAGAATGGAAAGTCCGGTACGGATCATTTGGAATAATTCTTCCTTATCGGAATTGATTTTAGCAACTACATTTAAGCCGCTGTAGAGCGTAAAAATGAAAGAAGCAATGCTTTTCAGATTTTTATCTGCACTGATTTCCCCTTTTTCTACCCCCTTTTGAAGATAATATTGAATGGCCGCTTCGAACTCTTCTTTATTTTCAACCAGCCTAGATCTTAGCACCTGATCTTCCGGCATTAGCTCTGTGGTTGTATTGACCACGAAACACCCTTTAGAATCGGGATCCGAAACACAATGGGTAATCGATTGTTCGAAAAGTTTTACGAGTCCTGCTTTTGGAGAAGGGTATTTAGATAAAAAGTCTGTAATAAATTTCTTTGAATTTTCGCTGTAACGCTTGAGCGCTTTTTCAAACAAGGCCTGTTTATCCCCATAAGTACCGTAAAGGCTGGCCCGGCTAACTCCCAGGTAATCCACTAAATCTCCAATGGAGGTAGCGTGAAAACCTTTTTTCCAGAAAAGCTCAATGGCTTTTTCCAATACTTCTACTTCACAGAATTCCTTTGGCCTTGCCATATTAATAAAGTTTAGTTCTTTGACATAAATTGTAAAAAATAGAACTTGAAAAGAAACACCCATTTCAGAACGATTGTTCTAAAATGGGTGAAAAAAATTTTAGCCTAATACCGGATTGACATTAACTCCACCATCGATGTTGTATTCGCTTCCTGTGATGAATTGAGCCTCGTCTGAAGCTAGGAATACTACTAATTTTGCAATTTCGTTGGGTTGGGCAAAACGTTTCAAAGGTACTCTGTTTTGCATAGCCTGAGCGAAGCCATTAAGCTGCTCTTCACTCATCCCCACTTTAGAGAATATTGGAGTGGCTACCGGGCCTGGATTCACGGCATTCACGCGTATATTTTTCGTAGCCAACTCCGTGGCTGCTGTTCGGGTGAAAGAATTCATTGCTGCTTTAGAGGCTGCATAAACTGCTGTGTTGGCCATTCCCGTATATGCATTGATCGAGGATAAATTTATTATAGAAGCTCCTTCATTCAAAATAGGTAGAAACTTTTCAATAGTGAAAACAGCTCCTTTGAAATTAATATCCATCGTTTGATCAAAGAGTTCTTCCGTAATTTGACCAACAGGGGCAGGAAGGAAAACACCTGCATTGACAAACAGAATATCAATATTACCTATAGTTTCGGAAGTTGCTTTGACGATCAAATCCAAAGCTTTTAGGTCTCTGACATCTGCGACTTTACCCATAACCCCTAGTTCTTCCGCAGCAGAATTTACTTTTTCCACTGATCGGCCGGTGATTATAACTTCCGCACCATTTTCTTTCAACAATTTAGCTGTAGCGTAACCTATTCCACTGTTTCCGCCTGTTACGACAGCCTTTTTACCGTTTAAATTATACATCTCTTTGTTTTTGTGTTTGTTTAAAAAAAAGACAAAATGAATTTTCTGTTAAACGACGATTTTCAAGTAATAAATAATAGAACGATCATTCTTTAATCCAAAGATGAGGTTTTAGAACGATCATTCCAAATTTATTTTCACATGGTTCAGGCTAGATGTCGTTACCGAGACATATTCGACATTTGGAAAACAGCTTTTAAGCTGGTTCTAGATGATTTCATTTGGTCGAAATCTATTTGGGAAGCCCTTAAACATTAGTCATCCCGAATTTTCGGAATGGCTCATGTTTTGTAAAATCTTTACAAATCCATGTTAATCAGTGAGTTGTCTACTTTTTTCTTGATAAAAAAGTAGCAAAAAATCAAGGCTGTATTCAATTCTTAACGCTTTTTGTCCCGAACTTGATTCGGGACAAAAAGCGTTAAGAATTGAATAAGGCCGGTCCAAAAACATTGAATTACAGCACCTATAGGCGAGGAAAAGGCGCAGAGTGGAACCTAAAGACGTTTTTTTTGCCATAACAACCATCACGGAATCAAGTCTATTAAGACAGGTAACTTATTCTTTCTAAAAATGAGTTCAAGGAGGTATTTAGTAATTATAGTTTATACTCTATTCTTGTCTTTGAGCC
Source organism: uncultured Saprospiraceae bacterium (assembly GCA_964537285.1). Lineage (GTDB taxonomy): Bacteria > Bacteroidota > Bacteroidia > Chitinophagales > Saprospiraceae > CAZHZT01. Next base: position 11,052 of record CAZHZT010000083.1, on the reverse strand, counting down.
TTTCGTAAATAGCCGTAACCTCCTCTACAGGCAATCCACTAATATTAGAAGCCATTTCAATATCTAATCCATTGAAATAACACTTTTCTGCTACTTCAATTTTTCCTTCTGCTTTTCCTTCTGCTTTTCCTTCTGCTTTTCCCTCTATGTAAAAAGCATCACTTTTAATATCGTAAGCAATTGGCATATTCTTTATTGTTTGTTTGGTGATTTTCTCAAATTTACGAATTCTCGAAAGTAATGTCAATTGATTTAAATATTTCTGCAATTCTGTTTCAGAGTGACATACTTCTTTCAACCTTTTTATGATTAAACGCAAAACTGCCTCCAATCGTTCCACTTTGTAATGCGCCAGTATAGCTAGAATAATTAACTCAGGTACTTGCGAGCTGATGAGTTTATCAGGGTCGAATTGATGGATATTTACCAGATCGTAGCCCTCATAGATTTCTTCTGGTTTTAATTTAGTTGGCACTCTGGAGACTCCCTTCAGGTTCACCACAACTTGTTTTACGGGCAGTTTATATTCATTTAGAATAAGTGCATGATAAAATCCGGTTCGGTAAACCATGGTGCTTCGCATCTTACTTTCAAATTCAATGTGCAACATAACTTCCTTATTGCCTTCCGTGGTTACCCGGTACAGAAAATCTACTTTGCGCTCCATTGTCAATGGGAAAGAATGCTCTTCACGCTTGTAAGATAGAATCTTCAGGTTCATTCTTAATAATCGAATACCCTCTTCAGCCTTATCACCATCCAGCATTCTGAATGCAAGCCAATTTATCATTCCTTCAACGGGCGGAAAAGAATGGTTCAATCTCATTGAAAAGGTATTGAAATGATCTAAAATCTCCTCTGTTGTTCGGTACTTCATTCCCTCCAGGTAGTACCCCTCAAAAACAAATTCCAAGCCTTGGATAATACTGATCAATGGTACTGTAGCATGATTTTCATCTTCATAAACAATGTATCGGATATTTTCATCGGGCACCCCTCTTTTAACTAACTTTGAGCAGTAGTTTTCCTGCCCCTTACGCATTCTTTCCATCTCTCTGGAGTACCTGAAATTATCCGAACCGGAAACAAACAAACGCTTGCGATCCATGTCATCTACTCTGACCGAATCAATTTTTGAAATCAACACTTCACTATCCCACCACAGACTAGGATCAATCAATATATATCCATCAAAAATGGATTGTTCCAAATTAGTGTAAGCGCCGAATAACCCTCCTAAAGAATGACCGACGAGTAAATGATACCCGTTGGTCCTGTATTTTTTCTCAATGGATTCTAACAGCTCCCTTTCTAAAAATGCAAGAAACCGCTCGGCTCCTCCGCTTTCACCCAACCATTCTTCGACCTGGCCTTCATAATTGATTTTTGAATGTGTAGGCGTAAAATCCCTTGTCCTGTTGGTATTAGAAAGCCCGATAACGATAGCCTCCGGAATTTTTGCTGTTTTGGCCATAAAGTCAATCGAACTGCTTGCGACATTATAAAGGCGCTCCCCATCTAAAATGACAATTACCGGATATTTTTTTAAGGTTTTGTAGTAAGTGTACGAAGGAGGCAAGTAAATTTGAAAGTGCCTTTGTTCGCTTAGGACTTGGGAGAAGATGCTATCTTTTTGACCTATAATAACTTCTTGTGGGAATAATGAAGTGGAGAGAAAAAAGGAAGCCAAAAGACAAAATATCACTCTAAAAACTAACATAAGCTTATGATTTTAGATAAGTTTCAATTATAGCCTGGTAAATAAGTTCATTCATAAAGCCCCTCCATTTTTTCCAATTACAAAACTCGTTCGGAGGCGTACGCCTCTCATATTTTCAGGTAGCGCTTTCAGGAAGGCTTCCTCCCAGGCTTTTCCTACAAAAGGAGCCAGCCCCCATCCTAAAGTAGATTCTTCGGTGCACAACTAATAGGGCCAAAAAGTAGTTCATTGTTCGTGGCAGGATAATTTTTTATTGGAGTTGAGCACGTTGTTTGATTTTTTTTGAAAAAAAATCAAACAACGTGCTCAACTCCAATAAAAAATTATCCTGCCACGAACAATGAACTACTTTTCAAACATTCCTCCTCGCTTGCTCAACATGCCTATGCTCATGCGCCATCAAAAACTGCAACATATCGCCCAGCTTGAAGCGAATAAGCGGAGCAATAGTAATAGGAATACGGTTCTTATTTAGATCAACATGCCTTGCTTGCGGTAAAATAGCCAGCATTTCATTTTGATGTGTAAGAAACTCATCCATTACTTGCTGCGGATCTAACGCATTAGGTGGATTGTAATTCTTTAAGGTTTTCATTTTTCCTCCCTTTTTCACATCCATACTTCGGGTACTGTAGCCACCCAACCACCCGGGCTTGAAAGAAAGAATAGGGGAACTTAATTGATTTTGCTCTACAGCTTTCCGAATCCGTGGAATGTAGTAGCGGCTGTAGTAGTTTAGATGTTCAAGGCATTGAGTAATACTCCAGCCTCCTGAAGCTGAGGGAGCCAGTAACTTATCATTACCCAGCGGCTTGAATACTTTTTGTACTGTATCTATTTGTTGAATAACTTGTTTTTCCAAATCCTCCAACATAGAATTAACTTCAATCGAATCAGCCATTTTTTATTGTTTTAGGATTTCCAATGCTTGTTTTACCCAATCTTTTTCGTTGTTAAGCTTATGATCCGGAGCTACTCCAATTACTTCATATCGGCGTTGGTTCTCATAACGCGTCATTGTGCAACGAAGATCAAAACCGTAACAAGGAGTAGCGATCGTACCTACTTCTCCGTAGCCTACAAAACCACCGGAATTTTCGCCCATTAGGATGGTTTTCTCACTTTGTTTAGCCCAGAAAAGTAAGGTTTCACAAGAGCTTGCACAATAGCGGTTGTAAAGTACAGCCACCTTTTTGGGGCCATCTTTGGGTGCTTTATGCTTGAACTTTTTACCTTTATTCCGGGGAATAAACGTATTCAGATCAGCTTTTTTCATCTTTTTAATTTCATTCTCGAACCACTTCAGCCGGTCTTCATTAAAATTGACCTTATCCGCTTTAGCCTCTTCGTACCAGCGTTCCCAGGTTTTAATATTATCTTCAGTTACATAAATATCCACTTTATCAGTCTGTATGGGTTGTGTGTAAATATAATCCAACAAAGGGGATACATTATGATCGCTTCCTCCACCATTACCCCTAACATCAATGATCAGGAATTCTTTCCCTTTTATTTGAGGAGCTACTGCTTTGTAAAAGGAATCTAGCTTAGCACTTTGGGAACTTGAGAAAGTAGGAATTCGAAGGTAAGCTGTTTCATCGTCCAGAAGTTTAAAAATGGTATTTATGCCATTCAGCTCCGAATAATTAACTTTCTCTTCTAAAGAAGATTTAAACCAGACTCCTCCTAATATTCCATCTGAAAGAGAAAAATCTGGATAGTAGCGTAGAGAGTGATTTCTCATGTAGACAAAAGCTTCATAACCTCCTTCTTCTTTGGGGTTGATCTCCATTTTCACCTGTCCTTTCTTCCACAAAGGGGTTTTAGAACCTACCACAACCCCGATATATTTTCGAAAAGCTCCTTCACTTGGAATAACAGCAATGGTATAGGTCGTATCAGCTGTTTGATAAGTGCCTCGAATATCATCGAGTGGATACTGCTTTAGATCATTATTTCTAAGCGCATGCATTTCTCTTGAGTTGAAAACATCAGAGCGGTAAAACGTCTGCAGTTCCTTTTGATTACTCTCGTCAATATCAGGAAAAGACATGCTGATGCCGGAATGATTATCCTTAAAAAATTCTACGTAATAGACCAATAGCTTAAAGCAATCCAACTTATTCCCGGCATTTTGAGCTTCTGTTCTCAAACTTCGCTTGAGCTGCCCATACTCCCGGGAAGTTCCTGAATGCACATTATCTTTATATCCAGGCAAGTTTTTTTCGTAGTAATCGATAACAAACCTTAGCTCCGAAGAACAATCACAATCTTCTTGAGCAAGCAGAAAAGAAGGAAACAAAAAGAACACTAACCACATTGGACGTTTCATAAACAATGTATTTTTTACCATTTTTCAATATTTAAACAGCGATTCTCGCTTTAAAAAATATAAGCGCCTACGGCGTGAAATTCCTTTTAGAGGGAGGCCGAAAGGGCTATTTTGCTTCGCAAAATAGCCCTTTCGGCCTCCCTCCAAAGATAATACCGCCGCGAAGCGGCGTAAATTTGGTTTTGGATTTCCAAAACGAGAATTGCTGTTATTTATACGAATACCACAATGTAAAACATAAAACTAAATTTCCCAACCTAGGAGGCAATTCTTACTTCGTAAACCGCAAATAGAATTTATGCTGCTTTTCAACGACTTTTTTAGATGGGCTGCCTCAAATAGGAGTATTTTCTATTGCGGGGGTGTTCTTTTTTTTACATAACCCCTTTCCTGAATTTAATTATCTTTGCCGTCAAAAAGATGAAACAACTTTGGAGTTTTTTCTGGCTTTTTTTAAGCCCACTAACCGTAGCTTTAGCACAATTAACCATTGTAGTTCCTTCCATTCCGGATAATTCCCCTCCTGATCCAACTATTTACATCGTTGGCAACTTTAACAATTGGGATGCCGGCAATCCGGATTATATACTAACCAATAACGGTGATGGTACCTACCAAATTACGCTGAATATAAACGCAGGCCTTGTCGAATACAAATTTACACGTGGCTCCTGGGCTACTGTTGAAGGCAATGCAAATGGTGGCTTCATACCTAATCATGAATACAACTACGATGGAACTCCGACAACAATATCCACTCCTATTCTAAGCTGGGAAGATATTGGTGGAACGAATAGCACCGCCGCGCCTAATGTTACCATAATGGATGATGATTTCTACATGCCTGAATTTGATCGCTATCGCCGGATCTGGCTTTATTTACCTCCCGATTATTTTACTTCGAATAAATACTACCCGGTACTTTATATGCATGATGGCCAAAACTTGTTCGATATTGCTACCAGTTTCTCCGGTGAATGGGAAGTAGATGAAACTCTGAATAGCCTCTTCGATCAAGGGGATTATGGAGTTATCGTAGTAGGAATTGACAATGGTGGAGCCGAGCGCATAAATGAATATACTCCCTGGCCCAATCCGGGATATGGAGGCGGAGATGGCGATACATATGTACAGTTTTTAATAAATACTTTAAAACCTCATATCGATGCCAACTATCGCACCTTACCTGAACAGCAATATACAGGGATCATGGGTTCTTCGCTAGGAGGCTTAATCTCTTCCTATGCTGCAGTAGAATACCAGGAGGTATTTGGGAAAGCAGGTATTTTCTCTCCCTCCTATTGGTTTTCAGATGAAGTTTATCCTCATGTTAGCGATACGGGTAAGGAACAGGATATGAAGTACTATCTTATGGGTGGTCAGAATGAAGGCGGCAGCATGGCACAAAAGCTCAACCAAATGGAATCAACGATGCTCAATGCAGGATTTGATAACAATGAAGTAAACAAGATCATCCATGCAGATGGCCAGCACGCAGAGTGGTATTGGCGCAGAGAATTTGGCGATGCTTATGAATGGCTGTTCGGCAACCTATCAGTTGCGAATGCCTATGATCCAAAGCTTGGTCCTTTCCGCATCTTTCCAAATCCAGCCTCGGAAGGTATTCAGGTAGATTATCCGGAAAATATCGAAAAGGCCATCATAGAAATTTTTAGTACGGAAGGAAAAAGAATTATACGCAGAAAAGTAGGTGAGAATGAAGTCTTACCTCTGCCAAAAGTAGAGGCCGGAATGTATATTTTATATGTAAAAGATCGAAAAGAAATTATTCATACTCAACAGATTATGTTGTTTTAGATAAACATGGGTCATCCCGAAAATTCGGGATGACTCATATTTATCTAATCAAGTTTACATCCCCCTTAAACTGCACAGTATTGCCATTTCGAAGGCTCAAATCAGCAAAATAGACATAGGCTCCGGTGGGCAATAATTTATTTCTAAATCGGCCATCCCACCAGGATGCCGGGGCATCCGGATCAATGTCCTCCACTTCAAATACCAGCTCTCCCCAGCGGCTAAAGACCCTCAACACATTGATTTTATCCAATTGCTCATCCCCAAAGAGCCGGAAAAAATCATTATTACCGTCCCCATTTGGAGAAAAGGCATTGGGAATAAAAATTTCCTTGTTCTCAACAACTCTTATAAAAACTTCATCCACCGTCCGGCAGCCAGCAGTACTCAATACCTCAGCCCGGATGAATGTATTTTCTTTAATCTTTATTCCAAGAATTGAACATTCATCCCCTGGACATTCTTCCGCTCCCTCTACCGACCAGTTCAAACGTTCTACTTCTTCCCACGGAATGTTGACCAACGCCTGGATAGAGATACTATCCCCGGGAAAAACCTCCCTGTCTTCTCCCAAATCCATTTGAAGATCAGTGGGCTGCTCAAGATAAACTAATGTATCCCACCGGCAACCTTGTACATCTTCTACGGTGATTAAGTAATTACCGGCCCCTAATCCATTGAAATAGGCATCGGGTTGAAATAGTGCATTATCATTTAAAGCGAACAGGAAAGGTTCGGTTCCTCCTGTCACGTTTTCTAAAAAGACTGATCCATCCTTTTTTTCATAACAACTAGGTGGCTGAACAGTCAGCGAAGCACTCGTTGGTCCTCCATCCCACTCTATCACTTCAATCCCGGCGCCGCTAACACAACCATTATTTAAATTAATAACTTCCAGATAGTAATTGCCTCCGTCCTCGACAACAGGGTTTAATGTGTACGGATTATTCTCAGGAGAGCCGCTTTGAACCAACCATTCAAAGGAAAATGGAACTCCGCCAGGATTAATATTGGCAGAAAGCTGTACATCCGGAGTATGGCAATCTATTTCTCCGTTTACGTCCAATTTTACATCAAGCTCCAACTTATCTTCCTCAACAGTAACATTAAAACTATCGAAACAGCCATTTTTTTCATTAAAAACCAGCAATTCATAAACACCTGCCTCATCAACCACTACTTCTAAATCAGATAAAAAATCCACTATTCCCGGGCCAGTCCATTCATAACTTAAACAAGTATCCATGGTCGAAGAGGTAGCATCAAGTAAAGCTAAACTATCCTGGCAAGTCAATACCGAAGGGCTGGAAATATATGCATCGGGATATTCAATATCTTCAACTATTGTTATTGAAGTCGAATCAGCACAACTTCCAAGGTTGCCTGTAGTTTTCAGAAAATAAGTTCCCCCTTCAGAAATTTCGAAAATGGTATTTTCAGATAAGATACTCCCGTTTTCATTTTTCCATTCAAAAGAAATACTAGCAGGAGTAGATTGGCTACCATCCAGGGTTATATTCGGTGTTTCGCAATCAATGATCGTATCAGAGGCACTAATTTGTGCCGTTGGCTGTTGGAAAAAATGTACTACAGCCCCTGGTGTAACGGATAAACATACATCATTTACATTAACCAAACCGCTAGAATCACCATAACCTGCAACAGCTGAAATGATATATTGCTGCCCATATTCCAAACCTGGCTGAAAAGTGAACACCGGGTCAGGTTGAGAAGCAAATATTTGCCCAACTTGGCTCAAACTCCCATCGTGCAAAATATATTGGAATAAATCATTTGAATCCAGAGTAATTCCTCCCAGGTGAATGGCTTTAGCCGAATCAAGCCCACATATCTTTAATTCATCCAAAACCATTTCTCCGGCATTTGTAAGGCAAGGACAGGTATATGTTCCCTCTAAATACAAAGGTTCGCAGGCCCCGCCATCATCAACAACAAAGGAATAACTTTGATTTACGGGCATCCAATCACTTGTAAATGATAAACCGCTCCAGTCTCCGGCATCTCCAATAACAGAATAATTATTCATATTCCCACCTTCCACTTCGAAATGAACCCGGTAAAAGTCATTTAAAGGAGAGCATTCAAATACAGTATCCACCATGTAAAGGGGTTCATGTAGTTCTACCTGAATCGACTTGAAATTCGTACATCCAAGGGAATCGGTTACAAGAACGTGGTATTCTCCGGAACTATCAGGAATTAAGCTGGCAGTAGTATCCCCCGTGGACCATAAGAAACTGCGTCCAAGTTTTCCGGCGTATAAACTAATACCAGGATCACTGCAAGCCACTGTATCGTTCGAAAATTCAATAACTGGTGGTGGCTGAATTACTGCTGCCAGGCTATCAATAGCAAAACAGCCGATACTATCGTAAACCAAAAGTTGGTAAGAAACGGTTTTAAAAGGATTAACAACTTTTTTAGCCTCATTCCCTCCATCTGACCAGCGATACTTACAGCCTTCGCAATTCTCGACTATAGGATTTACTTCTATGGAGGAGCCAGAGCATACCAAAGTATCCATACCAATATCAAGCTTCACATCGCAGCCAGTCCTAATGATCCATGAATCGTTAAATCCTTGATTTTCGGAAATCTTATCTCCTCCAGGCCCTGAGCTGGAATGCCCTGCCAATATGTAGGTTCCGTCCTCATTTTGGATCAGGCTGGTCAGCACATCATTATCAGGGCCTCCAAAGGTTTTATCCCAAAGCTTATTGCCTTCAGGGTCCACATAAACCAACCAGAAATCATACCCCCCCCGGCCATCTTCACTTTTATCATCCATAGCATTGGACGGAGAGAAGCCACCGAGAATGTAATAGCCAACACTATTCTGTTCAAGGGAGTACAAATTCTCCAAACCAGGAGTTCCAAAGGTTCTTTCCCATTGGATCTGACCGTTTGGGTCTGTTTTTATCACCCAAAAGTCCACTATTCCTCTAAGTGCGCTGTTCTTATCGCCCCCGACATCTGAGCGTGTTCCGCCCCCTAGAATAAACCCGCCATCGAGTGTTTTTCGAAAACTATTTATTTCGTCTTCATTAGTGCCACCATAGCGGCGCTGCCAGAGGATCTCGCCACTTTCATCAATTTTAACGAAAAAGAAATCCCGAACGCCAACAAGCGGAAGGGTAATGTTACCGCTGATATCAGAACGAGCCCCTCCCCCAAGATAAAAACCACCATCATCAGCTATACTGATTTGATTTAAACGATCGTTATCGTTTCCACCAATAGTCTTCTCCCAGAGCACCTCCCCCTCACTATCCGTTCGGATGATCCACCAATCTAAACCTCCGAAATTAGGGGCGGTTTTGTCTCCACCAGGGCCTGAGCGTGAATTGCCCCCCATGATATACCCTCCATCAGGTAAAGGAATCAGGGAAAAGAGAATATCAGTGGTATCTCCACCATAGGTACGCTCCCATTCAATATTTCCAATACTATCGGTTTTAATTACCCAAAAATCCTCCCCGCCTCTATTTTCGCCTGATTTATCACCGGTAGCATCGGAGGCAGAATGCCCTCCCAGGATATAGCCCCCGTCATAGGTAGGTTCAGCAACCCAGAGGCGATCTCCTTTATTACCGCCATAGCGTTTTTCCCACTCTATTTGCCCAAGTGAATCCAATTTTACGATCCAATAATCGAAAATGCCTCTATTCGGTTCGGAAACATCGCCGCTGATTGGAGAAGATGTAAGCCCCCCTAAAATAAAGCCTCCGTCAGGTGTTTTACGGACGCTGTTACACTCTTCCCAAACCAAACCTCCCAGGCCCAGGTCCCAGTTAATTCCCAACTGAGCCTGCCCAAAGCAAGGAATAAAGCTGCTCAAAAGGCTTATCCCCAAAAAACAAATTGCCTTCTCCCAGTTCATAAAATGCTAGCGGTTTTGACGATTTTTGAGATATTTGGCTTTTGTAAAAAGGCAAGATCCTGTTATTTGAATAAAAGCACATTGAGTTTTAGTGTTTGCTTGGAATCTTTTTCGAGCAAACACTAAAATCAATGTGCTTTCATCCTTCAATATTCTAAATGTTTATACTCTGAATTAAGGGATAATGTTTAGAAAATGTAAGAATTTGTTTGAGAAAGGATAGAAATAGTGAGAAAGCGGCAGTACTAAAAAATTAGGATCTGTACCCTAAGGCGATAAATGGATAATTTCTTTTACGTCTTTTTTTAAAAAAGCTGAATTTGTCCGTAATATTTTGTAAATTAGTTAATAAAAAAGAATTCTATGAAAGAAAACTGGGAAATTATTTTTAAAACGGACAACGAACTTCAGGCTAAACTAGCTGAAGATGTCTTGAAACAAAACGGCATTGAAAGCCATATTGCGAGCAAGCCTGATTCCGCAATTCCATCTGTAGGCTCGGCAGAGCTTTATACATTGCCTGAAAAAGCAGCTGATGCTCGTCGTATTTTGGAAGAAAATGGGTTTAATTAAGGGATCAGGAAAATAATACCCTACCCATTTTACTTGTCCTTTTTCCTCAGGCTTTGTTGGAAAGCCCCGCCGTGCCTTTGGGTCCCGAAGGCATTCGGGATAAGTTATGCCTACTTTTTCCGCCTAGTGCTTCAGGGACTAAATCCTTGACACTTTAGAAGCGATTATTTTGGTGGCAAACGAGGCGCGAAGAGGGAGCATAGCCAAAGTTACGTGACCGATGAGCAACGAAGTAGGCCGCCAAAAGAAGCCGTCTAAAGTGTCAAGGATTTAGTTCTTGAAGCACTAGCCTTAGAAAAAAATAGTTCTTTGACATAAATTGTGAAAAAATGGAACTTCAAAATGATAATCCTTTCAACCACAAGAGCATTCAAGGCTTATCATTTTGAAGTTCCACACAATTTGTCAAAGAACGAAAAAAATTACTTCGCAAAATTTGGGTAGCTTATTATTCATCTAATCCCTAACCTGAATCGTGATGACCTATTGAAATGTCAGGCATGGAGGCAGTCTCATAAGTGTGCTCGCAGCGGCCGGTAGGGAATTTTCTTTTTGAGGGGAGTTCTTTTTTTGGCACTAGATGTTTTCATTTGGTAAACATTTTAAGAACAAAAAAATGAGTCATCCCGGATTTTCAGGAACTTTATGTCGTTCCTGCAATTAAAAAAAGGTGCAGTAATCAATACTTTCGGACCGGCCTTATTCAAT
>CAZHZT010000082.1:0-24287 GCA_964537285.1 uncultured Saprospiraceae bacterium | reverse complement strand
GTAGCCTCAATATCGTCAACTTAAGCTCATTATAGCCCGGCACTTCAGTGCCGGGGGAAATAATTGTCAGGCTGGGCTTTAGCCCTTTTGCTATTAATGGGCTAAAGCCCAGGTAAATCTTAACATTACACCTGGCGCTAAAGCGCCAGGCAAAGAAAAAGCTTAAGCTAACGACATTGAGCAGTAGCCCAAAACACAAGAGCTATAGCTTATGATGTGCTTCCGCTACGCGGAAGTTGATTCCAATATCTTACAACCCTGGGAGGACCCAGGGCTACGATCAGGCAAGCCTAACGGCCTGCTTTAGAGGCTTTCTAAATTAACTCCGACCAAATGGAATCATCTAGAGCCAAATATCTACTGGTTCCACGGTCATCTCAGAACCTACGACCGACATTGTTTTTACACTTGGAGCGCAGCTCCAAAAAAACATTCTCCCGTGGAGCGCAGCTCCACCCCATCAGCGTCATCTGCGTAATCAGCGATCAAACAGCGCCCCCAGTATCATCCCCGCTACATCATGCGTTCTGCCCTCCGAGAATGTATGATGCAACCACTCCGCATAAGCATTCACCTCCAAAATAATCGTATGTTGCTCCGGCTCATTTACAAAGTCTGTAGTCATAAAATCAATGCCCATGTAATCCACCTCCAGGTATTTGCATAAAGACGCTGCCCAATCATGGAAAACCGGGTGAATAGCATCCGTCACATCAATGGCACGGCCGCCCTGCCCCATGTTTGAGACATATTTCAAAACCACCTTTCGATCTTTCTTTGGGACATCAGAGAGCTGAAGCTTCTGCTCAGTCAGCAACTGTTGAGTAGGGCCATCGATTTCCAATTTGTTTCGAGGGTTTTGGGTACGCATGATCGCTCGTCTCTCATCAATCAATGCTTCCAAGGTTCTTTCGCCATCACCAACAACAAACGCCGGCTCGCGAATACAAGCAGCCACCACCTTACCATCAATAACATGGAGCCGCAAATCCTGTCCTTCTGCTTGCTCTTCCAATAAAAAAAGGGAATCCAATGCATGGTTTCGGTGGAAATAATCTTTAACCATATCGATGCCCACAATATTCGTCTCGACCCCCAATCCATTGCAATTATCAATGGGTTTGACCACATATTTTTGCCCATTTTCTACAAAATCAAGCACTTCCGGAGCATTGGGATCTGTAAAAGCTATGCTTTTAAGGAAAGGAATGCCAAGTTTTTGAAAAGCTTTTTTAGCCAGTTGTTTATTGTCGCAGTAAAACTTACTGCGTTCATTAATCCAGGAAGAAGGCACTCCCTCCAAAATCAACTCCGAAACGTCATTATACTCTAGTAAAGCGGCATCTTTTTGAATTAAGTGACTGATATCGGTGACCTCCGCGCCCGCTTCGCGGGCGCGGTCGATCAATATCTTATGTTGAAGGATCAATATTAAAGGGTTTGAGCCAATCGAAAACCGGCATGTTGGTAAAAATGCCTTCTAAACCAAAGGCGGTAGTATTTGGATGCGCCCGTACCTGTAGTAGCCCAAGATCCTCCTGCCATCATACTATGCTCTGCATCCATAAAAGGTTCCGAGAAATCCGTGTATAGAGGATGTACTTTAAAGCCAGGCAGCGGGTAAAAGTCATCTTTTAACCAATCCCAGACATTGCCGTACAAATCATTGACCTCTAAATTATCATCTTCATTAAAATGGCCTACCGGGCTCGGAGAACCGAAAAACATATTCAGATTATGCTCCCTCGTAAAAGCAGGATCATAGCTCTGGGGCTGCCCCTGCCGAGTTAACAATATAAACTCTGCCTCAGATAGCAAACGTGAATCATCATTCCGCCATTTGCAATATGCCCAGGCTTCGTGTGCATTCACTTCAACCGGCCAGTCCAGCGGCATAGGAATCTCATCAAACATGGCACGGTAAAGGAAATCTTTCCCTTGAGGAACCCAGAATTTGGGATACTGCGTATCTGTCCGCTGCTTCCATTGCAAGCCTTCTTCTGACCAATATTGCGGATCATTGTAATTCCCCGACTTGACAAATGCTAAAAACTCTGCATTAGTGATCAGGTTTTGTGTGACCTGAAACGGCTCTACCTTCACAGAAAGTTCGCCATACTCATTATCCCAGCCGAAAATGGTAGATTCTTTTGATTTTCCTAACTTCACTGTTCCCCCTGAAAAGGCAAGCCATTTATTCGTAGGCGGCGTACCATAAGTAGGTGCATATTCCCAATCATCGGGACGCTCCAGTAAATTAGCATCCATCTGGCGAATAAGTACCGAGGATGTTTCAAAATGAATCCGATCGTGCTCCAGTCCCATCATCAATGCCCATAATGGGTGCTCCCGGTGGATGGTTTCACTCAAATCTGCTTCTTCAATTACTTTATTTACAATATCAAAGATTGTTTTTCGGTAGGCACGCACTGCCTCTACTGCTGGCCATTTGTTGATTTCCTGAAGGTGTTCGGGTAAGGCCGGATCTACGCCTATTGCAAATAGCGGATCGTACCGGTCATTCACTCCTTCTTCAAGGATGCCCACCATTTTTAATTTATTGATATAAAATGCTGCGGTATGACCAAGGTAAAAAATAAGCGGATTACGAAGCGGATCGGGCTTTAAATAAAGGCTTTCATCATTTTTTATCGCGGAGAACAACTTCTCGTAAAGGCTCCAGGTATGATGAAAATAATGACTCAATTCGGAGCGTGTCAGCGTATCAAGCCTGGGAGGACTAGGCTGCAAACTATTCATTAAAAGGTTTTGCATAAAACTTAAGTCTTTTAACTCGTAAGTTAATGCATTTCTCTGCTAATCGCTAGATTTTTTCTACAATAATCAGGCTTTTTTAGGCTGGACCCAAAAGAGTGATGAAGATGAGCCATCCGACTTATGTACTTATATTAACGATTCTCGCTTTGAAAAATAAACGCGCCTACGGCGCGAAACTCCTTTGAGAGGGAGTCTGAAAGGGCTATTTTGCTTCGCAAAATAGCCCTTTGGGGCTCTCTCAAAAGAAAATATCGCCGCGAAGCGGCGTAAATTTGGTTTTGGATTTCCAAAACGAGAATCGCTGATATTACACCCAATGCATAGTATTGGTTAATAATACTTAATACATACATTCTTCGCCTCCGTAAAAAACCGAAGCGCTTCCCAGCCTCCTTCTCTACCAACACCTGAGCTTTTCACTCCACCAAAAGGAGTGCGTAGGTCTCTCACCATCCAGCAGTTCACCCAAACGATGCCTGCCTGCAGTTGCTCTGCAACTCGATGTGCCCGGCTTATATCCTGTGTCCAAACGGTTGAAGAAAGACCGTATTGTGTGCCATTTGCTAAGGCTAAAGCTTCCTCTTCCGTATCAAAAGGAGCAATGGTCACTACCGGACCAAAGATTTCCTCCTGGTTCGTACGGCATTCATTGGAAAGGCCGTCAATAACTGCCGGGCGGAGATAATAGCCGCTTTCCAGCTCTCCTTTAATCGTGATCCGATCGCCGCCGCAAAGCACTTCGCCGCCTTCCAATTTGGCAAGATCCACATAACTCAGCACTTTTTCGAGATGTTGTTCAGATACAATGGCCCCCAAGTCTGATACGCTTGAAAAAGGATCACCTACTTTAAGGAACTGAGTTCGTTTGACCAATTCATCCCTAAAGCGATCATAGATGGGGCTTTCAACGTAGATGCGCGAACCACACAGACAAATCTGGCCGTTATTGGAAAAAGAAGATCTTAGAGTGTGAAAGATCATATTATCAAAATCGCAATCAGCGAAGATGATATTCGGGTTTTTGCCGCCCAGCTCCAGGGAAAGCTTTTTAAACATAGGAGCCGCCGTCTGGGCAATTTTTTTTCCTGTTGAAGTTCCCCCCGTAAAGGAAATAGCCTTTATTTTAGGATGCTCTACTATAGCCTGCCCGGCTTTACCTCCCTCTCCATGAACAATATTGAGTACGCCAGGAGGCAAGCCTGCCTCAATACAAGCTTTTGAAAGCATGTAGGCCGTCATTGGCGTTATTTCCGACGGTTTAGCGACAACACAATTGCCAGTGGCCAGCGCAGGAGCAATTTTCCAGGTAAACAAATAAAGGGGAAGGTTCCAGGGAGAAATACAGCCCACTACACCTAATGGCCGTCGAAGCGTATAATTAATGGCTTCCTGCTCCATAAAATGGGATTCGGAAGCATGATGTAAGATAGCTGTAGCAAAGAAGCGGAAATTGCTTTGAGCCCTGGGAATATCTACGCTGGTAGACATACTGAGCGGCTTACCATTGTCCAGGCTTTCCGCTCTGGCAAAATCTGTTAGATTCTGCTCAATAATATCCGCAACACGCATTAACAAACGAAACCTTTTCCTCACCCCCATTGTCGACCATTCCGGGAAGGCTCTTTCTGCGGCTTCTATTGCTTTTTGAACATCTGAAGCTTCGGAATTTGGTATATAAGAATACACCCTTCCCACCGATGGGTTAATATTATCAAGATACTCGCCAGAGTCGGGAGGAACCAAGGCGCCGTTGATGTAATTTTTTATATATTTATCAGGTACCATTAGAAGTTGGATGTTTCACAATTCAAGTTTCTAAAGTTACAAATAAATTGCGAAATCAGAAGTAGCATTTTATTTAAAAAGAAGAATTTGCGGAGAAACCCTCTGGAGGATTGAAGCCTCCAGAGGGTTTCCCCGCAAATTCTTCTTTTTACAAGGCATCGATTGATTCATTATAAACCGCAGCCATTACTACCTGCCCTACCGCCCTAAGCGTACGCTTACTGATCACATCCATATCATCATCATGAGTATGCCAGTAAGAGCCGAAGCCGGTCTGTGTGCCAGCCGGGCGATTAATGATATCGATCATCGGAATACGGGCAATGGTGCTTACAAAAACGTGATCGTCCGTTACACCGCCTTGATCTTGTTGATTCACAAAATAATTTCCATAGCCCATTTCTTTTGCCAACTTCCAGACTTTATTTACCAGACGAGGGGCAAACTGCATGGAATAGCCTTCTTTGATGAAACGCGCATCTTCTGCCCCTACCATATCCAGTAAAATTCCATATTTAGCTTTATAGCCTTTTACATGGAGGTTTCTAGCCCAATATTGAGCCCCTAAACACCAGGATTCAGGTTGGGATTCTTCTATTGTTTGAGCATCGAAGCCTTGATCCTCTGCATCGAAGAAGATAATATCTACGCCCATATCTATAGGCGTTTCAGAAAGATTCCGGGCAATTTCAAGAAGCACCCCTACTCCACTCGCTCCGTCATCGGCCCCAAGAATTGCGTCCTTTTTTCTGTCTTCATCCTGATCCTGATCTGCCATGAAGCGGCTGTCCCAATGGGCTGCTAAAATTATTCGCTTCGGGTGATTCGGGTTGATTTGGCCAATTATATTAAATGCTTGAGGTGATTCGCCGGTATATAACTCCGCTTTGAACTCCTGCTCAATTACATTAGCACCAAAGGAAGAAAGCTTTTTGACCAACCAGTTTTTGCAATTAACATGTTCTTCCGTTCCGGGGACCCGAGGGCCAAAGGCAACTTGTTTTTCGGTATAAACGTAAGCGGAATCTCGATTAAATCGAGGTATTTTTACATTCTTGGGCTTTGATGTTTCTTTTTTTTCGTCTCTTGAAGGTTGAGAAGAACCGCTGTCAGAGCCATCGCAGCCATTCAAGACCAGGAAAGAAAAAGTGACAATTCCTATAAAGAAAAGCTTTGGAAGGGAGGGTTTTAAAAAAATTGATCTATTCATGTGAAAAGAAAGAGTTATTTTTTATTAAAAGATTAGAGGCTGCCTCATCTTTTAATACAATTTTTAAAAAAAATTCTAATTCAACGACCAGCTTGTACCATCTTTGCCGTCCTTTATCTGAATACCTACGGCTTGCAGCGTATCTCTCACTTTATCTGCGGTATCCCAATCCTTTTTCTTACGGGCATCTTGACGAATTTCTATAATCAGTTGCATTAAGCCTTCCAGGACTTGGTTGTCGCCTCCGGCTTCTGCTTGTTCCCCCTTTAGTCCAAAAATATCAAAAATAAATACGTTGAAGGTTTGTTTTAGTTCGTCCAAAGTTTCTTTTGTCAAATCTGAGAAGGAAAGATGCCCTTCTTTCAGGCCATTAACTTTAGGCACCAATTCAAACAAACGCGCCAGTGCTTTAGGGGTATTGAAATCTTCGTTCATTTCCTGAAATGCCTTTGCAGTCAAATCATTTATTTCCTTATTCAAATCATTATCTGCTCCATTTCCGGGATGATCCAGCTTTTGTAGAACGTCATTAGCTTCCATCAAACGTTTAAAACCTTTTTCAGCGGCTTGCAATGCTTCATCCGTCAAATCCAATGTGCTTCCGTAATGAGACTGAAGCATGAAAAAGCGTACGACCATTGGGCTGTACCCCTTGGATACATGATCGCTGTTTCCAGTGAATAACTCGTGTGGCATGATATTATTGCCATCGCTCTTCGACATTTTCTTGCCGTTGAGTAATAGCATATTACTATGCACCCAATAATTTGCCGGCTGGCACCCACAGGCACCTACATTTTGGGCAATTTCATTTTCATGATGAGGGAACTTCAGGTCATTTCCACCCCCATGAATATCAAAGGTTTCCCCAAGGTATTTTGTACTCATAGCCGAGCATTCCAGGTGCCAGCCCGGGAAACCATCTGACCATTCTGACTCCCATCGCATGATGTGAGAGGGATCCGCTTTGATCCAGATAGCGAAATCGGAAGGACTTTTCTTTTCTCCCTGATTTTTAAGATCATCGCGGGTTTCCGACAACAAGTCTTCGACTTTTCTTCCAGAAAGTTTTCCGTAAGTATCTTTATGGTCTTCAATAAATTTAATCGTATCGAAATAAACCGAACCATTTCTTTCATAGCCGTAACCATTTTCAATAATGGCTTTTACCATGTTTTTTTGTTCGATAATATGCCCGGTAGCACATGGTTCAATACTTGGAGGAAGGGTATTGAAGATCTTCATCATTTCATGGAAACCATTGGAATATTTCTGTACGATTTCCATCGGTTCCAATTGCTCCAGACGAGCTTTTTTGGAGATCTTATCTTCCGCGCCTATATCCTGATCCCCTTCTAAGTGCCCTACATCGGTAATGTTCCGTACATAGCGAACTTTGTATCCCAGGTGAAGTAAATAGCGGTATATCACATCGAAACCTACAAAGGTTCGGCAGTTCCCTAAATGAACATTACTGTACACCGTTGGGCCACAAACATACATTCCCACTCTTCCTTCATGGATCGGTACAAACTCTTCTTTCTTTCGCGTTAAGCTATTGTTGATAAATAATTTATTTTCCATAATAAAGATCAATTTCTCTATGGCTGTTTGTAAAGAAAATGCGAATTTACTAAAATTCCTTCAGCGAACGAATAGCCTCCCCTACCACTTTTGCTGCTTTATCCCAACTATATTCCCGGCGCTTTAATCTTCCCTGCTCTATTAACTGCCAGCGAAGGACTTTTGATTCCCACAAATGCTTCATTCCTGCAGAAATTTCTTCTACCGAATAAGGGTCGACCTTAAAGCCTGCCTCTCCAGCCACTTCCGACAAAGCCGATGAGCTGCTCGTTAAAACAGGTACATCTGAGTGCATAGCTTCCAGAAGAGGAATTCCAAACCCTTCAAATACAGATACATAGGTCAAAGCAAATGCTCCGCCAACAAGCAGAGGCAAGTCTTCATCCGGTACATAACCCAAAAAACGAATAGCGTCCTTATGAACAGCCTGGTCGTAAGCTTCCTGAACATCCTCAACCAACCATCCTTTACGCCCGGCAATTAATAGTGATATATCACCAGAAGCTGTTGTTTTGAAATGATCAAAAGCCCTGATTAAACGCGCTATATTTTTCCTTGGGTTGATAGAACCAACATACAGGAAATAGGGCTTATTATCTGAAAACCGCCTTCTAGCCTGTTCAATTTCTTCTTCCGAAAGCGGCTTAAACTGATCATTTGCACTATTACATGCTACTAATATCTGGGATTTATCTAAATTAAAATGTTGGGCTATATCTTCCCGGCAAAACCTGGATACCGTGATTAAACGTTTGGATTTTCTTACAAACCTGGGAATAAAATATTTATAATATTGTCGCTGTATCCAGCCAACCTGTTCAGGAAAATGAACATGTGCTATATCATGTACAGTCAAAACGGTAGGAACTTTAGTCCGCAAGCTCAAAAAACCATCGGAAGAAAAAAACACATCAGCATTCCATTGCTTTAAAGCTTTTGTTACCCCCCAATCGAACCACAAGTAAAACAACACAGGATGACGGGCAGGCGGATAAACCACCCGCGGTTCAACATTGTCCCCATAGATAAATTGCCGGGAAAATGGCCGGTCAAATAAGAATAAGAACTCATCATCGGGAAACATTTTCACCAAACGTTTTACTACTTCATCTGTGAACCGCCCCACTCCTTCTAACCTGTCAGGAATTAACAATCTTGTATTGATCGCTATACGCATAATTGTATCTATTTAACCGCAAATACGCCGGTAATTCCTTGGGGCTGGTCAGCCCCAAGGAATTACCGGCGTATTTGCCACAAACACAAATAAAACTCTTTTCCGTGTTTTTACGTTTATTGTGCAAAATTTTTTAAAAAATTATGCCACATACAGACGTCCTCATTATAGGTGCCGGCATTGCCGGCCTCACGACGGCTATTAAACTCGGTCAGGCCCAACCGAACCTCAATATCATGGTACTCACAAAAGCACATGACGGGGAAAGCAACACGACATATGCTCAAGGCGGAATAGCAGCGGTTTGGAACATTGAGAGAGATTCATTTTCCAAACATTTCGAAGATACTCTTGACGCAGGAGATGGATTGTGTAAAAAACCTATCGTGGACATTGTAGTGAAAGAGGGCCCGGAGAGAGTACAGGAAATCATTGACTGGGGAGCACGCTTCGACAAAAATGGCAGTAATGACTACGACCTGGGGCGAGAAGGCGGTCATTCAGAAAATAGAATTTTACACTACAAAGACTTAACTGGTTGGGAAATCCAAAGAACCCTGCTGGAAAAAGTAAAGCAGGTGCCCAATGTCCAGCTTTTTGAAAATTATTTTGCCCTCGACCTCATAACACAGCACCACCTTGGCTATACAGTCACTCGTTTAACACCTGATATTAGTTGCTATGGAGCTTATGCTCTGAACAAGGAAAATAATGAAATTGAAAAAATCCTGGCAAAAATTACGGTTGTGGCAACCGGCGGAGCCGGGCAAGTATACCGCAACACAACGAACCCGGTAATTGCCAGTGGTGACGGCATTTCAATGACTTACCGTGCCAAAGGTCATATCGAGAACATGGAGTTCGTTCAATTTCATCCAACGGCTCTTTATAATCCGGCAGGTGAAAACCCCGATTTTTTAGTATCTGAGGCCGTTCGTGGCTTTGGCGGTATTTTAAAGAGTAAAGAGGGGGAGCCTTTTACGCATCTTTATGACAAGCGTGAATCCCTTGCTCCCAGAGACATTGTGGCGCGGGCCATTGATAACGAAATAAAAAAGCGAGGAGATGATTATGTTTGCCTGGATTGTACTCACCTGGATAAGGACGCCTTTGTTAAGCACTTCCCGACGATTTACAATAAATGTTTAAGTATCGGTATTGACCCGATGAAAGATATGATCCCGGTGGTGCCTGCCTGCCATTACCTCTGTGGAGGCATTCGAGTAGATGATTGGGGGCGCAGTTCTATTTTAAACCTGTATGCATGTGGAGAATGTACATCCACGGGCCTGCATGGTGCCAACCGACTAGCTTCCAACTCCTTGCTGGAAGCCATGGTGTTTGCCCATCGCATTCATCTGGACATTTTAAAGCATATTGATCAAATTGAATGGCGTGATGGAATTCCAGACTGGAACGCCCGGGGAACTACGGCTCCCAGAGAAATGGTTTTGCTTACTCAAAGCTTAAAGGAGCTTAAAGAGATCATGAGTAGCTATGTAGGCATTGTGCGTACAGACGTGCGGTTGAAGCGTGCCATGGACAGGCTTTACCTTCTTTACAAAGAAACAGAAGGTATATACCAAACGACCATAATTTCTCCGCAATTATGTGAATTGCGGAACTTAATCACTATCGGTTATTTAATCACTCGCTCTGCGGGCATGCGCCGCGAAAGTCGGGGCCTTCATTTTAATACGGATTATCCGACGCACTTTCCTTTTGTCCAATATATTATCATTTAGTTCCTGAAGCACAAGACTTGCTCTGTGGATGCTTGATGGGTGTATTTCATTTTGTCGCAAAAGATTATTTTGTGACAAAATGAAATACACCCATCAAGCATCTACAGAATAAGTCTACTTCATTCCGTAGTATTGGAATTGATCTCCAAATCAGAGGTGACGATCGGAGAGGCATCAACATCTTGTATATCAAGAAATTGTATAATTATATCAAAAGAACCTTGAAGCTTTTCTATGTCCTTTTCAGACAATTTCTTAAGCCTGTCGGTCAGTTGATGATGTAAAAGATCAGGTGTATTATCCACTAACTCCACTCCCTTAGCAGTAACCGTGATCATGCCTACCCTCCGATCCTCTTTTCGAGGCAGGCGGGCTACGAGGTTCTTTTTTTCAAGACGCGTAATGATGCCAGTGACTGTACTGGCATTGAGCTGCAGAAAATCCTTGATTTCTTTATGAGATGCCTGGAAATTGGCACTATCCTTTAAATAGTTTAAACACAAAAGCTGAGGAATACTGATACCGTACTCCTTTTCAATTCGCTTACTTTCCAGATTTACCGAGCGAATAATTTTGCGAAGTTTTGTTAACACCTGAATATACTCCATCGTTTCACTTCATATAAGCTAAGGATTAAATTGTTTGCATTCCATTGTGCCGCTGCCTTTGAGGGGGAAGATGAAGATTATTTTTAGAGAGAGGCACCCTACCGGGCGACTCTCTCCAAAGAAAACACCTTCTTAATATCAAGCGACAAAATGAAATACAAGCGATTCAAATTTATTCATTTTCCAAAATTTCCAAAAGTTTCTCTACTTCTTCTTGCGAGAGATTATCAATATCTACGAGAAGTTCTCTGGCAGTATCGGCATCAATCTCGTCAAGATTTTTACCGTTAGAAGAAACCGGAGCGTCTTCTACAGGAGCCTTACTAGCATTTTCTCTAATTTTCTCTTCCACATCATCCAATTTTCGAGCGGAAAATACTGCCAGATCAGCGATGGTTATACCTTCCATGAATTGGATCACTTCAATTTCGAAGCCCAGGTCAGATTCTACAAATCCTTTTATTTCAATGGCATGCATAGAATCAAGGCCCAGGTTAATTACCGGCTTCTTCAGACCGATGGAATCTATAGGCATTCTCAGAATGCGGGCGATGAGCGTCTGGAAATAATTCTGTAATACGGGAATGCGTTCATTGATTGTTTTGTCCAGCAAATCAAGCAGATCAGGAGCGAAAGAATCGCGTTGACCTCCCTCTTCTACTGCCTGAAGCGGCAGTCTCCACTCCCCTACTTTTCGTAAACTATCATCCAGGAAGCCTTTTTTGGAAGCCCTTCTTTGAATTTTCCCGCTGGTTGTTCTCGGCAGGCGCCCCGGCGACAAAAGCATAATTGCATAAACCTGAATATCATGCTCTTCGGTAACAGCCAGTCTAATTTTTTCAAATACCTCCTCCTGGTCCAGTTTTTGTAAATGTTTTCGCTCCACTTCCTGGACGATCACGAGGCGTTCCTCATTGAAAGCATCGACAGTAAAGGCAGCCCCACCGTTAATTGTTAAGGCATGGTGGCTATTTTGAACCGTTTGTTCTATATCATGTGGATAGTGATTGCGGCCACGAATAATGATTAAGTCTTTTAAGCGGCCGGTAATATATACTTCCCCTTCATGCAGGAAGCCCAAATCCCCGGTACGCATAAAAGGTCCTTCATTTGTATCCGCCAGGTGAGCATCAAAAATCAGTTTGGTTTGATCTTCCCGGCCCCAATAGCCCTGCGCTACGCTACCTCCTCTAAACCAAATTTCCCCTACCTTACCATCAGGTAGTTTAGTAAATTTATCGATATCGGCGACAACCAATTCACCTGAACGCGGAATACCACAACCTACTTTACTGATGGTCGTTTCCAAGCCCGGATCGCTCATTACGACTTCATTCTGCTCAAGAGCTGGCCCGTCAAGGAATAATATTTTGGGTTCTGTATTAGGTGTTCCGGCAGAAATCATCAGAGTAGCTTCTGCCATGCCGTAATTCGGATAAAAAGTTTCCCGCTTGAAGCCATATGGAGCAAAGCGTTTAGTGAACCGCTCCAGCGTTTCCTCTCTAACCACTTCACTACCATTTGTAGCTGCCTGCCAGCTGCTAAAATCAAGGCCATCGAGTTCTTCTTCCTTGATTTTATCTACGCAGTGATCAAAAGCAAAGTTTGGTGCTGCGGATAAATTACTTTTATATTTTGTAATGGCTCTCAACCAGCGAATAGGTTTTTCCAGGAAGCTATTTGGCGGCATTGCCACATTGGTTCCTCCAAAACTAATAGGGGCAAGGATATGCCCAATCAGGCCCATATCGTGGAACATAGGCAACCACCCCAGGGTGATTATCCCTTTCTGCGGCTTGTATGCCATACGAAGTGCCTTACAATTCCACAGAATATTACCATGAGAAACCATTACGCCTTTAGGATTTCCGGTAGAACCGGAGGTATATTGTAGAAAAGCTAAAGTATCATGGTTTAGTTCCGGCTCCACCCATTGCTCAGCCATTTCATCAGGGATACTCTCTGTAGTAAAAGTTTCCATCTGGTGGATGAAAGCATCTTCTTTGATCTTTCGATTTTTCAGAACGCTATCCAGTTCCTCCTGGGTAGTCATTGCAATTTTTGCCCCTGAGTCGTTCACGATGGCTTCTATACGCTCTGTACCACGCGTTTTTGTAGGTGGATAAGCAGGTACAGCAACAACTTTTGCATACAAGCACCCAAAGAAACCCGTAATAAAGTCAATACCTGAAGGATAAGTCAGCAAGGCTCTTTCTCCCTCCAAATTCATTTGCTGCAATTTAGCCGCAATAGCCCGTGCTCTGGTGTCTAATTGCTTATAAGTAATGCGGCTATGTTCATCTTCGCCATTGCGCAAGAAAACAAAGGCCGTTTGATCCGGAATTGCCCGCACACGTTCACGTACTAAAGCCACGTAAGAGGCACTATCTGTTTCTATTGGGTAGTACCATTCCTCGCTTTCACTGGCTTTACCAGAAAAAGCTTCAGGGCCCAGAGCCAGTTTTTCAGCTAAAGGCTTAATTTCAGGATATTCATATAGGAGTTCAGGCGGAAGTTCATACCCGAGCCACTCTTCAAGTTCTCCGGAGAGCATTATAGCTTCTCTTGATGACAGACCGAGATGCGTAATGGGTTCATCCAGGTCAATCTCTTCGGGCTTCATTTCCAGGCGGTCGGCAATATTGGTAACCAACCATTCCTGGATTTCTTCTACGCTAGGGATATTTGTCATAACTAATTAGATTTGTTAATCAACTCAAGATAGTCTTTTTCGCATTGATGATGCTGTATTTTACCGCTGGTTGTTTTCGGCAACCTACTGACGAAGGCAATGTCGTGTACGCTAAGGTCATGTTCGGCAGAGACAATGGACTTGATGGCTCGTCTTACCTGACGTTCCTGCGCTTCGTCCATATCCCTTGCAAAGCGGGGATCCAGCTCTACCATGATGATCAGCCTTTCCCGGCCATCCAGAGCTACTGAAAAAGCAGAAGCTCCATGAGGCCGAATAGCATCATGAGCATTTTCCACGGACCATTCAATATCCTGAGGATAATAATTGCTACCGTCAATAATGATCAACTCTTTGATGCGGCCGGTAATATAGACCTCCTCATCCAGGAAGAAGCCCAGATCACCTGTGCGCATGAATGGGCCTTCCTTAGTATCAATGGTGTAAGCATTAAAAGCAGCTTCTGATTGTTCTGGTTTTCCCCAATAGCCCCGTGCTACGCTGTCTCCTTTTTCCCAGATCTCCCCAATTTCGCCATCTTTGCATTTTTCCAGTGTTTCCGGGTTAACAATGATTACTTCAAGGCCATCTCCAACTTGACCAACACTAATCAAGTTTCTGCTTTTGGGATTTCCTTCATCAGCTAAAACAGCAGAGTGGCGTTCCAACTGACTCTTATCAAAAGGCCTTATAACCGGACCTCTTGTTCTTTCAGCAGCGGTAATCATCAGGGTAGTTTCAGCAAGGCCATAACTCGGAAAGAAGGACTGATACCGGAAGCTGCTTGCTGCAAAATATTCTGCAAACTTTTTGAGGGTTTCCGGATTAATTGGCTCAGCACCGCAAAAAGCCACCTCCCAGCAACTCAGATCCAGGGCGTCGCGCTGTTCGGGTTTTATTTTTTTTATACAAAAATCGTAAGAAAAATTAGGCCCGCCAGAAATTGTAGCCTTAAATTTCGCAATCGCTTTTAGCCACCTTAGCGGTCTTTGAAGAAAATAGACCGGAGGCATCAATATCCCGTGAATTCCACAATACATCGGCGATAAAATTCCTCCGATAAGGCCCATATCATGATAGGGAGGTAACCAGTTCAGTGTGATATCGCTTTTCCTTACATCAAAACCTTTTTGAATGACACCCAGATTGTGCAACAAATTACCATGCGACACCATCACCCCTTTTGGAAGGCTAGTCGACCCTGAAGTATATTGTAAAAAGGCCAGATCATCAGGAGAAAGCCCGGGATTGCTCCAGGATTCCGGAGGTAGAACGATCTGCTCTTCTGCAATCCAGGGAATATTTTTTATTTCCTCTACTTCCTCAAAGTGCTGAGACGAAGAAGCTGTAATTGTTTCATTACTAAGAAGAGCAATCGGTTGCGCATCCTTAGCTACATTTAGAATACGATTGAAAATCTTATCCTTTTTTTTGCGCAAATGAGGGTACAAAGGGATTGCAGTCATTCCGGCATAAAGACAACCATAAAAGGCGTTGATAAAAGACATGCCCGGGGGCAACAGGATCATTATCCGATCTCCTTTCTTGCCAAGCTGTTGCAAATGAGCAGCTACTTGCCTGGCCCTCCTATCAAATTGTTGGTAGTTTAAGAAAACCTTTTCATCCTCGCCATCCACTAAAAAAGTGTAGGCTTCATGATCTCCCTGGTTATTTGCCCTCCACCTAGCGATATCCACTATCGTTACGAACTCAGGGCCGTTTAAAACATTATATTCAATCATTTTTTAGTATTCTGATAATATGTAAATGTATTATACCTAATCACTGTATTGCTCACTTTAAGCACTGCAACGAGCTATTCAAATACTTTTGAGGCATGCAATTCTCTAAAGTGAGCTTAGCTGATCACAACAAATGACCGGGCAAAATTAAAAAAATTATTTTTCGGAGGTGATAGGTGCTTATACAGAGAGCTGTTTAAAAGGGTAAATTACCCTTTTAAACAGCTCTCTGTGTTCATTTTATTAGGCTAATTCAGTATTTGCTGATGAAATGCACCTCATAAGCAGCTACCGAACGAGTCTAATAAAATTAAGCGCGGGCTGCCGCAATTTTCTTTTCGGAATACTTCTCCATATTTTTGATGCCATCCTGTACCAATGGAGACCTGGTAATCATATTGATGATGCGATCATTAAGAGACTTAGCAACTCCTTTTAGCGGGCGAACAAAATCCACAAACAATACCACTCGATACTGATCGCTGTCATTCCACACTTCATGCTCGTAGGTATCGTCAAAGATCAGGCTGTCCCCTTCTTTCCAATGGCGAAAATCTTTATCCACTCTAATCTTGATTTTTTCCGGATCCGGAACAATTAGACCGAGGTGATAACGCAATACGCCAGCATAAGGGCCACGGTGAGGCGGGATGTGTTTTCCCGGAGCCAGGATGGAGAAGAAAGCCGTTTTCATGCCCGGGATTTTTTCTACCAATTCCGTTGTTTTAGGGCAACGGGCGATATTTTTATCCACCTTATAGCCATAGCCATAAAGGAAGAAGGTCTTCCATTTACCTGCTTCAGCATCGATCTTTTTCTGATCTGGTGATATTTCCAGGAAGTTAGGAATGTCATCCCGGTTTTTCATTACTTCATCGAGTTCTGCCCTAACTGTTTGCCAATTATCTTCCAGGTCTTTTACCCAAGGAAAATCGTTTTTATCATAAAAAGTGTGATCTCCTACTAAAGAAGATTTCCGAACAAGCTGCTCAAGTCCTAAATAAGAATACTTGCCAAAAATTTTAAAATGGAGGCGGAAGTATTTCTTGCCTAAATTCTGGAAAAACTTTTTCATAACGTACTTAATTTACAGCATATTAAAAATCAAACACAAATATAAGCAGGAAAAATAAACCGGAAAGCTTTTTTGATTCAATTCATAAAATAGACTGGTTTTGTAGCTCCTTAAAATAACGCTCCACACAATTTGTCAAAGAACGTGAAAAATAAACGCGCCTAAGGCGCGGTATTTTCTTTTGAGGGAGCCCGAAAGGGCTATTTTGCGAAGCAAAATAGCCCTTTCGGGCTCCCTCTCAAAGGAATTTCGCCGCGAAGCGGCGTAAATTTAGTTATGGATTTCCAAAACAAGAATTGCTGCTCTTTTTTTCAATATTTTAATAATTCTTTTTAACTTGTGTTTACGCAAAATTTATATTTCTTTAACAAATTCTCTCACATGAAAAAACTTTTACTAATCAGTGTTTTATTTTTTAGTGTCGCCTCATTATGGGCACAATTAGACACCCTACTGTTCCAGGACTTCCAGGACTCCATTACAAACGAACTCTTTTTCCCGGATTTTGACAGCATTGGCACCAATAATTACATCAATTATGATATGGATGGTAAAGACGATGCCAATTCACGCCCTCAGAACTGGTATCGTTCCTTTGACCTGGTTTATATCACAGAAGATTCTACGATTTATCCTGCCGGTGACTCAAATATCGTTTTAACGAGTTCATCATGGCTAAGTGGTTTTGAAGATGGCAACCGGAACTGGTTCATACTACCCGCTCTAGAGATTGTTGACGATCAGGCCACCCTCTACTGGAAAGCCGCTCCGAGACAATTGCCTCGTTATATGGATGGCTACACGGTTAGGGTTTCTACCACGGACTTTTTCCCTGGTGATTACGACGAAGATAACCTGGATGAAATATTTGGAGAGTTTTCAGACTCGCTCTTTAGCGCAGCTCAAATGATCCCTCCACTACCTTCCACTTCCGGCGACCCGGCAGGTGCTGCCCTCAACATTGATAGTTTCCTAATATCTCCCGCAAATGGTTATGTACACGGCCAACGGTTAACGGATTCAGCATATTTTTACCTTCAAGACGGTGAAGATGCTTACATTGGATTACTGGAACCTCAAGCTATTAGTTTAGCAGCCTATGAAGGAGAAACCATTTACATTGCTTTTATCCACGATTCTGATGATGACAACCTTATCACCATAGATGATATCTTTGTGGAAGGCACTGCAGAGATGGTCAACAATACTCAAGGCCCTGAGGAAAGTAAATTTCAGCTGACTACCTATCCTAATCCATTCAATAATTTCCTCATCCTAAGTTATTATCTGGATCAGTCTACGGATGTTCAAATCGATATCTTTGACATTGAAGGTAGGATCGTCAGCTCTGTTGCTCAAAGCACTGCTCCTCAAGGGAGAAATATTGAGCGTATGGATTTGAGATCCCTGCCTGCAGGTCAATACAATGTGTATTTAAGAGCAGGAGATACCCAAGTCGTTAAGAAAGTAGTGAAGTGGTAGGATATTCTTAACTTTTTAAGTTCTTTGATATAAGTTGTGAATAAATGAAACTTAAACATGAGTCATCCCGGATTTTCGGGATGACTCATGTTTAAGTTCCACACAATTTGTCAGAGAACGAATTTTTATTTAAAAATTGGCATGAGTTTAGCCTTTATTTATTACCTTTTCGCAAATATTTTACGGTTGAACTCATGCCTACTTTAAGAAAACATCAATGGATTTCAAGTATTTATAATAAAGAAATGGTTCGTACAGGCTTTTTTCCATTAATGTTCTTATGCTTTTTTTCTTTCCTGAATGCCCAAACTTCTGAAGTTAATCCTTTTGATCTTACGCATCGACTTGGAAAAACCCTTCAAACAGAAGTTGCTATTTCCGCACCTCAAGCCAAGGAAATTGAAGAAGACACTCCTTTACCTGAAAATCATTCAGATGTTCAGGTCCCTAAGGTCAGCGACAATCCATTTGACCTAATTGTGGCTACCGTCCCTAAAAAAGCGGTGAAAAAAAATGCTAAAAAAGCCCGTCCAAAAAAATTATCACCAATAGCCAATTCGCCCGTTAAAATTGACCTTGAAACTCAGAAACCCATATTATTCTGGTTTTTTACGTTCATGCTCATTTATCTTGCCATAACATTCACACTGTTCAGATACTATCTTACGCGAATATACCGGGCTTTCGCGAACGATAATTTCCTAAAGATGCTTCAAAGAGACCTGCGGAATAGCCTAAATTTTCCGTATTGGTTCTTTTACTTGTTCTTTTTTTTCAACGCCGGCATTTTTTTATTTCAGATTTTCCGTCGCTATGGTCTTTTTGATCAGGTTGATCACTTGAGTTTAGTATTTTTCTGTATTCTTTTTGTAGGCAGTTTCTTTTTAATCAAGCAGATACTGCTTCGCTTTATAGGTTATGTTTTTCCATTACAGAATTTGATGATTTACTACAGTTTTATGATCACCATTTTTAGTAGTATACTAGGCATAGCCTTATTTCCAATAAATGTTTTACTGGGTTTTGCACCATTAACAGTAGCTTTAATTGCCCTGTATATTGGCTTGGTCATACTTGTTGCAGCCTATTTGTACAGATACATGAGAGGGATAATAGCTGCAGGGCCCTATATACTATTTTATAGATTCCATTTTTTTATTTACCTTTGCACCGTCGAAATAGCGCCTGCTCTGGTTTTCATTAAATTAGTAATGCAGGAGTCGGGCTTTTAGTAGGTAGAGGCATTTTTTTTAAAAAAACTTCGTGAATGTCAGCCAACGGAAAAGCGCGTGAACAATATAAGCGTGTAAAGAGTATCCTTGTTTCTCAACCCAAGCCGGAAAGATCACCTTACTACGAACTTGAAAAAAAGTTTGACCTTAAAATAGACTGGCGCCCATTTATTCATGTGGAGCCGGTAGATGTGAAAGATTTCAGAAAATCTCGCATTAAGCCAGACGATTTTACGGCTATTATTTTCACTAGTAAGAATTCCATTGAGCATTTCTTCCGTATTTGTGAAGAAATGAGGATCAAAATGGCATCAGATACAAAGTACTTCTGTATGTCTGGGGCCATTGCAAATTACTTGCAGAAATTTATTGTTTATCGTAAGCGCAAAGTGTTTACAGGTAAAAGAACAATTACCGATCTTAAACCTTATCTTTTAAAACATAAGGACAAAGATAAATTCCTGCTCCCTTGTTCTAATCTGGGAAGCAAGGACGTATCTCAATTGCTGGATGATAACGGCTTCGATTGGCAAGACGCCCTTATGTACAAAACGGTAAGCAGCGATTTATCCGATCTGAGTGATGTCACTTATGATGTACTTGTCTTTTTCAGCCCCCTGGGAATTAAATCACTCTATGAGAACTTCCCTGATTTCAAGCAAAATGATACGCGAATTGCTGTCTTTGGAAAAAGTACTCAACAAGCCGTCATTGAAAGGGGATTAACCATTAACATTGAGGCTCCCAAACCGGAAACACCCTCTATGACAATGGCGCTGGAAAGCTACCTCAACCATTCTAATAACGATTAAATAACAGTGCGGTATATTTCAAGAAGATGCCCACAGCCTGATTTTTTCTTCGAAAAAATCAGGCTGTGGGCATCTTCTTGAAATATACCGCACTGTTAAAACCTATTTGAATTGGATATATTTGGAGATATACAGAGTAAAATGCAGTCTCCACTTCCCGGAAGAGCTGCCCAACTGAAAATGGCTGCCTATAAAGCTCGTTTTTCTGTTTTGCCTTCCCAAAATGCCCGCTTGGCTGCGGTATTGATCCTCCTTTACCCAAAATCCAAGTGGCATACCGTTTTCATACAACGCGTATCCAACAAAAGCAAAGACCGCCATAGTGGCCAAATGAGTTTTCCCGGAGGAAAATTTGAAGAATCAGATCGTACATTATCCTATGCAGCCCTTCGCGAAGCCGAAGAAGAAATAGGTATTGATGCTTCAAAGGTTAATTTACTGGGCCCTCTAACCGACCTCTATATACCTGTAAGTAATTTCCTTGTCCATCCTTTTGTAGGTACTATAGATTATACCCCGGAATTTAAACCAGAAGCTTCTGAAGTAAGCAAAATTGTAGAAGCTCCACTTTCATTGCTTCAAGATTCAGAAACAAGAGCTTTTAAAAACATTCAGGTTTCTCCGGAACTAACTCTGCCAAATGTGCCTTATTTCAATGTACACGGCCATGTTGTCTGGGGAGCTACAGCTATGATATTGAATGAATTTCTAGAATTACTGGAACAATGAGAGAAGAAATTATTGATCGCCTCGAAGATTTCGAAAATGATGATGGCTTCGATCCGAAGGTCGAAGTTACTTCCATTCGTAAATTCTCTTCCGTCCTGGAGGCCAACTTGTTCAGTGCACGCCTGAAATCCGAAGGCATCCGCTGCTTTGTAGCGAATGCTGACTCCGTAACCTTCGTTCCCGTAGAAGGTGGGATCAGACTCTTCGTACGAAAAGACCAGAAAGATCTGGCCCTCCAAATCCTCCAGGATATGGAGGCTAAAAATGTAGCGGGAAACGAGCACTACACTTTTTACGAAGCAGACAAGGAAGACATTGCATTCGAAAAGGCTCTTAGAAGCAGAGAAAAAAATGTTTTCTCCCCTATTCTCTTCATAGTAGCCATCCTTATTTTACTGCTCGTTGTAAGAGCAATATTAAGGGCACTCAGTTTAGTGCCAACTTTCGACTTATTCTAATCGCAACGGTCAATGGAAAATAATCGTTATTTACTAAAATGTTGCCAGCCCTGAGCAATGATGTCATGAATGTTGCCTCCTTTCGTATGTAACTTCAAGCCCTCATCAGCATTTGTGATCTCTCCCATAATATAAATATCCGGCAAAAAACGCACCTTTTCAACATCTTTTGGATCGATTGTAAACAGTAACTCATAATCTTCTCCCCCACTCAATGCACAGGTAATCGGATCTAGATTAAATTTAACGGCTTGCATTTGAGCATCCGGGTGAATCGGCACGCCACTTTCTTCCACAAATGCCCCTACATTGGATTGGGTACAAATATGAAACAGTTCTGAAGCCAAACCATCTGAAATGTCAATCATTGCAGTAGGTAATAAAGATGCTTTTGCAAACGCTTGTATCATATCTTTCCTGGCTTCAGGCTTGAGGATGCGGCCAATGAGGTAATCATGCCCTTCAAGTTGTGGTTGAACGGTTGGATGCTCTAAAAATATTTGTTTCTCGCGCTCAAGAAGCTGTAACCCGAGATATGCTGCACCTAAATCACCTGTGACACAGATAATGTCTCCTTCTTTTGCAGTATTTCTATAAACGATCTTATCTTTTTCAGCCTTTCCTATTGCCGTAATGCTTATGTAAAGCCCCTTAGGAGAGGAAGTAGTATCCCCTCCCACTAAATCAACGCCATAAAAGGAACAAGCTCTGTAAATACCTCTGTAAAATGCCTCAATAGCTTCTACGGAGAACCGATTAGAAAAAGCGATGGATACCAGTATTTGTTCCGGTCTTCCGTTCATAGCATAAATATCAGACAAATTCACTACCACAGCCTTATAACCAAGGTGTTCTAACGGAGTATAAGCGAGATCAAAGTGGATACCTTCGACTAATGTATCTGATGATACGAGCGTTTGAGCATTTTGGTAATCCAATACCGCAGCATCGTCTCCTACGCCTTTGATGGAGGAAGGATTTTGAAGGCTTATATTTTGGGTCAGGTGGTCAATCAGACCAAATTCTCCCAGGGTATTAACGTCCGTGCGTTTGGTGCCGTTATCGTCCATGTTGATTTTTATCGTTTCTTTAGTTGTCCTTAGGCGCTTCTTTCATTTCTTCTGCCTTCACACTTCCCTTGATGTTCAAAGTGATTGTTTTGGCATCACGATTCGTATTTACGCGAACACTCTTATTGAAAGGACCGACGCGTCTGGCGTTGTAAGTAGCAGTAATTGTAGTCGTTTCACCAGGAGGAATTGGATCTTTTGAGTAACCAGTTGCCGTACAACCACAAGAACCTTTTACATTAGTCAAGATCAAAGGATCATCACTTGTGTTGGTTAATAAGAACTCTGCCTTAGCAGGAACATTTTGTGGAATTTCACCGAAATCATGCGTTTTTTTCTCCCATTCGATTCCAAGGTCCTTTGGAGCAGTTGGAGTTGCCGGAGTTGATGTTTGAGCTTGCAAAACAGAAAAACCTGCTAGCAAAACCAGAATCATTAGTGTTGCGAACTTTTTCATGTGGAAAGTTATTTTTAAATTAATAAAATAGATAAGTAATATTTTTTTCGAACCTAAATTTACGATTTTTTCTATAGACCGATGCCTGTAAAAAGCATCCAAGAATAATATCGTTCGTTCTTTGACAAATTGTGTGGAACTTCAAAATGATAACCCTTTCAGCCACAAGGGCATTCAAGGGTTATCATTTTGAAGTTCCATTTTCCACAATTTATGTCAAAGAACTATATCATTTAGTATCCTTTTACAAAAATAGGGGCAAAACGCCCAACCTCCTGTTAATGAGCTAGCAATAATTGTTAATAAAAAGTTAAGTCATCAGAAAGAACACGATTAAAGGTGTAGTGCTGTTTGGAGCACTATCCATCATTGGCATTATCGCCATCCAGGCATATCTCGTATTGACAACATGGAACCTGGAAGAAAGCCGATTCCATGAAAAAGCGCGTATTGCCCTGATAAATGTTGCGAAAGAGCTGGCAGCACTGAGTGACTATCCTTTACCCTCGCAAAATCTCGTGAACCAAATTGGGCCGGATTATTACGTCATTAATATCAATAACGTTATTGATGCAAATAATTTAGATTATTTTCTTCAAAAAGAATTGGAAGCGGTTGCACTCAACGAAGACTACGAGTATGGCATTTATGACTGCGCCAACCGGGAAATGGTTTATGGAAGATACGTCAACTACCCCATCGCCGAATCAAAAGAGGTTGTCGAAAAAGAAAAATTACCTACCTACGATGAATTTGAATACTATTTCGGCGTCCGTTTCCCGAACCGTACCAGTTACGTTCTCGGAAATATGAAACTAACCATAATCTTTTCGATTATTCTCTTCATCACTATCCTGTTTTTTTTGTACGCCATCTTTGTAATCCTTAGGCAGAAGTTGCTGTCAGAAATGCAAAAGGACTTTATTAATAATATGACCCACGAGTTTAAAACACCTATCTCTACGATTAAAATTGGAGCCAACGTATTCATAAACAACGATAGCATTAAGCAAAATGATCGCTTGCTGCGTTACGCGCATATCATTAGCAACCAAAATGACCGGCTCAATAATCAGGTGGAAAAGGTATTGCAATTGGCAAAAATTGAACGCGACAGCTTTAAGCTCAAGCTAGAAACCATTGACCTGCATGAAGTGATCAGGCAAACTGTCAATAGCATAGAAATGAAAATTCAGGCCGATGGTGGCCGAATCCAAACCAACTTACTTGCTGAACATTCCTTTCTAAAAGCAGATGCACTTCACTTGAATAATATACTCAACAACCTCCTGGACAATGCCGTAAAATACTGCAAAGGCACTCCCGATATTGAAGTTAGCACTTATAACAAACGACAAAAACTTATATTGATCGTTAAAGACAAGGGCATTGGAATCTCTAAAGAATATCAAGCCAAAGTCTTCAAGAAATTTTTTCGGGTCCCAACCGGTAATGTTCACAATGTAAAAGGTTTTGGACTGGGGCTTTTTTATGTAAAAAACATCGTAGATGAACATGGCTGGAAAATAAAACTGGATAGTGAGGAAGGAAAAGGAACTACACTTATTATTGCAATGAAATACAAAATAAAAAATAGCTAGTGCTTCAGGAACTAAATCCTTGATAGCTTTAGAAGCGATTATTTTGGTGG
>CAZHZT010000081.1:0-24978 GCA_964537285.1 uncultured Saprospiraceae bacterium | reverse complement strand
TTTTCAAAGCCCGCCACAGGCTAGCCTGTGGCGGGCTTTGAAAACACAAACCTCGACGCTCCCCCTACCCCTCCGGAATAATTCTGTACACCACGCCCGGCTCTTCCACTGAAAAGCAAATATGCCCCTCCGGCCCGATTTCAATAGCCCTTAATCGGCCAATGCCCTCTAGCAGTGCCTCTTCTCCTACCACCTCATCACCTTCCAAGTCCACGCGGGCAATGTACTTAAAGCGAAGGGAGCCCACGAGGATATCATTTTTCCAATTCGGATATAGGTCACTGTCTACGAAGCTCATACCACAAGGAGCGATGGAAGGCACCCAATATTTTTCAGGTTGCAGCATCCCTTCCTGCTCAGTTTTATTGGTAAAAATGGTGCCATTGTAGTTGATGCCATAGGAAATAACCGGCCAGCCATAGTTTTGGCCTTTTTGAATAAGATTCAGTTCATCGCCTCCGCGCGGGCCATGCTCATGCTCCCAAATTCGGCCAGTTTCCGGATGCATAGCGATGCCTTGAGGATTGCGGTGCCCATAGGAATAAATGGAATGCTTGGCTTCATCGTCATTTACAAAAGGATTATCGGCAGGTATGCTCCCATCATCCTTGATGCGATGAATTTTACCACAGTGATTATTCAGGTATTGTGGATTATCATCCCGCCTTCCCCGATCTCCAACGCCAAAGTATAAGTAGCCTTCTTTATCAAAAACTAGCTTGGAGCCATAATGATGGCGGGTATTGAAATAAGGAGCGGCTTCAAAAATGATTTCTTGCTGGCTTAGTTGCGTTCCATTGAGTTTAGCACGCAGAATGGCAGTAGTAGCTGTATTTCCGTTCGGCTTGGAAAACGAAAGATAAATCCAGTTGTTTTCTTCAAATTCAGGGTGTACGGCCACATCCATGAGTCCACCTTGCCCGGCATATTTCACCTTGGGGACGCCACTAATTTGCTGTAAGCCTTGCTCCGGATTATGTCTGTAGAACTCGCCTGATTTATCCGTTACCAGCAGATCGCCATTGGGTAAAAAAGCCAGTCCCCAGGGGCTATTCAGTCCACTCACCACTTTTTCGAGCCGAAAATTTTGCTTTT
This sequence comes from uncultured Saprospiraceae bacterium, assembly GCA_964537285.1. Taxonomy (GTDB): domain Bacteria; phylum Bacteroidota; class Bacteroidia; order Chitinophagales; family Saprospiraceae; genus CAZHZT01. The sequence goes on along the minus strand of CAZHZT010000081.1, from coordinate 23,883 downwards.
CCGATTCAATAATTCCAGTCCAGTCGTTGGTTTCAGCAAAAGCCAGATTGGCCTGATTTTCAATCGCGTTCATAATATAATCGGTCAGCTCTGCCAGTTCCTGATCGCTGAAGGTTTCTTCATAGGCAGACATGCCATCCACGGGATATCCTTTGGCGATGGATTTTTTCACTTCATTCCAGGAATTTCCGTAAATCCATTTACGATTGACAAAATCTTCGAGGCGCTCACCATGGCAACCGGCACAGAATTTTTGATAGTTTTTTGCAGGATCGCCGAGGCCTTTTTCGGCTTCTGTTTGGGTGCAGAAGCTGAGGATGAGGGTTAAAATGGAAAAAAAGATGCTTGTGAAGAATAGTTTTTTTAGCATGAGGATTATGATTGATTTTTAAATATATGGAAGTTTGATCGGTTGCTAAAGCTGCAACGACGAAGGCTTTAGCCTTCGCCGAATTAACAAAATTTATTGCCTATATTCCATCAATTCCATATTTTCTTCCACAAAATACAAACAACTCCCTATATTTACTCAAAAGAATACTAGTACACACGTATTTCAACTAATAAACTATGCTCCTACGATTACTTTTCACTGGCTTTATTGCCCTTTTAAGCTCCACATCTTTCCTGTACGCTCAGTTTGTGCTCAATGGAACCGCCGTAGCTACTGGCGGAGAATGCTATCAATTGACCGCCTCTTCAACCAACCAAGCGGGTTCCATGCTTTCTGCCAGCACCATTGACCTTTCCCAGCCCTTCAACGAAGTCGTTCAGGCCAACTTTGGTTGTAGCGATGGCGGAGCCGATGGCATTGTTTTCCTTTTTACCACAACAAATACCGCCCTAGGTATTGGTGGAGGCGGAATTGGCTATCAAGGCATTACTCCCTCCTTTGCGGTAGAGTTTGATACCTGGCAGAATGGCGATCGCCAGGATCCCCCCCAAGATCACGTAGCCATTATATCTAACGGAAACAATGATCATGCTTCGCCAACGAATTTAGCAGGACCAGTCACTCAACCCAATCTCGAAGATTGTATGGAACATTGCGTGGTTTTCGACTGGGATCCCTCTACCCAAACATTTTCAGTCACTATGGATGGCCAGTTCATCCTGTCCTACACCGGCAATATTGTCAACGATATTTTTGGTGGGAACTCCAATGTTTTCTGGGGGTTCACAGCTTCTACCGGAGGCGCGTTCAATACGCACACCATTTGTCTGGATAGCCCTACGCTTGTTCCTATGCAGGATGTGACGATATGCGAAGGAGAATCCGCCCAACTTCAGGCAGATCCGAATGGAACGACTTATAGTTGGGCATTTGATCCGACTTTAAGTGCGCTTGATATTAGTAATCCTATTGCTACTCCCGTAATAACGACCACTTATGATGTCACGATTACCTACGATTGCGGTTCTACGGCTACGGATGATGTTACGGTGTTTCTTTTCCCTCCTCCTGTAGCTACGGCAGCCAATGACGGGCCTGTTTGTGAAGGAGAAAATATAAATTTATTTGCGAGTGGTGGGAACAGTTATTCCTGGTCGGGGCCAAACTTTAGCTCCAATCAGCAAAATCCTACCTTAACCAATGTTACTTTAGCCGATGTTGGTACTTACACCGTGACCGTCACCGATGCCAATGGCTGTACGAATACAGCCACAACATTTGTCGATGTTTTTCCTCCGCCCTTTGTAGCCATATTCCCCCCTACTGATCTATGTGAAAATGATCCGGTTCAGATACTTATTGCCCAGCCTCCCGGAGGAATATGGGGAGGAGCGGCTGATCCCTTCGGCCAGATCGACCCAACCGCACTAGGAGCTGGCACACACTTAGTTACATACACTTTTATCGATGGCAACAACTGTCAAAATACCGATCAAATTTTCATTTTCATCCAACCGGCTCCCATCGTGACCATACTGCCTGCCGGGCCTTTTTGCGATACGGACGGCCCTCAGCAGCTTATTGGTTCACCAGCCGGTGGCATATGGGGAGGCGCTGCCGATGCTGCAGGAATTGTAGATCCATCCACTCTGGGTCCGGGGCTCCATTCGGTTGTTTATTTTTTCACCGATTTTCTTGGCTGCACGGGAAGCACCACCACGACCATTTTAGTACTTCCTACCCCGCAGGCACTCATAGACCCGGCCGGACCTTTTTGCGAGGACTCAGGTATTCAAACGCTTACTGCTGCACCACCCGGCGGAACCTGGGGGGGCGTAGCCAACGCGAATGGACAGATAAATCCGGACAATTTAGGCCCGGGGACATATTTGGTCACCTACACATTCAACGACGGCACCTGCTCTGATAACGACCAATTTTTCATACAAATTGAAGCCGTGCCTAATGCTGTCATTGACCCAGCCGGGCCTTTTTGCGATCAGGACACGATCCAAAGCCTTAGCGCTTCTCCTCCCGGAGGCACATGGGGCGGTGCAGCCGATGCCAATGGGCAGATCGATCCGGCGCAACTTGGGCCAGGCATTCATACTGTTACCTACACATTTGATAATACTGCCGATTGTTCAGATGCAGACCAAATAAATATTGAAGTATTCGCCACTCCAAGCGTTAGTATTGCCCCGGCAGGGCCTTTTTGCGAAAGCGAACCTTCACAAACCCTTAGTGCCACGCCTCCCGGCGGAACATGGGGAGGGGTAACCACCGACGGCAGCATTGATCCGGCTACTTTAGGCCCCGGCACATACACTGCTACCTATCTTTTCTCATCACCGGAAGGCTGCGCCGATTCAGCCGAAATAGATATTACCATACTTCCTGTGCCGGTAGTAAGCATTGATTCAGCCGGACCATTTTGCGAGGATGCCGGCATCCAAAGCCTTAACGCCTCTCCACCTGGCGGAATTTGGACAGGCTTCACTACGGATGGCAGCATTAACCCGGCCGCACTTGGAGCAGGCACCTATTCAGCCACTTACACGTTTACGAATACAGAAGGCTGTACCGATTCCGCGCAAATAAATGTCACCATTCTTCCTGTGCCGGATATTAGTATTGATCCGGCAGGGCCTTTTTGTGAAGATGCAGGTATACAAGCATTAAATGCAACCCCTGCTGGCGGAATCTGGGGAGGAGTTGCAGATGCCAATGGAGAAATTGATCCTCAAACTCTTGGTGCAGGTACTTATTCCGTTACTTACAGTTTTACCAATACAGAAGGTTGTACCGATTCTGCGCAAATAAATGTCACTATTCTTCCTGTTCCGGATGTCAGTATTAACCCAGACGGGCCTTTCTGTGAAGATGCGGGCATACAAAGCCTGAATGCAAGCCCTGTTGGAGGAAGCTGGGGAGGTGCTGCTAATTCAGTCGGAGAAATTAATCCTGCTATTCTGGGGCCAGGACAACATGAGGTTACCTATAGTTTCACGAACACAGAAGGCTGTACGGACAGTACTCAAATTATAATTACCGTAAACGAAACGCCTGAAATCCAAATTGATCCTGCCGGGCCTTTCTGTGAAAATGCAGGCATTCAGGATCTTTCGGCTACTCCTCCCGGAGGTAGCTGGAGTGGCGCTGCCGACTCCAACGGTCAGGTTGATCCGGCCGGATTAGGAGCCGGAATGCATTGGGCCATATATTCTTTTACCACTTCCGAAGGTTGCTTTGATATCGATTCCATTTCCATCGAGATCCTTCCCTTGCCAACGGCTATCCTTTCTGGAGGCGATACTATTTGTGAAGGGAACAGCACGCCTTTAGTGTTTGATGTTACAGGCACCGGAGTAGTCACCGTAATTTATACAATTGACGGAGTCCAACAACCGCCAATATTAATCAATGGAACCAGCTTTCCGCTTGACGTTTCTGAAGCAGGCAGTTATGCTATTCTGGAGGTAACGGATGAAACGGGGTGTACCAATACAGGCAGCGGAACTGCAGAGATAGTAGTTGTAAATACTCCGATGATCGTCGATCCGGAAATTAATTGCGAAACAGATAATACCTCTTACACGGTTAGCTTCGAAATTGCTGGTGGAGATCCTTCTTCTTACACTATCGTTGGAAATAGTGGCACTTTAACGCAAACGCCACCATATACCTTCACCAGCGCCCCAATCCTTAACGGAAACAATTACAACATCATGCTCTTCGATCAATTTGGCTGCGACACGATGAACTTGATGGGTAGTTTCAGCTGCGATTGTTTAACTGAAGTGGGCGAAATGGATACCCTGCTCATTTCTGTTTGTGGCGATGAAGCGGCAACAGCTCTTTACGACCCCGGTACAGAATTTAATGACGGCAATGATATCGTTCAGTATGTCCTTCATACCAGCAGTGCAGGGTTTCTTGGAAATATATTGATGATAAGCGATAATACTACCTTCTTCTTTGATCCGGCTATTCTGGAATATGGTGAAGTGTACTACATCTCCGCTATTTTTGGGAACCCAGACAGTAACGGCGAGGTAGACCTGGATGATCCTTGCCTTTCGGTAGCGCCTGGTACACCGGTTATTTTCAACCCAATACCTGTTGCCGGGATTGAAGTAGATTCGGTAATTTGTTTGGATGAAATGGCTCAACTTAACTTCAGTTTGGAAGGCAATGGTCCTTTTGATTTAATTTACACCGATGGAGATTCTTCTTTTACCCTGGTAGATATTACAAATGGGCATACCGTAAGCGTTAGTCCAGCTCAAAGCACTACCTACTCTATCGTTTCTTTTGAAGACAATTCTGATCCTGCTTGTCAAGGAATGAATACAGACGAAAGCAACTTGTTAGTTAACTTTCCTGCCAGCACCAATCCCAGCATTTCAATCTGCGCGGGCGATAGCGTTTTCCTGGCAGGTGGTTTTCAAACCGAAGCAGGAACGTACACAGATATTTTTAATACCATTAATGGCTGTGATAGTACAGTTACCACTGAATTAATTGTAAATCCCCTGGATACAACGCTGCTGTTCGACACCAACTGCGATCCTTCATTAACGGGTATTTTCACTCAAACTTTAAGTGGAGACAATGGCTGTGATAGTACCATCATCACAAGCGTTAATCTAATACTTTCTGATACCACCTACATTGAAAGCAATACCTGCGATGAAAATGCCGCCGGAATATTCACAGATCTTCAGCAAAACCAGCAAGGATGCGATAGTTTAGTTATTGAAACGGTTACTTTTCTTCCTCCAGACACGACCTATGTCACTGAAGGAGATTGCGATATAGCCAATACGGGCGTTTTCACTGAAACCTTAACCAATGCTTTTGGCTGTGATAGTTTGATCATTACTATCGTAAATTTATTGGAAAGCGACACGACTTTCACAACCTCCACATCTTGCGATCCCGATTCAACAGGTACTTTTTCCACTTTATTAAACAATGAAGTTGGTTGCGACAGCCTGGTTATAGAAACGGTTAACCTACTTCCTAGCGATACGGTTTTCATCAGCAGTACTTCCTGTGATCCGGAGGATATAGGTATTTTCGAAACCCTACTAAGCAATCAATTTGGTTGTGATAGTTTGGTGGTAGAAACGGTTACCTTATTGCCAAGTGATACGACCTTTGTGTTCAACGGTTCCTGTAATCCAGCGAATATTGGGGTATTTGAAACCCTTCTTACCAACCAATTTGGTTGCGACAGCTTAATTGTGGAAACGGTTTCCCTTCTACCCAGTGATACAACTTTTACCTTTGACGCCTCCTGTAATCCTTCCAATGTAGGGGAATTCCAAACCTTATTTTTCAATCAATTTGGCTGCGATAGCTTGATCATTCATACGGTATCACTACTGCCTAGCGATACCACATTCATTAACGATGGTTCTTGTAATCCTGCTGAGGTAGGTACTTTTTTCAATATAGAAAACAATCAATTTGGTTGCGATAGCCTAATCATTACGACCATAAGCTTAATTCCGAAAGATACTACATACATTAACAATGCGTCTTGTGAACCCGAGGATACCGGAGTTTTCACAACATTACTCAGCAATCAGTCGGGCTGCGACAGCTTAATCATTGAAACAGTAAATCTACTTCCTTCAGACACGACCTTCATCGAAAGTGCCAGTTGCGACCCAGATGATGTGGGTATTTTCAACAGTTTACTCACGAACCAATTCGGCTGTGATAGCTTAATCGTGGAAACGGTTTCTCTGCTTCCAAGCGACACCACCTTCTTAACGGATGCTTCCTGCGATCCCAATGACGTGGGCGTTTTTAACACCTTACTGACGAACCAGTTCGGCTGCGATAGTTTGATTGTGGAAACGGTGAGTCTGCTTCCTAGTGATACCACCTTCTTATTTAGCAGCACTTGCGACTCTACGGCAGTGGGTGTTTTTAGCGACCTCCTTAACAACCAATTCAATTGCGATAGCCTGGTAATTGAAACCGTAACGCTGCTTCCCAACGACACGACCTTCACTTCCAGCACTACCTGTGACCCGGATGAAGAAGGTGTTTTCCTTACAGTGCTTTCCAATCAGGACGGATGCGACAGCCTGGTTTTCGAAACCATAGAATTACTGGATAGTGATACGACTTTGCTATTTACGGAAAGCTGTAATCCTGCCGACACCGGCTTGGTTACTTTAAACCTCATAAACGAAGACGGCTGCGACAGTACTGTCTTCATTTTCACGCAACTTTCTGCACCAGAGGATTGCCCTCTAGATGTAATTGCAGAAGGAGATGATATCCCCTGTGATGAAAACAGTGGAATTATCACCCTGAACATTGCCAATGGACAGGGCCCTTATACGTACTCCTGGACCGGCACGGGGAATCCACCTAGCGGAAGTGGCACGATTCCAAATGCCAGTACTCCATTCGAAGTCGGAGGACTCGGCCTGGGCAATTATTCCATTACGATCACCTCCTCGGATGGTCTGATCACAACGGTTGAATCCCAAATTTCACCGAATTTCCCACCAGAGATCGGTGTTGATTTAGAAAGTGACTATAATGGTTTTGGAATTAGCTGCATTGGCAATACCGATGGAAGCGCAATGGCCATCGTTGAAAACGGAGGCGAAGCACCATTTCAGTATGTCTGGTCAAATGATCAAACCGAAGCCACAGCAACTGAATTGAGCGAAGGCTGGCATTTCGTCACCGTCATCGACGCTAACAATTGTGAGGCTTTCGATTCAGTATTCCTCTCTCCTCCCCCACCGCTAGATCTTGATCTCATTCCGACAGACCTCGATTGTAATGATCCGCGAAGCGGAGTGATTGAAGTAGCTCCATTTGGCGGCGTGATGCCATACCAATACAGCATCGACAATGGCCCTGTCACCAGCACCTCTATCTTCACTGGCTTAGAAGAAGGGCCACACGAAGTGCTGCTCATTGATGCCAATGAGTGCAGCACAACTCAATCAATCAACCTTCTTTCCCCGGAAGAAGTACTGGTAGAACTCGGTGACGATCAGATCATCAAACTAGGAGACATCGTCGAACTCAACGCCCAGCTTAATTTCACTTTAAATGAAATTGATTCCATCCTATGGCCGAATATCGACAGCATCGAATGTATTGCCTGCCCTACGATTGAAGTTCAGCCCTATTTTACTCAAAATTACCAGGTCAATGTATTCGCCAACAACGGTTGCCGCGCCACCGATGAGGTCACCATTTACGTTGACAGACGCCGGAATGTTTTCATCCCCAACACCTTCTCGCCCGATGGCGACAGCGAAAATGACCGCTTCACCGTATATGGCGACGAGACGATGGTATTGATCAAAACGCTCCGCGTTTTTGATCGCTGGGGCAACAAGGTTTTCGAGACCAATAACGTACTGCCCGGTGATATCAGCCAGGGCTGGGACGGGAGGTTCAAGGAACAGAAATTGAACCCGGCGGTGTTCGTTTATTATGCAGAAGTAGAGTTTTTTGATGGGTTTATCGGAACTTATAAGGGAGATGTAACGATTGTTAAATAGAGCCAACTTTAAATGCTCCGGATGATTTCATTTGGTCTAAATTAATTTAGACCAAATGAAATCATCCAGAGCCTACAAAGAATAAGAGACCAATTTAAGCAGAAACAATCCTCCGATACACCTCCCTAATCAACGGAAAGCGCTCAAACAAATGCGGGAAGCGCTTAAAATACTCCTTCACCCGATAGCGCAAATCATCCGCATTGCGCAGACCAAGCGCTACCGCCGCATCCCCTTTCACCTTATTCTTCACTTGCAATACCGATTCAATCTTCTCCAGATGCAAGATCGCCACCGGCTCATCTTCCGAAATCTTCTTCAAGCTGATGCCATTGATATTGCCCCAGCCATTGCCATTGCTTCCATAAGAAGGTTGAGGAGAAGCTTCTGGCGTGGTAGCAACCAAGGAAGGCGCCGCACTCGTCAGCATATCCGCAGGCAGGCAATCAAAATCGATAAAATCTTTCTTTTGAAGGCGCTTTTGGAGGAACATAAAATCCATGGCATTCGTCAGTTCCCGAACATTGCCAGGGAAGGAATAAGTCATCAGCTTGTCCATCACTTCTTTCGAGATGACCTCGCTGGTGAAATTGTATTTCTGCGATAAATAGTGTTCTATGATCAAAGGAATATCCTCGCGGCGCTCGCGTAAAGGGGGTATGCACACTTCCACATTTTTCAGGCGCTGATAGAGGTCGAGGCGGAAATTGCCTTTTTCAATTTCTTCTTTCAAATTGCGGTGGGTGGCTGCCACGATTTGCACATCGAGTTGAATATCTTTATCAGAGCCAACCGGCCGCACCACCTTTTGCTCCAATAACCGCAGCAACTTAATCTGTAATTCTGCCTGAATATCGCCGATCTCGTCCAACATAAGGATACCGGTATTGGCCTGGCGGAAATAGCCCTCTTTATCTTTACTGGCTCCGGTAAAGGCCCCTTTAATGTGCCCAAATAATTCGCTTTCCAGCAGTTCTTCAGAGAAAGCAGAGAGGTTAATAGCATAAAAAGGTCGGTCTTTTCGAGGGCCGAAGCGATGCATGTAGCGGGCAGCTACTTCCTTTCCAACACCTGTTTCGCCGGTTATAAGCACCGTTACATCCGGCTCTTCGGCTACGATGCGGAGCAGTTTCTTTATTTCTAAAACCTTGGGGCTTTCACCAATAAAAGAATGCTCTCGCTTTTCTTTATCCTTAAAGCGCTTTAAGTCCGCTTTAAGCACGACACTCTCCGCCGCTTTCTTCCGTTCCTCAATAATCTTACGGAATTTTTCCTCCCAAAGATCGTAATCGACATCACCTTTGTGCAGATAATCCACTGCTCCTTCCTGCATGGCTTGCACGACCGTCTGCACGCTATCATCAGAAGTAATCACCACAATAGGAATTTGCGGGAATTTCTTATTGATCTCGGCAATCCAGTTCATACCGACCTTTTCGCCACTTTCGTCCAAAACCAAATCCAGTAGGATCAGATCGTAAACCACAGATCTTTGACTGAGTTTTTCGCGCAACTTCTCTTCCGTATGTGCTCCATCAAAGATATAGTGCGCCCGTAAGGCAAAGCGCATATCCTTGTGCACTTCCAGGTCATCATCAACGATCAGTATGTTATAATTCTCAAGCGACATAATCTTGCTTTATGGCCGATAAACGTGTATTCATCTCCGCGATGAGGCGATCTGCTTCAAAAAGGCGTTGATCATCCCATTTTTCATCCCAAAAGTACTTGTTCAACGTCCTAAGTCGGCTGTCTATTTCCTTAAACAGCTGGTAAAAAGGCAAATAGTCAAATAGCGTATAGTATTTGTTCCAGCGGCCCATGAGTACATTCCAGTGGGCATTCAGGCCGTCCCAGAAGCTTTCGGGCTCGTCCGAAAAGCTTTCGTAGGCCTCCACGGTCACTTCCAAGCTAAGCTTCCTCTTTTCCATTTCCCTTTTTATCAAATGAAATTTATTTTTTATTTTATTAAAAATATCCAATAAGCTTTCAGCTCCATGTCCTTCGTAGAAGCGGAAAAGTTTTTGGCTCAATTCTGCTCCGCCGCCATCAATTGGCTCCCATTCTTCTCCTGCGTTTTTAGCTTTATCCAAAAAATCGTTCCAATTACCCGGCAAATTAAACAAATCGATATAGTTTTCATGCACCGCTTCTTTGAAGCCAGCTATGATCAACTTACAATTCGGCTTTTTCTTTTTCAAAAAAGCCTGCCATACCTTTATTGGATTCGTGTAAACGCCGTTGCTCAAAAGTGGTGAGAAAATAAGCAAAGTATCTTCTGAAAAAGTATTGTGCGATGCTTCAAGTGGAATTAATTCCACCTTTTGGTTGTCAAAGTAGAATTTGAAAGAAGCAATAAATCTTTTTTCAGATGACAGAATGGGTAGTTTCATTTAAATCCGTACGAGATTAATTGCTTTTTGTTGCGACGAAGGCTACAGCCTTCGCCGAACCGTGCTTTAGCCTTCGCCGAACCGTGCTTTAACCTTCGCCGAACAGTACTTCAGCCTTCGCCAAACATGTGCATTTAGCAACAGTTTCGGCCGCAGGCCGAAATCAAAATCCTATTGGAGCGTAGCTCCAACCCTATCCGTGTAATCTGCGTAATCCGTGATCAAGTTAAGGAGATCATCAAACCCATCACGGATACCTCTAAACAACTCATAAGGGACGACCGGGTCGAAGGGGGGATTCAACAGGACGTCCAATTGATCTTTTAATTGTTGGTAGGCATTTTCAGCATCCTCGCCATAAGTGGCTTTGAAATAACCCTCTCCATTATTAAAAAGGCCATTTCCGTTTTTTGCTCCCGGCGGGAGGGAGACTTTTTTATTCATAAAGCTTTTTACTTTCAGCTTTAAAGGTTCTGCCGCTTGAAGCTGATCATAAAACACTAAAGCATCTTTAGGGTCTTTATCTGTCGTAAAATTCAGAAAGTGCCTTAACAGCTCTTCTCTGAGGATCATTGTTTTCTTTTTTACGGAATAAAAATAATGATCCCACATTTTATTAAAAGCATTTGAGCGAAGCACCTGAGCTTTTTTATCGACAAAGAAGTCGATGTCAACGCACTTTTGCTCGCCTGTTTCTGCATTTATCCAATACTTCCGGCTAGGGAATTCACCGTTTACACCTAATAGGCCATCATCATTATTTGCCAGATAAAGGAAATCTTCACCACTTCCAAAGTCAAACAACTTTATATTACAGGAGGCTAAAGCATTTTCACATAGAATGCTCTTGTATTTTAATAGTAATCCCGGGAAATCGATCTGCTGAGGCAGTGATTTTCTGTGAAAAAACACCATAGCATCCGCATTCGGTGAATGGTGTTGTAGTATAGAAAGAATCTCTTCATTATACGCCTGAAAACCACTATTCTCCGATAGGCAATACAGCACATCACTATCAGTCTCTTTTTGACCGATATACCATTTTCCTTCATTTTGCAGGTTGTGGGCAGCCCACTTCCAAACAATAACGATGATTCGTTGGCGTGATCTCATTCCCGATGTGGATTTAGTAGCATAACTTAATTCGTGAGAAAAAGCTTACCCCTTGACTCACGGTTGTTCAAAAGTAATTATTTTCCTCCAAAGCACAAAGAATTGGCGAAATGATTTTTCCGTTTTCTGGCAATTCCCTTCCGCTTAGTCAACCAGAAAAGCCGATCACTAATTGTGCGGAGGACACAGACGAAATTAGAGCTGCGCTCCAAGGTGATGGAAACTCGTCGGCCTTCGGCCGACTCATTTTCTCCCGTTGGAGCGCAGCTCCAACCCCATCTGCGACATCAGTGTAATCGATGATCAGGAGCCTAGCAGCACCTTCACCAGATTATGTTTAAGTTCAATATCATCTTTTTTATTCACCGCATTTTCCATCACCGTAATAATTGACTCTACCGGTCGGAACGTAATGCATGATGCAAATTTGCTATATCGCGGGCTTTCCATAAGCTTATCCCACCATTCCGTCCGGCCTCTGCCTGTGGTGACAATGAAGACAAAGTTTTCCGGAAGGTTTTCACCGTCTTTAGTTACAGCCGGAAGGATTTCGTTTTCAATGAAAAACCCAAGGGTACTTTCCTCGATCTTTTCCCGATCAGAATCATCAAGGCCCGTGTACTTTTCGCTGAGAATGCTATCGATATACGTCAAGTGCAGCACTAATAACTGACAATCTACGATAGATGCTTTGAGTTCATTTTCCCAGTCGCCCGTCCATCGGCCCTGAGAATCTTTGTAAGGCGGCTGTTCGCCGCCGACTACAAGTTTGAGGTGTTTTTTAAATACATTTTTACGATTTTCCTCCTCCATTCTGAGGCGGTGCTTCACACGATTATCAAAAATGCAAATTTTGGTTTCCAATACCTCGAATAACTCTGCCATGAGTTTTTGTTGCTCAACGCCCACCAAGCCATCTTCAAAGTAATGTTGCTTATACAGGCCGTGCGTCCGGTAGCGGATTACATCGTCATCTTCGTATTCAGTCGTACCAGAATGCGCCATAAACAGGGTTCGGTGCTGAGCATGCTGAAGCGAATGGCTTCCCGAGAAGTTAATTGATCCCGTTTTTCCTTCAAACTCAATATAACCGATCGGAACACTTGCACCATATTCAGTAGTCGATTTTTCAACCAGCTCTAACACCTTATTTTCCGGACCGAACCAGGTAGGAAGCCAGCAACGGTAGCCTCCGAGCGTATCCCCTTCATCCAGTTTTTTGCTTAATACCCGAATAACTCCGGCTTTGCGAGCTTTTTGCTTGGAATCATTGATTCTTTGCTCGTCTTCTCCATAAAAACAAATGAACTTAAAACGGGAAAGGTTATCAACCTTAAACGTATCCTCTACACTGGCGTTATCGGCATTTATACACAACACCTCCTGACCTTTCCACAAATAGAAATATTTCTTAAAATACCCTCTCGCAGAACGATCAAAAGGATATAGCTTTTCAAAAGACTCAGCAGTGAAGTGATCTTTATAGCCACTTTTTCGACTTAACTCAAAATCTGTATTGGGCCTTTCAAGGGTAGAAACAGCTGATATAATCCAGGGGTAGTATAACTTATCTTTTTCTGTATCCAGCTTTTTGGTAGGGCGGAACGGATCGCTATCCCCTCTTTGAACGTGGCTGAACACATTATTGAAGAGCATGGAAGCGCAGATCTTATCCTGAAAATTCCCTCCTAACTTAGGATTGAATGTCCGGGAGGTCATGATCTTTTCTTTTGCAGTATCGTAACGGCGTTTCACCAGGTAGGGGCTCTCACTCGTAGACTGAGGTTGAACTAATTTGGTAGGAGCCTCCAGCCAAACCCCTATTTTATACAGCTCGTTATCCTCTTCTTTTTTATTATAAATATTCGTTTGCTCCATGCTGATCACTAGCGTGATCCCTTCCTTCTGCATTCTTTTCAGTTCCTGTCCGGAATAATGCTTCACATTTCGAATTTCATTCTCCAGGATAGTGAAAAACGCATGTCTTCCTACAACACCTCCGGGGAAAAACACTTTACAACAATCAGACAGTTTATGGCGGATACCCACATACTCATTCCCGGGCTGTACAAACATGGATCGATCTTCCAGCTCACGATATTGACGATGATAAAGGCGATTGCCACTTATGGATACGTATTTATCGCCGTTTTCGTCTTCCTCATCCTCAGGACGCGGAGCGTTGATGTCGATAACAGCCAGAATGCCCTCCAGCATTGGTTCGTGTTCTATTACAAATGGATTATCGGGATGAACTTTAGTGGATTGATGAAGAACGAATTTAAAATTGACCCGTGTAATATCCTCCGTCTTAGCAATTGTACCTAAATAAAGGGGATTATTGATAAAATCAAGCCATAAGGTATCGAAAAGGTTGGTAGCTTCGCCTCCAAAGTTATAATCACGGGTAACCCCACTCCAGAAGGCACCTTTTTCTGCCAGGAAATTCACCAGAGGTTGTAGCTCCCGGGACAGATCATTTTGATAACGCAGGAGGAAGGGTAATTCTCCCGCCCTTTCAGAAAAAGATGGGACCGTTGGTGCTTGCTCTCCTTTGAGATAAGGTGCCAACAGCTCTCTCAATCGGCTATTATTATCAGAAATCCGGCGAATATCTTTCCCCAGGATTTCCTCAATTTCATTCACACGTTTTTCATCATTGTAATTTGGCTTCAATTTGGCCATAGCAGCTCTCCGCTTCAGAATCCAATTTAAAGCTGTAAGGCTGTGAGCACTAACATTGTGGGCATAAGAATCAACGAGGATAGACATGATGGCCACCTTAAGATAGGCCCTAAAAATATATTCCGGAATGGAATCACCGTACTTAAATCGCTTATCGTAATAAGGCTTATATTTTAAGTAATAGCTCAAAAAGTCTAATTCCTTAAGAATTGGGTTCGTGTTAATCCGGTGATAGAATTCCTCGTTGAAGATATAACGAAGCTCAGAGCTTTTTTCCAGGTTCTCTCCCACCAAATCCCAATTGAGGATAAGCCCCTCATATTCAGAAGTAAATCCACGAATAATTGCCCTTAACAAGCCCTTTCGTATGTGTTCACTCCCATCTTCTTTAACCGTAACAAGCCTTGGGAAGTCAGCATGTTCAAAAACGATGTGTACTACTCCGTCGAACTCTCCAAACTGAATGAGCGGAACCGACAAGAAATGATCCGTTTCAACATTGAAGTGAGCATTTAGGATCTGGTACTCCATCTTTTGGTTCTCTGTAAGCACCCGATCAGTAGATTCAGGATCCAGAATAGGAGCAAAGTAGTTCCTTAAATAACCAACTTTTATGCTATCTTCAGAAAGTTCATTTCGGCAAGCGCGGTTAAATACGTTCGAACTTACAGTAGGCGTATCACTCACCGTATGAAGCGGATTCAAACGATTCCAGTACTGCTCAATTTCAGGGATGGGATTTTCCCGCTCCAGCAATTCCCGCTGTCGATCCACACCTATGTACCCAAGGGTACCCTGAGCGAGTTCTTTACCACGCTCCACTCTCACGACCCTTTTTCGCGGATAGGCATTTACGAAAAGCGTAAACTTTCCCCTTACCACATAGAGATCGATAATCATATGCAGGCGATCCTGCAACATATAGAAAAACTCATCGACCTCCGGGAAAGCGATAATTCTCCGAATATTCGGGGACGAAGAAGCCCCCGAGTCCGGAGAATAGTCGAATTCTTTTTCGATTAAGCTAAGTTGTTTTTTAAATGCGTTTGGATCCTTAGCTGTATTCATAGTAAAGTTCGGTTTTATTCGGCTGCTCAAAGAATTTGTAAAAACGATTTTTGACGGCGATGCTATTCATGTACGAAAGAGCAGGGTAAGCGGGGTTAGCCTTTTCAAGCTGCTGTTGTGCCTGCCGGCTGATTTCTTTACCCAACAACATGGCATCGAATATATATGGTTGTATATCTTCAAATATGGCGAATTGTGTTTCCTTGTCAAATGAATTTTTCAGTGGCCCTTCTTTTAAAAAATCAAAGATTACGCCTTTAGCTCCACCAACAAGGTATAGATACATAGGCAAAGTAACATTGCCATTTTTAAGATCTGCAAAAGCATCTTCCGGCACTTTAGTAGAAGTATATTTTTGCATCAATCCCGCCGGTATAAAGTCACAATTGTCGTTTACAATTTGACGCATCAAGCCAAATGGTTTGATAAAATGAAGCAGTTTTTCAAGCTTTCTTTCCGGAACATTCAACAATGTTCCGACCATTTCCCCGGCATGAATATAAAGTGCTGCACAAGTAAGGTAAATGCGCTTGATATAAGTTTGAAAAAAGGAGCAATCAGCTTTTACATCCGCATAGCGTTTTTGTCTTTTATTAAGGATTGTTGCCAGTTTTTCCTCAATATCTTCAATCAGTTTTTTATCAAAGAACGCTTCTACTTCTTTATTAAAACTAATATTCTCAATTTTCATTATATTAAACTGCTGAAAATTATTTCTTTCTTTTTCCAATCGTTGGCCCGTATCGACGTAAATCAGATTTTTTTTCACCATTTTATACAAATAAGGAGCGAAATCGCCACACTCATTATGTATGTATGCCTCCAGGTAACGCTCCAGTTGGTTGGACTCGTTAATTTTTGCACAAATCTCCTCCCATCGTCCTCCACCATTTTTACGATCATAAATATGATTATGATAATACTGGATGCTGATCACCATCT
The DNA here is from genome assembly GCA_964537285.1 of uncultured Saprospiraceae bacterium. Taxonomy (GTDB): domain Bacteria; phylum Bacteroidota; class Bacteroidia; order Chitinophagales; family Saprospiraceae; genus CAZHZT01. The sequence goes on along the minus strand of CAZHZT010000081.1, from coordinate 7,738 downwards.
CTACGATAAACGGGAGCTGAACATTCAGCAGTTTATCCATTTTTCGCGATTTATTCAGCATCCCATTATCCGATTCATGCAACAGATACTGCGCTACTTTGCGGACAAAGAACGCACGTATCGGCAGCCCTCTATAGAGCCGATAGTCTACTAAACCATATGCATTGCTGGAGAAAGGTTGTAGATACGTTTTTTTAAAATAATCCCACTGTTTCCGGACACATTCTCTCGAATTCCGAATTTCTAAAATAATTGAAGCACTCATGCTAAGTTTTCTCTTGGACGTTAAATTTCGCTTGAAAAGAAGAGAGCGGAGAGGTAGTGAAATGATTAGGAGAAAAAAGTTGGCGGTGTGTCCGTATTATTGCTATTACTGTGGTCTTTATTATTGCTTTTAACTTTTACCAACGGATCTCAACTAACCATTCCATTACCAAGCGCTCAATTTTTAACAAATTTAATCAATTACGCCTAAGAAATAAGCACATTGCCCTATTATTCAAAAATTTGTATGTATTTCAATGAAACCCGACTAGCCTATTACTAATTCGGTCGTATCTACTTCGTTAAAGATTTGTTTAAGTTGGTTATTTCCTTGATATTCAATTATTTTATAATCCAGTGAAAAGATCGCTTCGTTCAGAAAAACAAATTTAATGTGGGGGGACAGGAAAACCATTTTCCTCCAGAAGCGGGTATCTTCAAATAGGTAACTTACAAATATCATTTCCGGGCTTCTCTGAGTAGCGATAACCATTTGCACTTTGAACAGATCTCCCGGAGAATCAATGTTATCAATATAACAAGAACGTTTAAACCGTTCTATTTTCTTTTCATCGCCAGCGAATTTCTTTCTCAATAGTTCTTCTAAAAAAGAAAGGCTGGTATCTTCATTTGCGTGATTGTAAACGAAGTGGTAGAAAGAAATGCAATTGTCCTTAGTGATCTGCTTGATCACTTTGCCTGTTTCTTCCGGATTACACCAGACATTGAGCACATTACTTTTTATTTTAAATGACAGCGACATTGTTTCTCTTTTCCCTATAATATGAGAATTTCATGCCAGAGGAAAGAGTATCCGGCCAATATAGTGCAAGCCTTTACGGATCAAACTCTTAAACATAAGCGCGACATTTAACGCGTTGAATCCCACTTTCGTTTTTTCGAAAAAAAACGAAAAAATTCCGCTTTCATGGCGATTATTTCCGGATTTCATATCTCTCTAAAACCTGTGGCTGGTGCCGACAGGCTAAGTCATGTCGCTGCTAACGCAGCTTTTCATTCCCTTTTAGCACTCAGGCACAGCAATGGCTACCTGCACTGCTAAGCCTCCCTGGGAAGTTTCTTTGTATTTCGTATTCATATCCTGGGCCGTTTCCCACATAGTTTTTACCACGTCATCCAGCTTCACTTTAGCTTTGCGCGGGTCACTATCGAGAGCAATTTTTGCGGCCATGATCGCTTTTACGGCCCCCATTGAGTTACGCTCGATACAAGGCACCTGCACAAGTCCGCCTATAGGGTCGCAGGTAAGTCCAAGGTGGTGCTCCATAGCAATTTCCGCAGCCATCAGGGCTTGATCAGGATCGCCCCCCATGCATTCGGTCAATGCGGCAGCTGCCATAGCTGAGGAAACCCCAATTTCGGCCTGGCATCCGCCCATAGCAGCAGAGATAGTAGAACCTTTTTTGAAAATGCTACCAATAACCCCGGCTGTCATCAAAAAGCGGAAGATATCCTTTTCGTTTTTATAATCGTCTGTAAAACAAATGAAGTAAAACAGTACAGCAGGGATCACGCCGGCAGCACCATTTGTAGGCGCTGTTACAATCCGTCCAAAGCTGGCGTTTTCTTCATTTACACCCATAGCAAAGGCGCCCACAAGCTTCAGTACCTTAGCGAAATCTTTGTTGGAGTTGCGAATAAAATCGATCCAATTTTCAGGGCTGAAATGCGACCAATCGCGGAGTATTCGGCGACAAATAGAAGCGGCTCTTCGCGTTACATGCAAGCCCCCCGGCAGTGAACCTTCTGTATGGCAGCCCCGGAAAACACAATCCCGCATTACATACCACAGTTTTCTCAAGCCCTCTTCAACTTCCTTCTCAGACCTCCATGCCTGCTCATTTTGCCAGACAATATCCGAAATGCTAGCGTTCGTTGCTCTGCAATGGCCCACTAAATCATCTCCGGTGTCAATAGGGAAAGGCAAGGTAACGTCATCCTCAGCGTTTTCTTCCCCTTCTTCAACGACAAATCCACCTCCGACAGAATAGTAGGTGGCCTTATAAATCAAAAGGCTTCGTTCGGTGTAGGCTTCGATGGTCATCCCGTTGGGATGATAGTCAAGCGACTCCAAAATATGGAAAAGGATATTGATATTTGGATCGAAATGAATGGGGAAGGCTCCTCCAAGCAAAAGTTCCTTTTTCTGATTGATCAATTCAGGAATCCGAATGACATCTTCTACCGGCACGGTAACCGGATCTGCTCCACTAAGCCCCATCAAAACGGCCATGTCCGTGCCATGCCCTTTTCCGGTTAAGGCCAAAGAGCCATATAAATGAACGTGCACTTCCTCGACATCTTCCAAAAGCTTCCTTTCTCTCAGTGCTTCCAGAAATCGTTCGGCCGCCCTCCAGGGGCCTAATGTATGTGAACTAGATGGCCCAACGCCGATCTTTAGCATATCAAATACGCTGATACTTTCCATAGTAGTAGGTGGTTAGACGGTTTTGCAAGTTTTCCAATAGAAGGATTATTAGCAGCCTTGTTGTCAATAATTAAAACGGTTCTTTGACATAAATTGCGGAAATGGAACTTCAAAATGATAAGCCTTTCAGCACAAAGGGCATTCAAGGCTTATCATTTTGAAGTTCCACACAATTTGTCAAAGAACGATTAAAACATCATATTCTACTCATATTCAACTATCGCAAAAACTCAAATTTTGTTCTGCGAAAATACAAATAAAAAGGGATGAAGAGCTTATAGAAACAGATTTTATTAGCTGTACAGCTAATAAAATCTGTTTCTATACAGTATGGTAAAAACGAAGGCACTTAAATCAACCAGCAGACTTCACGAACCACTCTCCTACCCCTATAAAGAAGAGAAAATTCCCGTAGAGGGAATGCTCTATGAACACGCCGATAGTGCTTTTGGAGAACCAATACGTTCGCGAAAAAAGGAGGGAACCTACAAAAGTGGCCACCAGAATGACGTAATTTTTAAAAATTAAATGGGCTAACGCAAATAAAATAGCATTTACCACCACCGCTACCATTAAATTCGGAAAAAGTACTTTCAAGCGATGATAGAAAAACGCTCTGAAGATCACTTCCTGTGGGTAAGCAGAAAATATTGGATAGAAAACCAAAATTATCAGCATCAAAAGCGGCTTTTCCCGGGGCAGCATAAGAAACTTTTCAGGCAAGTAGAAATACACAAATACCGAAAGGGCTGCAGCAAATGAAATAAAACGAACAAGCATTGCCTTCCAATCTGTAAATCCATTCCAGCCCAACTGTTTCCGGTCAAATGTGGGATCGCGAAGCAATAGGATAAGGCAAAAAATAAAGGCTGCTATGATCACTGGAAATAGGGGAACAAAAGAAAAGCCCAGAGCATAGGCCACAGGAATGACTACAAACAAACCAGTTAATTCCATCCATCTCAACCATTTATTGGGTTGTGCTTCGACTTGTAATGTTGCTTCTTGCATAAAATATATTTTAATGAACTGAGGCTTACGCGCCCGGACTAATTTATATCGCCCCTAGCGGGGCTTTTTAATTGCTTCTTTTATAAAAAAATTGGCGGCCTTTATACACTCATTGCTTTGGCTCGTAATTTACAGAACAATGTAACAGGATGAAAGTCGTTTTTGAAATAGCTTTTGGGAAAGGTACAACCCCTACCTTTCAGAATAATTTATTCCACATTATTAAAAAACATCGTTCTTTGACAATTTATGTCAAAGAACCAAAAACGTAACCAATGAAAACAATGCATCCATTGATCCTGCTCTTATTCATAGCATATCAGCTAAATGCTCAATACTTACCGTGCGCCAATGATTGTAATCTCTTACAAGGTGGCAGTTTTGAAGTTTCCAATGTCACCTATCATTTTTCGAACTGGTGGATCAGCCCGTTTTCTCACAACTCTCCTGATTTATATCAATTGACAGAGAATGGCACTTATCGCCTGAACGAAGCGGGTAAGCCTTGGTTGCCTGCTTATCCATCGCTAATAGGTTGTGCAGAACAGGCAGAGCCACAAAACCCACATACTTACAAACCGAACAATTACAGATACTTGGCAATGGCGAGAACAGCACTCCATCATGAGGGAGTTACTTTGGCCTGTAGAGAACCATTGCAAAAAGACCAAACTTATGTATTGAGCTTTTATGCCCGAAGGCATCGCGAAGAATGCCCCGCTACCCTAGAATTTTTACTAAGTTTTGCCCCTCCCTGCATTCCCCCTAAGCAAACGAATCTGGAGGAAGGCAAGTGGAATCCTTGTCCTTTTGAGCCTTATTTATTGGGAACGGAAGAGCTACGAAGGGAATGGTTTTATCATGAAATTGTGTTCACAGCTCCGGCAGAAGTGAAATATTTAATTATACACCCCGGCTTGACTTATAGTTATCCATTGATCGATGATGTGAGGATATGTCCCGGTAAGTAGTTTTTTGAATGAAAGGATAATAAATCGAGGTAATTTTTTGCCTTGAGGCAAAAAATTACCTCGATTTATTCATTTCACCCCCACTACTTTATTCAAGATATTTTTAAACCTTGTCTTGCTGATATAGTGATCCACTAACAGCTCATTATCTTTAATCAGGGCAAACACCCCGAAGCCAGAAGGAGCACTCTGGGCAGCTTCATGAGAGCTGATTTCAGAAACTTGTAAGTCAATATCATGCAGAAGGGCTTCTTTACGCAATTCTGTTGCACACTTTTGATGCCAGGGGCATTGATTGGCATAGAGCAGATGCCAGCCCTCATAAGCTTCCAGTTGTTCTGTCCACCTTTTAAGTTTAGGGCCAACGCCATTTTTTAAGGAATACACCATAAGTTCATATCTGCCATATTCATCCACTTTGTGGAAGCCTTGCTTAATCATTAAACGATCATCAGCGATCCAGGGCCCCTTGCTTGTCATGCAAACAATTCCGTATTTTCCCCTTTCGCGGGCATCTTTTAGTACATCTTCCAGTAAAATGCTGCCATACCCCTTTCCTTTATTATCTTTTTTATAGATATACATGCAATGCATAAACAGATAGCCAGGGGCATAAACAGGGCGCCAGGCATATTCCGCGTCGGTATATTCGATGAAACCCAGTTGTTCTCCATCCTGGTTTTCAAGGATTTTTATTCTTAATCCATGCTCATATTCTTTCAGGAACCATTTCAGCTTCTGCTTGTAACCGGGGTTGCGCTTATTTTTAATGCAGAACAGGCCATATTGCTCCACATTATCCGGGGAAACGTTGATAATGTTAAGATTAGCGTTCATGGTAATTATGTTTTTGAGTTCTTTGAAAAGGGTTGACGTAGAATAGTTTTGAGCTTTTCCATGAGTAAAATTTTCTTATCCGGGTAGGTATAGATTACTACAGTAGCAAATTTGATAAGAAAATGAAGATAAGAAAATGACAAAAGTCATTTGATAGTAATGCTATTTGCTATTAAAATGAGTTCATTGCCTCTTAGCAGGATTTATTTACGTGGAGAGACGCTTGCTTTTTTAGGTTCTAGATGATTTCATTTGGTAAATATTTTAAGAACTAAAGGCAGGCCTAATTTCTTCTGAGTAGTGCTAGCATCAATATTGTCAACTTAAGTTCTTTGTAGCCCGGCACTTCAGTGCCGGGGGGAATAGTTGTCAGATTGGGCTTTAGCCCCTTCGTTATTAATGGGCTAAAGCCCCGATAAATATTAACACTACACCTGGCGCTAAAGCGCCAGGCAAAGAAAAAGCATAAGTTGACGACATTATCGGAAGCCCACAATACTAGAGCAATAGCCTATGATGTGCTTCCGCTACGCGGAAGTTGGTCTCTATACCTTATAACCCTGGGAGAACCCAGGGCTACGATCAGGCAGGCCTAACGGCCTGCTTTAAGGACTTCCCAAATTAATTTCGACCAAATGAAATCATTTAGAACCCTTATTTAATTTTTCTTCGAAAAATTAAATAAGCAAGCGTCTCTCCAAATAGAACTTCTATACCATAGCAACGGAACCCATTTTAACCGCTGAATGCCTTAAGCCACTTTCAGGCGATCAGCGTATTTCTCGCGTAGCTTTTGCAGCTTTGGCGAAATAACAGCCTCAAAATAAGGATATTCTGGATTAGAATTATAAAAATCCTGGTGCAGATCATCTGCTTTGAAGAAAGCTTCATAAGGCTCTAGTGTCGTCAAAATTGGATTTTCATAATCCTCTTTTAGCTCCTCAACAACCTTCTCGGCAGCCGATTTCCATTCTTAACAAATGTGATTATATCTAGCCAGTTTAACATTAAAAAACCTCCAAATTTAACGGGGTGTCCGAAAAGCAGTTCTTTGCTCCTGGCAGGAATATTTTTTAATGGAGAGCGGCGCTTCTATTGAGATTTTTCTGCGAAAAATCTCAATAGAAACGCCGCTCTCCAAACAAAATTTCCTAACCAAAGGCAAAGAATTGCTTTTCGGACCCCCCCGATGATTATTAGTTATCACCTTTTAAACGCAAAAGCTGTGCTTCTAGTTCTTCGAGCTGTACCTCATATCTGAACTGCCGGGAGGGATCGTCTTCCAGCAGTAAAGCTTCTTTGATTTTATTGATTTTGCGGATCAATAGCTCGGCCTGGCGCTTTTTACCTGCTGCTTCCAGGGCATCGAGATCGGCCAGATAAGCGGGGACGACGGTTTCGGCTGGCATTTCCGTTCGAAGGTCATCTTCTTGAAGCGTGCTAAGGTAGTTTAGCATTCCTCCAGCAATTTGGTTTTGCTCAACAGTAGCATCTTCCTGAGAGATGATTCCTGCTGATTGCTGTTGTTTGAGCCGGTGATATCGGCTCTGAAAGAGGATTACAGCATCATAGACTTCAACCTCGGGCTTTACGAGTTGTTCGAGGTGTGTAAGAGCCGTTTTTATGCGATTGGCAGCGATGAGGTTGCGGATGGATTGGAGTTTTTGCATGATTGATGGAGTTTTTATGAAGGTAAAAGATAAATATTATTTTTTATAGTAGTATGCCGTTATTGGTTTCTTGTTTGACGAAGGCTTTAGCCTTCGACGAACATGTATACAAAATAATATAGTTTTCGCCATACACATTTTGGCGAAACAAGTCGAAGGCTGAAGCCTTCGCCAAACATGCATACAAAATAATATAGTTTTCACCATACACATTTTGGCAGCTGAAATGACGAAGGCTTTAGCCTTCGCCAAACATGCATACAAAATAATATAGTTTTCACCATACACATTTTGGCAGCTGAAATGACGAAGGCTTTAGCCTTCGCCAAACATGCATACAAAATAATATAGTTTTCACCATACACATTTTGGCAGCTGAAATGACGAAGGCTTTAGCCTTCGACTAACATGCGTACAAAATAATATAGCTTTCGCCATACGGATTTTGCCGACTGAAATCACGAAGGCTTCAGCCTTCGAATAACATGCATGCAAAATATTACAGCTTTAGCCATACACATTTTGGCAACCGAAAT
>CAZHZT010000080.1:0-26256 GCA_964537285.1 uncultured Saprospiraceae bacterium | reverse complement strand
TTTTTTAACGGCTGCCAGCCTGTCAAAAAGCTAAATTGAATAAGGCCGATCCTAAGATGTTGATTTACTGTACTGTTTTTAATTACAATGATAACATGAAGTTTCCGAAAATTCGGGATGACTTATGTTTATACTTTTCACTTTCAACTAAGTTTCTCCTCTTTCCAGCCACTCACGCCTTTTTCTTCTTTCCCAAAGGCCACTCCTAACAATACGATTTCGCGCCCATCATGCCGAAAAGGCTCGGCGTAGTTTTTTTCACGAATTTGTTGAATAGCCTCTTCAGGCGTTTTATCGTATTTGAATTCGATGACGTAGATGCGGGAATCAGTTTTAATAATGGCATCCACAATTCCATCGCCTACCGAGACTTCACAATCAATGTAAAAGCCCATGAGTTTGAGGGAAGTATACACGACAGCGTGGTAGGCTGCTTCGTTTCGTTGCCGAAAGATCTTTTCCGGGATGGAGGCGAATAAGCTGTTGAGAATGGAAATAAAGCGTTTTATATCACCTTCCCGAAGGGCCTTTTGTAGCTTAATCACCATTGGGGCTACATCTCCTTGGCTTCGGTAACTGTACGCACCGGCCAAGTGTTGCAGCATAGCATCTTCTACCTCTTTATTAGGATAGCCCAAGACATATACATTGAAGTAAGGTCGTCCCTTTATGGTTAGATAGCCCGTTTGGAACAATAAACTGCGATAATCGGGATTGATCAAATCAATTGAGTCCAAACTAGTAGAACCCGTTTCCAGTTCATCCAAATCAAAATGGTAGCCTTTTTTGAGTACTTCAATGAGAAAGTTGGGCGTGCCCGTGTTGAACCAATAATTGTTAAAAGTACCATCCGCCATAAAATTCAGGATAGAAAAGGGATTATAGAGACGTTCTGGCCCAGTCCAGGAGTAGCCATTGTACCATTTTCTTATTTCGACCAGCAGTTCTTCTTTTGTAGTATCGGCTGTTTTGGCCATCTGACCTATACGATCTTCAAAATAATAGGCTAGTTCTGTTTGAGTGTACCCTCCAATGGCATTGAATTGTTTATTTATGGTAATATCCCGAAGATTATTTAAATCTGAAAAAATGCTTACTTTACTAAAGCGGGAAACCCCGGTCAACATCACAAAATTAAGGTAAGGATCTGCACTTTTGATGATGCTGTAAAATTCGCGAAGCACATTCCGATTTTGTTCCAGTTGCTCCGGATCGCTGATATAATCAATAAGTGGCTTATCGTACTCGTCGATGAGTAGAACCACCTTGTTCTTTTCACTCAACTTATAAACCAATTCCCTGAAAATCAAGGCAATATTGGATTCTTCCAATTGGATATCATGAAGAACTGCATTGCGTTGCACTGCCTTTCGAAGGCTTTCTTCCAAACCCAGTCCTTTATAGCCAATTTCATTAAAAGATAAATGAATCACCGGATATTTGATATCCCAATCCCAGTGATTTTCAATCCAAAGGCCATCAAACAGGGGTTTATTTCCCTGGAAAAGTTCTCGAAGAGTGGACATTAACAAGGATTTTCCAAAGCGCCTGGGACGCGACAAAAAATAATAGCCTCCTGCCTGAGCCAATTGATAAATCAATTCTGTTTTATCTACGTATAGATAATTGCCTTCGCGCAGCTTGCTAAAATCTTGTATGCCTATCGGTAACTTTTTCATAAATCTAAAACTCGTGAAAAAACTTGGATTTATCAAGCTTTAATACTCTGCAACCTAAGTTATAAATATTTAACTTTTGGATTAATTACAACATAAAGAAAGTCTACCAATAAATTAATCAATACAAATGCTACCGCTGTGAACATCACGGAACCCAACACCACTGGTACATCATAATTCAACAAGGCCGTAACAGTCATTTCTCCTAAGCCCTTAAAGGCAAATACGTTTTCTACAAAAAACGCTCCTGCCAGTAAAGCAGCAAACCAACCGGAAATGGCGGTAAGCACCGGATTTAAAGCATTTCTCAATGCGTGTTTAAAAACAACCACTCCATAGGAAAGGCCTTTTGCGCGGGCAGTGCGGATGTATTCTTGCGACAGTACATCCAACATCGCACTACGGGTAAGTTGGGTAATGATAGCAATGGGCCTCACCCCAAGCGCTAATGCAGGCAAAATTAAATTCTTCCAAACAATCACCTCCTCCCCTAGCCTATCGCCTGATAAGCTAATCTCCGTAAGGCCTCCTTGTACTTCGAGGCCGGTCCAATCGCCTAAATAATAGCCAAATATCAGGGCAAACAGGATGGCTGCTACGTAACTGGGTATGGAATAGCCCAAAACAGACACGGAAACGGTCAGATAATCTACCCATTTTCCGTGAAACACAGCTGAAGTTACCCCTAAAACAATGCCGACGACTACCGCCAAAGAAATGGCCGCCAAAGCTAGTAAAAGCGTTTTGGGAATCGCTCTTGTCAGCATCGCACCGACGGACTCTCCCGTTTGGTAGGATTGCCTCAAATACGGTGCCTTAAGCACTAATGCCTGCTCTCCGAATGAGATCAATTTGCGGTAAGCATACCTGGCCTTGTACTTTTCGTTATTCGTATGTAAAGCGATGGGCGACAAATCGTTCAAATACCAAATTAACTGAACAAACAACGGCTGATCCAGCCCCAACTCCTTTCGCTTCTGCTCAATAGAGCCGGCATCGCTTCGCTGCCCAAAGGTCAAGCGTGCCGGATCAACCGGCGTCAAGTAAATAATCGAAGAGACCGTAAAGATTACCAAAAGCAATACAAGTCCGCTGTAAGATAATTTTTGTAAAAAATAGTAAAAACTTCCAAGCATACTTTTTGTTTTACCGAAAAAACAAAATGCAAATCCATCACATTCCGTTTGACGACGTTCCATATTTTTCTGAAAGAGACCTTGCATATACCACTCAGACCCCTTCTCTAAAACCTTTTTATCAATACCCCGTCTCCATCGATGCTTTCCCTCAGATTATTGAGGATAAAAAGAAAGACAATACCGACAGAGAACTGCTTTATCGCACTTTGAAAAAGCAATATAATCAATTATTTCCGGGTGAACATCCACCTCACGGAATTGAATTGTTGTTAAAGGAAAACACCTTCACCATAACAACGGCCCACCAGCCTTCTTTATTTACAGGTCCTTTGTATTTCATCTACAAAATAATCTCTGCGATCCAGCTGAGCAACGACCTGAACGAGCGCTTTCCCGATTACAACTTCGTTCCGGTGTACATCATCGGGGGCGAAGATCATGATTTTGAGGAAATAAATCATCTAAATTTATTCAATAAAAAGCTGGTTTGGGAAAATAATGAAAGCGGAGCGGTTGGAGCGATGAAAACATCCACCTTGTCGACAGTCTTAGCGGAATTGAAAGAAATACTTGGTGATGCCCCTAAAGCTCAGGAAATTTACAGCCATATTGAACATTGCTTTACCAAATACGAGACCTACGGAGAAGCTACCCTGGCAATGGTTCATCATTTATTCGGGCAGGAAGGCTTAGTGATTTTGGATATGAATCAGCCGGAACTTAAACGTGCGTTCATTCCCCATAGTAAAAAAGAATTATTTGAGAATGCCTCTCTGCCTTTAGTCGAGTCTGCCGTTTGGGAGTTGGAGTCTATTGGTTTTAAAAAACAAGCTACCCCAAGGGAAATCAATTTTTTTTATTTAAAAGATCAGTTTAGAGAACGCATTGAAAAGGAAGATGGTAAGTTTTATATTTTAAATACCAACCTGCAATTCACCGAAGAAGAAATGATGGCTGAACTTGAAGAACATCCTGAGCGCTTCAGTCCGAATGTAGTAATGCGTCCCATTTATCAGGAGTTTATTCTGCCCAACCTGGCTTACATAGGTGGAGGCGGTGAAATTGCTTATTGGCTGGAGCGCAAAAAGCAGTTTGAGGCATTTGGGCTTAATTTTCCAATGCTCATCCGCCGGCACTCGGTGCTATGGGTAGATAAGGGCAGCCATAAAAAAATGGATAAACTGGGTCTGAGCATTCAGGACCTCCTGGAAAAAGATGTAGAATTGATTATTAAACGGTTTGTAAAAAATGAAGCTGATGAGCCGCTGAGCCTTAAGCATGAAAAGAAAGCGCTCAATGATCTATTTGAACGCGTGAAGGAACTGGCTGTGCAGGTAGATCCGACTTTAGGAAAAACCGTCATGGCGGAAAAAGCCAATCAGATCAAAAGCTTGAGCCAGTTGGAGGGGCGATTAATCAAGGCGGAGAAGCAAAAACATGAGACGGCGATTAATCAGATCCGTAATCTGAAGGATCGACTCTTTCCTAATAATGGGTTACAAGAACGGCATGATAACTTTTTGTCCTTGTATGTACGTCACGGACGTGCCTTTTTTGAGGAATTGAAGAGAGGGTTTAAACCCTTAGAAAATAGATTGGTGGTGATTTATGAGCATTAAAATGCTATTAAACCAGGCAAGCAATTGCTTGCCTGGTTTAATAGCATTTTAATGCTCCAGACAATTTAGTTCAATCTTTTAAACCAAACTACAACCATTCGCATTACCTTATAAAACTCAATCCATGAAACACGCATTTATCTTACTATACTTATTAACCGGAACATTAACCTTTATGGCTTGCCAAAAAACGCCTCAAACAAGCGCAGTAGTAAAGGCCGTAAACATTGAAATAGATCCCAGTCTATCCCCGGCCGAGAAATTTCAAAAATACTGGTATCAGGGCAAAGCAGAGATTAGCAGCTATAAGCTGGAACAAGCCCGCTACGGAGAAATCCATAAAGGAGATGCCGTACTCATCTTTGTAACCGAACCTTTTTCCGAAAAAAAGCAGGTGAAATTAGACTATCCCGATCGCAGCCCCAAAGACGCTGTGAGCGTTCTGAAATGCAACTTCACCCGCAAGTTCTATACAGGTATTTATCCCTACTCAATTATGAATTCTATTTTTACTCCTGCAACCGTTGAAGCTCCTTCCAACCCCTTAAAAGTCACCTCCTCAACGCAAGAATGGTGCGGACAAACCTTTGCGCAACTTAATCTAAAGGGTAATAAATACCGGTACCAGGGCTATTCTTATTTTGAATCGGAAGGAGATGTTGAGGAGAAACTGGATAAGGGTGAGCTGGAAGATGCCGTTTGGAATACCATTCGAATCAACCCGGAAAGTCTGCCACAAGGCGATATTCAAATGATTCCTTCATTAACACATGCCAGACTGAAGCATATTGAATTAAGGCCTTACACAGCCAAAGCTACTTTGGAAGATTCTGGGAAAGAGTATACTTATTCTATTGATTACCCTGAGATTAAGCGGAATTTAAGCATTACCTTCAACAAGGCTTTTCCTTACCAAATCACCTATTGGGAAGAAACCGTACAGAGCGGCTATGGCCCAAATGCCCAAACACTTACAACCAAAGCGGGATTGAATGAAACTATTATGACGGATTATTGGACGAAGAATTCTATAGCAGATGCGCATTTGCGTAAGCAATTAGGAATTGATTAACTTAAGTTGCAATTGAACAGGAAAAGCTCAATTGAAACTTGGATTAATCAATCCTCAATTGCTTTTTTTCCAGTGCTCAACCTTAAAATTATCCAGATAGATATCTGGATAAGCAGGTTTCAGGAGAAATATCTTTGCAAATCCTTCCTCTGTAATACCTTTTGGTACTTTCACGAAGGCGTAAACGGTTGCCCAAACATTAGATCTTCCTCCCCAAATACTGAAGTCTGTATTTTGGGGTTTATTATCCAGGCGGACAAAGCGCCAGGGTTCCGGGCTGTTTCCTTTATCTATGGCACATATGAGCAAGGTCATCCGGTAAATATCCTGAATGGCGTATGGCCGCATGCAATCTACGCTCATTTTGAGCCAGTCTCCCGCTTCAATGGAATTTTCTTTTAAGCGGAATTTAACACTTGGGAAAGCATCATCCCCCTTGGCAAAACGATAGAAAAAATTCGTTGAATCCTCCGGGAAGCCGGAATATTGAGGAGAAAGTGAATCGTTAAAATCATTAAAAGCCAATGTCCGAACGTATTTCAAATCACTGGTATCGGGTTGATAAATGGCCATATCATAAGTAACTAAATCACTATAACCGGCTTTTGTCTTACCGAAAATAGCTTTGTAATAGGCCCAATTGGCATCTTCCGACCACAAAATGCCTTTGAAGTGTTGGTAAGTTTGAAACACATTTAAAGCAATGAAAAACGTAACCAAAAGAATTAAAAAAGCAAAAATCATCTTTCCTTTTTTATAAAGGAAAGTAAAAAAGTATCCCATTGGAATAGACAACAAAGCGTAGGTTTCTACCATGGGCCGCGAGCCAAAACCGTTGATATAATTCCAGCACCACCAGCTATAGGTGATGTAAATATGAATGGGTAAAAACAATAAAATCGGTATCCAATAATTGCGGTTCCGAAACAACAGAGGGATGCCAAACAGGGCAAAATACATGATCGGCGTATAAGCCAGCCAGCCATTTTTAAACCCAAATAAGCCTTCTAAAATATGAGGTTTTAAAAAATCAAAACCTTCGTCCCCATAGCTGTAGTAGATAAAATGCCCGGTCGTATATTTCCAGTATATTAATTGAAAAATACCCACCAAAATAAAGAGAACTACGGCCAGCAAAAAACTGCTTTTTCCTGAAAGGCTTTTAATTCTTTCAGGGATGGCTTTAAAGGATCGTAGCCCCCAAAACAAGGGTATAAATAAACAGATGATATGGACCGGCCGTACCAGGCAAATCAGCCCTGCAAATAAGCCGATGCTCGCTGCATTTCCATAACCTTCCTTCCTATGCCACTTCTCCGTGAAATACAGTAATGTAGCATACAAAAAGAATAAATATGCGTGAGACATCGCGCTGTTCAACACTACAAAGTAATACAGATTGGTTCCTAAGGCTATTCCCAGCAACAACAAAGCTGTAATCGCATCCGAAAAATAATTCAACAAGACTTTCCTCAGCAAAATAAGCCCTGTCAAGGCGTAAAAAAAGCTGGAAAGCATAATTATATAAATATAGATGGGCGAAAAACCGTCTGCGGGAATGCCTTTTATTTTAGCCAGGGCATGCGCTATGAAAAAGAAGGGCGCATACAAAACAGCCATCCCCATGGGGTACTTATTTACGTAATTTCCATTTTCGGTAACTCTAAAGAGGCCGGTATCTTCGGGGCGCTCATCTTTTTTATCTGAAGAAAGATGCTGCTTGCGTGCATTATTTGTTATATCAAGCGTTGCCAGATCATTGTGGATAAATGCTGCTGGTAAATACATGTAATACCCCAAGGTGTCTCCTCCCCCTACAATTGCAAAGTTGTAGCTTTTCATCACATGAAATACGGATAAATAGGTAACAGATATTATTAAAAGAGCTATTAAAGATAAATATTTCATATTGTACAATCTGTTTTGCGGTCAACGGTTAACGGGGAACGGTCAACGGGGAACGAAATACTTAGAGAAGGCCTTCGGCCTTAGGGTAAAACTCATTAACTTTAACTGTTCGCTGCAATTCGTTTTCCGTGCCTCATGTTTAAGGGAACGAAATTAAAGAGAGTTTTGGTAGAAAACGCTTTTTAATAAAAAAAAACTCATTAATAGAATGAATTTTGTTGGCTATCGTACAATTTTTTCAGGAAGAAAAACCTGTGGCATTACCTTAAAATAATTCATAATATGTAGTCGTTAAACAATCATTCCTAATCAAATCTTTACCAAACCCCTTTTTTATGAAAAATAACCACTTCAACAATTTCAAGGAAATCCACCTAAAGGAGGTGTTTAAAAAGAAGTGGGTTGCCACCGGCCGGTGGCAACCCACTTCTTTTTAAACACCTCCTTTAGAAAACCAATTATTTATTTATTTTTGGGCAAATACTTTAGTATGAAAAAACAATACTTATTTGCCAGCATCCTACTCCTCATCTTTTTTAGCGCTTGCCAAAAAAAAACTACCAGCTACTCCACTAATAAGCTGACTCTTTACGTCAACCCTTTTATTGGCACGGGGGGGCATGGCCACACTTACCCCGGAGCAACGCTCCCGTTTGGTATGGTCCAGCTTAGTCCGGATACGCGCCTGACTGGCTGGGACGGATGCTCTGGTTATCATTATTCGGACAGTTTGGTTTACGGTTTTAGTCACACCCACCTGAGCGGCACAGGGGTTTCCGACTATGGAGATGTATTGCTTATGCCAACCACAGGGCCTGTAATCTTCAATAATGGTTCAGATGGAAAACCTGGCTATGCCTCTAGTTTTCAAAAAAGTAAGGAAGTAGCCACTCCCGGATACTACTATGTCTTTCTTGAAGATCCTGAAGTAAAGGTTTCGTTAACAGCGACTGAACGATGTGGCTTCCATCAATACGAATTTCCTCAAAATGGGGAGAACGGCAATATAATCCTTGATCTGGTTCACAGAGATCAGGTACTCAATGCAGGAATAAGGAAAGTCAGTGAAACGGAAATAGAAGGCTATCGAATTTCATCTGCATGGGCAGAAGAACAGTATATCTATTTTGTTATGCAGTTCTCTGCACCAATTGCAGAGATGCAGTTGGATTCTTTTTCAAAAGCAGATTTTCAAACGAAGCTATTTGAAGAAAAGCACATCAAAGCAGGTCTGACATTTGATCTCCCTGAGGATCGGATGCTAAAGGTGAAAGTGGGCATTTCTGCAGTGGATATTGATGGCGCGCGAAAAAACTTAAATCAGGAAATTCCTTCCTGGGATTTTTTAGCCATACAATTACAAGCGGATCAAAAGTGGAATGAGCAACTCTCAAAAATCAGGATAAAAGCCGACGAAAAGATCAAAGAGATCTTCTACACGGCTCAATATCACAATAGCCTGGCCCCTAACCTGTTCCAGGACGTCGACGGCCGTTTCCGCGGTGTAGACAAACAAGTCCATGAGTCCAAAGAACATACGCATTACACTATTTTTTCTTTGTGGGATACCTATCGGGCTAGCCACCCACTTTTCACCATCACCGAGAAAGAGCGTAGTTTAAACTTCATAAAAACCATGTTGGCACAATACGATCAACGTGGCGAATTGCCTGTTTGGGAGCTTGCCGGGCATGAAACGTACTGCATGATTGGCTATCATTCCGTTTCCGCCATCACAGATGCTTACCTGAAAGGCATTCAAAACTTCGATGCCCAAAAAGCATTGGAGGCAATGGTTGCTACCGCAGAAGCCGAGAACTTCGGAAAACCAGATTACCAGAAATCAGGTTATTTAACTTCAGAAATCGAGCCGGAATCTGTTTCTAAAACCCTGGAATATGCGTACAACGACTGGTGCATTGCTCAATTCGCCAAATCACTAGGGCGTTACGATATTTATGAAGAATACACTCAAAGAGCCCAATCTTATAAAAACTTACTTGATCCCGTTTCTGGTTTCTTCCGGCCTAAAAACCGGGGCCGATGGATCTATCCCTTCGATCCAAGGGAAGTCAATTTCCACTTCACAGAAGCCAACTCCTGGCAATACTCCTTCTACGTCCCTCAGGATGTAAATGGATGGATTGAAATGCTGGGCGGGCCTGCCGAATTAGAAAGATTGCTAGATGGTATTTTCACAAGCCCCTCTGTTTTTACTGGTCGCGAACAATCCGATATTACTGGCCTCATCGGGCAATACGCCCACGGCAATGAGCCAAGTCATCACATTCCTTATCTGTACAATTTCGTAGGTAAGCCAGCCAAAGGACAGGAGTACATCCAGGAAATTCTGTACAATCTATATGATAATGCGCCCAATGGATTGCCGGGTAATGAGGATTGCGGGCAGATGTCTGCCTGGTACATCATGAGTGCACTGGGCTTTTATCAGCTTACCCCTGGCACCGATGAATATATTCTGGGCATTCCCATTGTGGAACGAGCAGAAATCCTTTTGGAAAATGGAAATACATTCGCCATATCCACTGAAGGCAGGATCAGCGAGCAATGTTATGTACAGTCGGTGACCTTAAACGGAAAACCCTACGATAAGACCTACATCAAGCATGAAGATATAATGAAAGGTGGAGAATTGCATTTCACTTTGTCTGAACAAAGCAACACCAATTGGGGACTTAAGGTAGAAAATCGCCCCCAAAGCAGAATTGAAGAGCACCTTATTACTCCTGTTCCTGTGGTCACTAGCGGAAAAGTGGCCTTCTTCGATCAGGACACCGTTACAATGACCTGCCCTAAAGCAGGTACGTCGATTTACTATAAACTAGGAGATGATCTGAATGGAAAAGCCAATGAAGCGCCTCTATCAAAGGAAAACGGGCAATTATACGATGCAGCCATTATTCTCAGCAACACGACTGAATTGCTAGCAATTGCTTATCATCCGGAAAGCGGATATAGTAAGCCCGTCCAGGCCAGGTTCATCAAAATCCCTAAGAATCGAAGCATTACTTTATTGAGTGAATACGCGCCACAATACGCTGCAGGCGGAGATGATGCCTTAATTAACTCCCTTACGGGTGGCTCTGATTACCGAACCGGCGATTGGCAAGGGTACCAGGAAGTTGATCTGGAAGCTATTATAGATCTTGGTGAAGGAAAGGATATTCAAAAAATAGCTATCCATTTTTTACAGGACGAAAATTCATGGATATTTATGCCCTTAGAAGTTACCTTCGAAACTTCCATGGATGGCCGTAATTTTAAATCGCTAAAAAGAATTGAAAGTAACATCCCCCCAAAAGAAAAAGGCAGTATCATTGAAGCGTTTTTATTCGAAGGAAAAACAAATGCACAGTACGTAAAAGTCATTGGTAAAAATAGGGGCTTTTGTCCTCCATACCACAAGGGAGCAGGACGTAAAAGCTGGATTTTCGCCGATGAAATTATTATTAAATAAACTTTTCACGGTCAACGGTTAACGGTAAACGGGGAACGGTAAAGGGGGAACGGGTAATGGTGAACGGTTAGCCGTTGACCGTTGACCGTTTACCGTTGACCGTTTTTGGTAAAAGGATAATTATGAAATCGAACCAACTATTTTCTTTCTACACACTTATCGTCTTATTTTTTCTTTGGGGCTTTCTGACTTCCCTGAATGACATTCTTGTGCCCCATTTGAAGGCGGTGTTTGAGTTAAAAAACTGGCAGGCGCAGCTTATTCAGTTTTTCTTCTTTGCTGCTTATTTTGTAATGAGTATTCCCGCAGGTATCATCATCAGAAAAATAGGCTACCGGAAAGGCATTGTAGTTGGATTGTTGTTAATGGGAATAGGCTGTTTCATTTTTTATCCTGCTTCGATTGTGCAATTGTACGGCGTTTTTCTATCTGGATTATTTGTCCTGGCTTCGGGAATCACTATTTTGCAGGTAGCAGCGAATCCTTATGTTGCCGTAATTGGACCGGAGGAAACCGCTGCAGGTCGCTTAAACTTAGCGCAGGGGTTTAATTCTTTAGGGCATACCCTAGCTCCTTTATTCGGAGCCTGGCTGATCCTGCAAAATGCAAAAGAAGTATCCGTGGAAACGGTTCAACTGCCCTATATTCTACTATCTGTCACTTTAATCATTATCGGAGTCATCTTTTACTTCATTCAATTACCTGAAATTGAGAATGAAGATGTACGCAAAGAAGGTTTTAACCTTTGGAGATATCCTCATCTTGTTCTTGGTGCGATTGCCATATTCTGTTATGTTGGAGCGGAGATTTCTATTGGCAGTTTTCTAGTAGAATATTTCAAGACAGATTCAACAATTGCCATGGAAAATAAAACAGCGGGGAGCTATGTTGCCTTTTATTGGGGCGGAGCAATGATTGGCCGTTTTCTGGGAGCCATCGCACTGGGAAGCAACACTTCGGAAAGGAAAAAAGCGTTTCGACTGCTTCCCATTCCTTTATTAGCGATACTCATCGTCGGTCTGGTACTTTACTTAAATGGGCAGCCGTTCGAAATACTTACCGGTTTCAGTGTTATGGTATTACTCAACTATCTGGCTTTCGTGTTGGCACCAAGTACAGCCAATCGATTGTTAGCTGTTTTTGCACTGTGCTGCATGGCTTTATTAAGCGCCACCATGCTGGGAAGCCACAAAGTTGCTTTATGGGCAGTACTAGGCGTTGGCTTGTTCAATTCCATTATGTGGTCAAATATTTTCACATTGGCAATTGCTAAGCTGAAGGAGTATACTACTTTCGGTTCATCTTTATTGGTAATGATGATATTAGGAGGAGCATTGATCCCATTGCTTCAAGGGGTTGTTGCGGATTTTGAAGGAGTAGGTATCAAATACTCTTTTATAGTGCCATTCCTGGCCTATTCGTATTTATTTTATTATGGAATAAGAGGTTATCAACCACTCAATGAATAAGATTACTTTAGAAATTGCTTGTGAATCACTCCCTTCTGCCATTGCTGCCGAAGAAGCGGGAGCAGACCGTATTGAGCTATGTCAGGCTTTAACTTTAGGTGGTCTTTCTCCTAGCGCCGGCCTGATAAAATTGGTGAAGAAACATTTAAAAATTCCGGTTTTCGTCCTTATCCGGCCTCGGAAAGGAGACTTTTTATATACAAAAGAGGAGTTTGAAGTGATGTTGGAAGACATTTACGCTGCTAAAACGCTAAATGCAGATGGAATCGTTTCAGGTTGCCTGAACGAAGAAGGCATGGTAGATATTAGTAAAACTCAAAGGCTTATTCAAGCGGCCTCTCCCCTTCCCTTTACTTTTCACCGGGCATTTGACATGTGTAAAGATCCTTTTGTAAATATCGATTCTCTCTGTGAAATCGGCGTAAAAAGGATATTAAGTTCAGGTCAACGCGCTGATGCCTTGTCTGGTGCTGCCAATATTAAAGCATTTATAAAAGCTTCGGGAAAACGCATAAATTTCATGGCCGGAGGAGGCCTAAGAAGTCACAACGTTTTTGAAATACTTAAAAAGACCAACGTTAAGGAAATCCATGCCTCTGCCAAAGCACTAGTGTACAGTTCAATGCAATACCGGGGGCAAGCAACGATGGGCAATGAAGACCTTGAAAAAGAATTTCAATGGCATGAGGCCAATGCACAAATGATCAAAGCGATAAAACAGGAAATTTTTAGATATGAAAAACTATGGGAAAGTAGTTAAGCAAACACTTGGATTCATTTACCTAATTGCTTGCTTTACAACTCTTAATGCACAAGAAATTCAAGTACTTCACGAAGGCTGGCAATTCAGAGAAAAGGGAACAAAAGAGTGGCTGGCAGCCAAAGTGCCGGGTGTCGTACACATGGACCTACTCGCTGCAAATAAAATTCCGGATCCCTTCATCGGTTTAAATGAAAAGGAAGTGCAATGGGTTGAAAAAAAAGAGTGGGAATATCAGCTGATATTTGATGTTGAAGATTATTCTAAAAAAAATAATTATGAGCTGGTCTTCCGGGGCTTAGACACCTATGCACAAGTATTCTTAAATAAAAAAAGAATTCTGGATGCTGACAACATGTTTCGGACCTGGAAAATAGACGTGAGCGATAAGCTACAGAAAAAAGAAAATGTATTGACGGTTACCTTTAAACCCCCGACCGATGTTCATCGTGGGCGCGTACAAGGGCTCCCCTATCATCGCACTGCCGGTAACGATGCCGGGGATCCCAAAGTAAGTGTATACAGCAGAAAAGCCCCTTTTCAGTTCGGCTGGGATTGGGGTCCTCGCTTAGTCACTTGTGGCATTTGGCACCCCCTTGAACTCCATGCATGGAAATACGCAAAGCTGGAAAACGTCCAGCTTCACCAAGAGGACCTGGAAGAAAATGAAGCAACGATAAAAGCAATCATTAATTGGCAATCAAAAGATAAGAAAGATAAATTAAGCCTTCGGATTCGGGATATTCAAAAAAATGAAATCGTTGCCAGGCAAGATCTTAGCTCAGCAGCGAATATATTTGAGCTTTCTTTCAAAATTAAGAACCCAATTCTTTGGCAGCCACGACAACTAGGCGATCCTCATTTATATAAATATTCCGTGGAAATATTAAGAAAAGATGAGGTTGTTAGCCAAATCACAAAGAAAATAGGCCTTAGAGAGGTAAAACTGATCCGGGAGAAGGATCAATCTTCAATTCTTACCGCCTCCGGGGCGTCTGAAAAAAAAGAGGGGGAAAGTTTTTATTTTGAGATTAATGGACAAGCCTTATTCCTGAAAGGTGCTGGCTATATTCCTCAAGACCCATTGCTCCCCAGAATTAGCAAAGATGATTATAATAAATTGCTCAATGATGTTTGCGCGGCCAATATGAACACGATTCGAGTCTGGGGCGGAGGTATTTACGAATCCGATTATTTTTACGACTTATGCGACTCCCTGGGGATATTGGTATGGCAGGACTTCATGTTCTCAGGCGGAATGTATCCCGGCGACCGGGATTTCCTAAGAAACGTAGAACAAGAACTCAAAGATAACATCCGACGTCTAAGAGAACATCCGTCCATTATTGCCTGGTTTGGAAACAATGAAGTAGAAGTAGCCTGGTTCAATTGGGGCTGGCAAGACGCATTAAACTTGAGTAAAGACGATTCTTTAAAGATGTGGAATGCTTACAAAACCATTTTCCACTATCTCATTCCTACGGTGTTGGAAGAAGAAGACCCTGACCGGCCTTATTTATCGACAACTCCCATTAGTAACTGGGGAAAGATGGATAACTTTTACAGGGGCGACATGCACTACTGGGGCGTCTGGCATGGCCCTGATGATTTTGATGGGTACGAAAAATACGTTGGCCGATTTATGAGTGAATATGGTTTTCCTTCTTTTCCTGAACCTGGTACTGTAAAGGCATTTGCTTCCGGAAAGGACTATGCTTTGGAATCGCCTGTTATCAGTGCTCGTCAAAAGAGCTACATCGGCAATGGAAAGATTGTAGAATTTGTAAATCAGTATTTCAAAGAGGTTTCTGATTTTGATGACTTAATCTACAAAAGCCAACTCTGTCAGGCTATTGGTTTAAGAAAAGCGGTAGTGGCGCATCGATTAAACAAAGGCCACTGTATGGGCAGTTTGTATTGGCAATTGAATGATACCTGGCCAGCCATTTCATGGTCTACTATTGATTATTATGGCAAGTGGAAGGCTGCCCATTATCAATTAAAAGAATTGTACAACGATCTCCTTGTAGTTCCCCTTCTCAATGAAGATCAGTTTACGTTTTGGTTGGTTTCTGATTATCCCGAGGCATTGGAAGGAAAACTTGAGATCGAGGTTAAATCTTTCAGAGGAAGCGTCGAAAAGCAAGCAGCTTTTGCTGCAAAACTAGCCCCACAGGAAAAGATTGAACTGGCTTCTGTTCCTTTAAGCTATCTTTTGAATAACCGAGAGCTCTCGAAAGTTTATTTGAAATACCGGTTTATTTCTAAGGATTCGGTTCTAAATCAAGGTGTAAAATGCTTAAGCTCTCCAAAGGAGCTGGAGCTTGAAAAGCCAAGGATTAAATGCAACTTAGATAAGGAAAAGAAGACATTGGAGATCAACAGCGATACATTTGTGAAAAACTTATTTATTGAGGCACCCGGGGTACAACATTTTTCCATTAATTATTTTGACTTAGAGCCCAATCAATCCATTGAAATAAACTTTATTGGCAAGATTAATAGCTTAGATGAGCTGAACTTTTTTTATTTAAATCCCTAGATAGGAATAAGTGGTAAAATAAAAAAAATGAGTCATCCCGAAAATTCGGGATGACTCATTTTTAACACTTATTCTTATCTAGCAAGTACTACTTTTTTTGTAATCATTTCTTTTCCAAAACGACCAGAAACGAAATAGACACCATCTTCCAGATCGGTAAGATCAATAGTGAAGAAACCATTGGCATTTTCGAAACTTTTCACTTGACGGCCAAGCATATCAGACACGATCAAGTTTACATTAGTCGCTTTCGTAAGATCCACTGTTACATAACCTCTGCTAGGGTTAGGCATAATGGAGAAGCTTTCTCTAAATTCATTAGGCACTTCTTCCACACTACTTACTAAAGCAATATTTGCAGGCACTTCCAAATAAACAATATCATTCAATTCCGTTGGATCAGTATCTCCGCGAACAGAAAGCCCCGGACGGAAGTCACGCTGCATTATAAGATGAATATTCTCATCAACATCGCGAGCAATAGTCGTGAACACCATTTCCATAAATTCAGGTAGATCAGGGAAGAATTCACTAGTACCTAAGTGTACAGGCTCATTCCAGCTTGTGCCCCCATCCTCTGAAGCTGCAATAAATGCGTGGCGATAGTGCTGTTCATCTTCGGTGTTGAAGAACTCTTCCATTACGCCTGAATAAGACATATAGATATTTCCATCATCATCGATACCAAGAGACGGGAAAGTAGTTAATGATTGGAAATAAGTAGCGATGTTATCGGTTGTTTCGATATCGATGGTATCATTTCCATTAGCATCGAAAAAATCGACAATCGTTCGGACAGAATCCTCGCCGTGAGATTCATTCCAGTAAGAAATGCCCGATGTCGCAGGGAAGAACTGAGTAAGGGCATCTGTGGTATCTGTATCAGCTAAGTACATATTACCAAAAACGACGTGCACTTCGTCATCATTATCGATCAATACAGCACCAGAACCATCAGAAGAAAAGATTGCTAAGGAGTCCGGAGCATTTGGATCATCTGGTATATCATCAGTTGTATAGCCTTGGTCAGCTACGTACAAATCTAAAGGAAAATCATTGACAATGTGCTCAGTCCATGTTTCACCGGCATCTGTAGATTTGTAAACCACTACATCATTAAAGCCACCGAATATAGCGATGGCAACTACATCTCCTCTTGCATCAATGGCATAGGAGTCTGCATCATTGCTTAAATACCTAGTGCTATCCAAGCCCGGAAGCACAACATCAATTTTATCCCAATTGGAACCATTATCCTGAGTTCTAAAATAAAGAATTTGACCATCCACGCCATTAGAAAGCACTCCACCATTTGCAACTGGCGTAGTAATAGCGATGGCATGTACAGTTGAGCCAGAGCCTTGAGCAGAACGAGGCCATAACAAACCTCCAGCTGACATAGATGCTACATCGCTCTCCGTCCAGTCAGTCGCACCACTATTTTTCTGTAAATTATGGAAAACAAAAGGAGCCGGAGAACCATGACAAACGATTAATTCATCACCATTGCTGTTCACA
This sequence comes from uncultured Saprospiraceae bacterium, assembly GCA_964537285.1. Classification (GTDB taxonomy): domain Bacteria; phylum Bacteroidota; class Bacteroidia; order Chitinophagales; family Saprospiraceae; genus CAZHZT01. The sequence continues at coordinate 9,072 of CAZHZT010000080.1, read as the reverse complement.
GTTATAGAAGGCCAACCTGTACGAACAGTTTCTTCCAACCTTTCTGTCGGGCTAATAGAAGAACCGGAGAATAACCAGTCCGTTCCGTCAAAATGGTTGTAACCAGTACCACGATTAGCATGAGAAGACTCCTCGCTCGTTGTCCAGGTAATCGAAAGTTCATCACCATTGCGAACGATACGTCTTTGATTAGTACCATTGGATTGAAGATCATAAAATGTTTTTCCTACAACCAGTTCTTCAGCAGAACGATAAACGCTTACCGGGTGTGGATTTTCCACGAATGGTAAATATTCGGTACCATCGTAAGCCGTTTTGTCCATAATAGCGCTTTGATTCAATGCAGCAGACTTTTTAATGCTGGATTGGCCAAATGCAGCTAGGGTAAAAAGACAAAAAAGAGTTGAAAATAAGAGAGTAAAATTTCTCATAAACGAATTAAGTTTTATGATTATTAAATTATTAATAAAAAATTATTCTAAACACTTTAACTAAAATACTAAAATTTATCTATCTCAAAGAATAATACATCTTTATTCTGTCGCCAAATTAGCAAAGCACAATGACAAAACAAATTATCTAACGTACAATTCATTTTTTATGGGATAGACGCGCACTTTCAGGTTTTTCTTTGAAAAACCTGAAAGTGCGCGTCTATCCCATAAAAAATGAATTATTTAAATCCCCTTAGGTATCGCTTCTATCAATTTCCGGGTGTAAGCCGACTTAGGACGGGAATAAATATCTTCAGGCCAACCTTCTTCCACAATTTTTCCATCTTTCATGACCATCATCCGGTCACTGATGAACTTCACTACGGAAAGATCGTGTGAAATGAAAATACAGGAAAAACCTAAAGACTCCTTCAGATCAAGGATAAGATTAAGGATCTGCGCCTGAACCGACACGTCCAAAGCAGAAACGGATTCGTCGAAAACAATGAATTCCGGTTGCAATACCAGCGCTCTGGCTATACATATACGCTGGCGTTGCCCTCCCGAAAATTCATGCGGATAGCGGTAATAATGCTCCGCTTCCAGTCCGACACGTTCTAGTAGATCAATAACCAAATCCCGGCGTTCCTGATCGGTTGATAGTCTTTGATGTACTACCAATGGCTCTTTGATCGCCTCCCCGACAGTCATACGTGGATTAAGGGAGGAGTATGGATCCTGAAAAACAATTTGCATTTGCGGACGGAGCTTCTTTAATGCTTGGGGCGATAGAGTGATGAGATCAGTACCCTTGAACTTTATGTTTCCGGAATCCACTTTTTGAAGCCTGATTACTGACCTTCCCAGGGTCGTTTTACCACATCCACTCTCGCCTACAAGGCCTACAATTTCCCCGGGATACACTTGAAAACTCACATCATTCACTGCTTTTACAATGGAAGTTTCTGTGCCCAGCCAGTTTTTCCTGCTAAACCAGGTATGCAATTCATTTACTTCAATGATCGGGGCTTTTTTATAGTGTTCCGCTCTTTCCGTTTTGACCTCTTCTAAAGTCAATTTTATTTCTTTATAGTTTGTTTTTTGATCATCCGGCTTAATAAAATCACTCACCATGGGCAACCTTCTGAGCTTGTAATCAACAGGTGGGCGACAAGCCAGCAAGCCTTTGGTATAAGGATGTTTGGGGTGGAGAAATAGCTCCTTTACCTCGCCATTTTCTACAATTTCTCCCTTTTGCATTACAACTACCCGATCAGCAATTTCTGCAATAACTCCAAGGTCATGAGAAATAAAAATAATCGATATATTGAATTGAGCTTTTAGATCATTTATCAATTGCAGGATCTCCTTTTGCACCGTTACATCCAGGGCAGTAGTAGGTTCATCGGCAATCAACAGGTCAGGATGACAACAAAGAGCGATGGCTATAAGGACGCGCTGTTTTTGCCCTCCCGAAAGTTGATGTGGATAAGACTTATAAATTCGTTCCGGGTCTGGCAATTGCACTTTTTCAAACCAATCCAGCGTTTTTGCCTTAGCTGCTTTTCTGGAAAGTTTCTGATGCAGCATCAGGGCTTCATCCACTTGATGACCGCATCGAAAAATGGGGTTAAGAGCCGTCATAGGTTCCTGGAAGATCATTCCCAGGTGATTCCCCCGAAGCCTTTGCATTTCTTTTTCGGAGCACTCCAGTAAATTTCTTTTTTCACCCTCCTTAGGATAGTACCATATCTCTCCGGTATCGATTTGAGCAGGCGGACTTTCCAGCAAACGCATGATCGTGAGCGCAGTAATGGATTTCCCAGAACCGGACTCTCCTACAATCCCTAGTGTTTCTCCTCGGTTTAGAGAAAAACCAATCCCTTTAAGCGCTTGGTTATCAATGGATTCATCAGAAGATGGAAAAGAGATTTGCAGATCTTTTACTTCTAATAACTTTTGGCCTGAATGAGTCATATAAAAATATGGCTGGACGGCGTTTCATACTCCTGGTTTTTTTCGAAAAGTCAGTAGTATGAAACGTCATCCAAGAAAAAAGTTCTTTTTATTCGCCTATTCCTTTAAGTTCAACATAAAAAATCAAATTAGCATTTGGTGGGATTGTCGGAGGGTAACCTCTTTCACCATACCCCAGGTTGCCAGGAGCGAACAGGATAGCTTCCGCACCAGGCTTGAGCATACCAATTCCTTCATCCCAGGCAGGAATAACCCTTCCCTGGCCGATTGGAAAATCAAAAGTAGAGCCTTTGCTGTAGGAATTATCGAAATTAGTACCATCTTCAAGGAAACCAGAATAATGCGTGCGAACAGTTTGTCCTTTTTCCGGTGTAGCACCACTACCCTCTTTAAGGATCTGATATTTTAGACCAGATTCAGTTTCCGTTAATTTGCCATCCAGTTTACCCGCTTTGTAATCGTCAATAAACTGAGTAACCACCGATTCAACTTCCTTTCCTTTGGTTGAAAGCTCCTCTTTTTCCTTTTGTATCGTTTCAGGAGATTTTACATCCAATACTTCCAATACATAGGTTAATTCATCTTCATTAGTTAGAGAAGGAGGAAGATTAGATACCGTATCTAAATCCTGATAAACGACCAGGCTGTCTCCTTTACTCATTAAAAACAAAGCTTCGTAAGAAGGCGGTATTGGCCGGCCTACTTTATCTACCGGTGGCATAATAATCTTTCTGGGGCTATTCAGTGATCGTGTAGAATACAATAAAGAATCATTTTTTAAAGCTGATTCGTGATACTGAACTTGCGAGCCTACCGCTGGCTTTTCGCCACCATTTGATACTTTCATCACGTAAGGATAGCCCGAATTTGTTCTTTTCAAGCCTTTATACTTATCTGAATTGTTACTTCCGCCTTCACCAGGAGTGCATTGAGAGAAGCCCAGGATGATCACCCAGCTCAATGCGATTAAAAAAGAAAAATTTTTCATGTATAGGTAAATTAATTGTTTACAGAGTTTGTCGGAGCATTCAGCTCTTCAGCGTAATCAGGAAGAATTTCTTTAAAACGCTCCACAGTCTTTCTAAGGCCGACATGAGAATACCCGCCGGCCGCATTTCGATGCCCGCCCCCGTTAAAATGTTCGGTGGCAATGCGTTGCACAGAGAATGAACCTTTGGATCGAAGAGAGACCTTTACAATGTTCGGTTGTTCTGTAATAAAAGCAGCCATTTTCATATGGCCAATTCTCAAGATATAATTTACAATTCCCTCAGTATCTCCCCTTTGGATATTAAATCGTTCGTAATCTCTTCTGGAAAGCGTAATCAATCCGGTGGAATATTCCTCAAAAATATGCATCCGGTTAATCAGGCAGTGGCCGAGGAGCCGAAGTTGTTTTTCCGGTAAGGAATTGAAAATTAAGTCCTGGAGCATTCTGTCATCCACACCTTTTTCCAAGATTTTAGCCATTGTGCGGAACAGCTTAGGGCTTGTGCCATACTTGAAGGAGCCGGTATCGGTAACAATTCCGGTGTACAGACAATTGCAAATCTGCACATCAAGCAGTTCATCTTCTCCGAGGGCTAGGATAAAGTCGTAAACCAACTCACTCGTTGAGCTGGCACTCACTTCCGACAGCATAAAATCGGGGAAAGGCTCCGGATCGATATGATGGTCAATCATTACCGTTGTCACCTCATCCATTTCTCTGAGCTTAGCACCCATTTTATCAATTCTGCCCAACGCATTAAAATCCAGGCAAAAAACCACGTCTGCTTCTTCCAATGCCTTAAGCGTTGGCTCAGGCTTAAGATCATAAATGTAGATCTGATCGACATGAGGCATCCAGCAAAAAGACTGAGGGTATTCGGAAGGAAAAGCAATTTCTACAGAATGCCCTTTTTTGACTAAAAAATGGTACAAACCCAAGGATGAACCAATAGCGTCTCCATCCGGATTGCGATGTGAGGTGATAAAAATTTTCTTAGGTGTATCAAGGATTGACTTTAATTGATCTAAATTCTCCATTATTCCGACTATTAAAAACAGATTTGCAAGATGGACAAAATCGTTCATATTGAAAAACTATGCCGATATTATTTTTAAATAGACTTCTTTGAACCTGTCTTCTATTTAAAGTAGAATGACTACATTTGCAGCGTTTTTTTAATTCTCATCATTTACCAAAAAAAATGAATTATCATGGCAGGTAATAGAACATTCACAATGATCAAGCCTGATGCTGTTAAAAACGGCCATATCGGTGCGATCCTTGCAAAAATCAATGAAGCAGGTTTCCGTATCGTGGCAATGAAAATGACTCAACTGACAAAAGATGCAGCAGGCGCTTTCTATGCTGTACACAAAGAGCGTCCTTTCTACGGTGAGTTAGTGGACTTTATGAGTTCCGGCCCTATCGTTGCTGCAATTTTGGAAAAAGATAATGCGGTAGCAGATTTCCGCGAATTGATCGGATCTACAAATCCGGCTGAAGCTGCTCCGGGTACTATCCGTGCTTTATATGCCACCAGCATCGGAGAAAATGCCGTGCACGGTTCAGATGCAGATGAAACCGCAGCAATCGAAAGCCGTTTCCACTTCGCAGAAGTGGAAATGTTCTAAATTCGGTGAACGGTCAACGTTCAACGGTGAACGGGGAACGGTAAACGGTTAACGAATGGCCATTTCCGTTAACCATTCTTTGACCGTTCCCCGTTAACCGTTAACCGTTCCCCGCGTCACCATTGCGTATTTAGAATAGAGTTGTTCTGCAAATGCAGAACAACTCTATTCTAAATACGCAATGGTGACGCCCTCCCCTCCCTGATTTTCTTCAGGATGCACGATGCTGCTTACAGAATCATATTCTTTCAACTTTTTGCGTACAATTTTCCGGAGGACTCCGCTGCCTTTTCCGTGGACGATGCGCAGAAAGCTCGCATTTGACAGAAGAGCCTGATCAACGAAAGTCTCTACAGTCTTCATAGCATCTTCTACGCGCATGCCGCGGATATCAATTTTGGAGTCGAACTCTTGATTTCCGTTATCCGGTAAATTGATACGAGAACGCTTAACATCCAGAGGCTCTCTGATTTTTTGCAGATCTTTAAGTTTTACCGTCATTTTCATGCTGCCAAACACGACGATTGCTTTGTTTTTTTGAACCACTTCCACCTGACCGGTGGTATTGCCATTCCGCATTTTCACATGATCGCCTTCTTTAATCGGGCCATCCGCTTTAGCCGGTTCCATCTTTTCGTACACCTCATCGTTAAGATTAGATACGGAGCTGGCCAATTCCTGGCGTTCAGATTTAATGCGGGCAGCCAGTTTTTTGGCATCTTCCAATTTTTTTGACTCACGCAACTCCCGGATCAGATTTTCCAGATCGCGGTTATTGTGAGCAAGATTTTGAAGTGCCTGTTCTTTGGCTTCCAGTTTTTGTTTTTTACGTTTGAACTCCAAGTCTTTATGGAGCGTGTCGTAATTTTTGATCAGGCGCTCCAAATGCTTTTCTCTATCGGTAAGCCTTTTCAAGCGTTCCCCTACTTCTTGCTTTTCACGTTGGAGGTCTACTAATAATTCATCAACAGCTTTAGTACTTTTACCTCCCCCCCCGTGATTACGGGCATATTTAAGGATTTTTTTACTCAAACCCGATTTCTCTGCAATTTCAAAAGCATATGAACTCCCCGGCCGACCAATATTCAGTCGATACGTAGGAGAAAGCGTATCTTTATCAAATTCCATCGCCCCATTTACAATACCTTTCGTTTTGAAGGCATATACTTTAAGGTTGGAATAGTGCGTAGTAATCACTCCAAAAACTTTCTTTTCGTAGAACTCATGCAGTATGGCTTCTGCAATGGCTCCCCCAATTTTTGGATCGGTACCGCTTCCAAATTCGTCGATCAGGATCAGGGTGTTCTGATCTGCATTTTCAAGGAAAAAACGCATATTTTTGAGGCGTGAGCTATAGGTACTCAACTCATCCTCCAGACTTTGCTGATCTCCAATATCGACGAACATCTTTTTGAAGATACCCATTTCTGAAAGCGGATCCACGGGGACAAGCATCCCCGCCTGCACCATCATTTGCATCAAGCCTACCGCTTTCATGGCAATTGATTTCCCCCCGGCATTCGGGCCGCTCAATACCAGCAAGCGATTACTGAATAATAGATTCAGGTCGAAAGGAACGGTATCTTTACCCAGCTGGCTATTTTTCAAATAAAGCAAGGGATGAAAGCCCTTAAGGACACCGATGCAAGGCTCTTCGAGTAATTTAGGCTTGTTGGCATCCATTTTAACGGCCAGTTGTGCTTTAGCCTGCACGGCATCAAACCGAAGCAGAATACCCTGATAAGAGCGGAACAAAGGCACGTACAACCTCAATTGTTCACTCAGGTCTTTCAGGATCTTATAGATCTCTCTTTTTTCAGCCTGATGCAGATCAAAAATATCATTATTGATATCGATAACCGCCTCTGGCTCAATGAATGCCGTTTTCCCGGTAGCAGATTGATCGTGTATGATCCCCCGCACCTGCCTTTTGTATTCAGCTGGAACACTGAGTACCCGGCGGCCATTCCGAAAGCTCTCAATATTATCTGTTAAGTAACCTTTTTGCTTGAAATCTCCAATGACTGAGCGGAAAGCCCTATCTAGTTCCCGGTATTTGGAAGACATGCTCCTGCGTATCCGCTGAAGTTCGGGAGAAGCATCCGGACGCACATTTCCCTCCTCATCAATAACGCGGTCGATAGCTTTTACACAATCATCATTAAAGGAAATATTTTTGATGATGGCATATAAACTGTGGTATACTTCCTGGCGGGTTTCCGTGAAGAAAGCATAAATATTCTTATTGATTTGAAGGGTATTGTACAGCCTAAGCAACCCCTCCATAGTCATCACAGAGCCCGGGATACTCAACATTTTCAGGTCCTGGTGCAGATCTTCATATTCGCGGAGCGGGAACGTATCCCGTTCATCAATAGAAAGTTTGTACTCATCCACCTCGGAGAGGCGCTTTTCGATCAATAAGCGTTCGGTTTCCAATTCGAGGTTATCGAAATAGACTTTCGCCAGTTCTCCGTAGCACTCATTTTTTAGCAGTTCAATAACTTTGTCGAACTCAAGCTTTTCGTATAGATCGTTTGGATAGCGTTGCATGTAAAAAAATAATTCTTTTTAGAGGTTCTTTTCCATTCTGAAATGCAGAATGTTGCTAGCCGTGAAGGCATCACCAACTTTGCGGAAGCCCATTTTCTCGTAGAAATCCACCACTTTTTCATGGGCATTTACCATGACTTTGTTATAACCCAAGTTTTTCACAAAAGATTCACATTGAGTAATGAGAAATTCCCCAATATGTTGTGATTGGAAAGCATTTTTTACTGTCACATGCCGGAATTCAGCAAATTGCTCCTCCACATCAGTAATGCTTAAGGCAGCTATTAATTCACTGTTGTTGGTAAAGCAAGCGATGTGGATTGCGTCAGCTTCTTCTTCCATTTCTTCCGGTTCAGCAATTAAACCCAGCGGCTCGAGCAAGGATTCCCGGCGAATAGCAAATGCTTCATCAAAGTAGGGCGTAGCAAATTGAATGGGTAGTATGTACATTTTGAATAGCCGTTTATGGAAAAATTTCGGTAGCCAGTTGCATAGATTCCAGCAAAGCACCTTTATTTAAATTTAAAGGAATTTCATTTTTCTTAAAATAATAAACCACGTTCTCGGTAGCCATATTACCCGTCAGATCATCCGTTGCCATGGGGCAACCCCCATAGCCTTTCATGGCCGCATCAAAACGCGAGCAACCATTTTCATGTGCCGCACGCACTTTTTCCTCCCACGAGCGCGGCTCTGTATGCAGGTGGGCTCCAAACTCAATATCCGGCAATCTAGGGATTAGGTTAGAAAATAAATAGCTTATGCTTTCAGGCTTAGCGACCCCAATCGTGTCGGACAGGGAAATAATGCGGATGCCCAAGGCAATTAGTTTATTCACCCACGCCTCTACAATATCCACATTCCAATCATCGCCATAAGGATTTCCGAAGCCCATAGAAATGTAAACAACCATTTCTTTATTGGCTTTGGCACAAATTTCACAGATCACCTTCACCCGTTCCAGCGATTCTTCTATAGTGGCATTGGTATTGCGCAGCTGAAAGGTCTCCGAAACGGAGAAAGGATATCCCAGATAGGTAATTTCCGGATGAGAAGCGGCATCCCTTGCTCCACGCTCATTCGCAACGATCGCCAGCAACTTACTCGGGTTATTGATATTCTTCAAACCAGCCAATACCTGGGCTGTATCTTTCATTTGCGGGATGGCCTTGGGCGAAACGAAGCTACCGAAGTCTATGGTGTCAAACCCCACTTCCAGGAGTTTATTAATGTAACGTATTTTATCTTCCGTGGGAATGAATTCGTGTATTCCCTGCATAGCATCTCTTGGACACTCAATTAGCTTAATCATTTATTTGGGTTAAAGGTTAAGAGGGAATGAATGCAAACATGAGTCATCCCAAAAATTCGGGATGACTCATGTTTGCAAAAAAAATATTTACATAATTCTGTTAATCAAGTCTTTACCTATTTTTTTCTTGATAAAAAAGTAGCAAAAAATCAAGGCTGTATTCAATTTTTAACG
>CAZHZT010000079.1:0-26474 GCA_964537285.1 uncultured Saprospiraceae bacterium | reverse complement strand
GCTCAAACAGTATTCATTTTTTAACGGCTGCCAGCCTTTCAAAAAGCTAAATTGAGTAAGGCCGGTCCTAAAATGTTGATTTACAGCCCTTATTATTAATTGTTGTGACAACATGAAGTCCCTTAAAATTCGGGATGACTCATATTTCCTTTCTTATTTTTCAGTAAAGAAATGCTATCGTTCTACCTTAACCACCTTGCCGCTAATAACCCGATCGTCGCTCTTTAGCCTGATGAAGAAAGTGCCCTGTTCAAAATCACTCATATCAACTTCGAAGTATTGCTGGAATTCAGAAACTTCAGTTTGAAATCTTAAACGAGCATTGACATCATATATTTCAAGCTTGCTGTATCCAGATTTTGGTGCAAACAACTTAACCCTATCAGTGGTTGGATTAGGGTAAATGAGTAAGGATTGTTCTTCAACCGGCGGAACTATTTTTCCACGATCTCCGCCCCCAGGCGTCCGAACACATACTTTGATCTCATTGATCTTTGCTCCGGCGTTTTTCTTTGACAATAATAAATAACGCGTGTTAAGGTTGTCAAGATCATCTAAAACAACCCATTTATTGTATAAATTCGTTTGGTAATTAACAATTTCGTTCGCCCATGCACCTGGCTCACCGGCTGTAATACCAAAGTGACCTATACCGGCACCATCGAAAAGGGCAATCCCGTCAATGATATAGTTTTCTCCCAAATCGATGTAAGCCTGTGTAAAACTCCAAGGCTCGAGCCATTGACTGACGGGGGTGCCCGGAACCCCGCAGAATGGATCACCTGAAGCCGATTGTTCATCAATCAATCTAAGCGGCCCATTGTTAAAAATCTGTGGGCTGTTTTCGTAATGAACCATTTCGGGAGTTAACTGAAGTACTTCGCAGCCACAATCGGAACAACTCGGATCATTTTCAGGCTTGGTAGTAAATGTTTGAATAACAGGATTTTCAGGATAGAAGCTACCTGTTTCATCCTGATATTGCACTGTAAAATTATAAACCCTGTTAAAATCAAGGTTTGAAATGGTAAATTGATCATTGGATGTCCACAGCGTATTATTGCTATTACCGCTATTAATGTTGATGCGGTAATTATTCACCGTACATCCACCTTCTACCTGAAAAGCCAAACGGGCAGAATTACAGGTGGTACTTACCACAGTTGTTTCCAAAGGACAAGTATTAACCGCTCCAAAGGTTTCCTCACCACAAAGTACGACCTCATTGATAGCCGCCTGAGCATGTGGCTTAACAATACGAAGCCTTTTCACACCTTGCGGAATATCTAAACCGAAGAAAGAAACCCACTTATTGTATTCGATAGGTTCATACTCAAGTGCTGTAATCCAGTTACCAGGTTGATTAAGGTCTTCGTACTGGATTTTGAAGAAATAGTTATAGGGTTGCCCTGCTCCGTCGTGAAGGATCACGCCATCGATGTTGTGTGGTTTATTGAATTCAATTTTGCAGCTAATTTCATTGGCACCCGTTCCATTTGCCCAGTACTGCCCCCATTCTGAGCTTGGTGTGCTGCCATTAGTACATATCGGTGCTTTATCTTGCTCATCAAATAATTTATTTGGAGCAAGGAAGTTGTACTGAGGAAAATCATCGATCACATTAAAGGCCGAAGTTGGAATCTGACAAGTAGATTGGTTGGTACTTGCATTTAAATATACGGGCTCTGAATAGTTATTTTCATCATCAACTGCGATAACTACAAAGCCATAATGAGTAGATGGTGCCAGATTAGAAACGGTACATTCTTGCTTCTGCCCGATGCCATTGCTAGGGTGAGCATCGTTTACCAGGGTGAGATTGGAAAGATTCCCAAGCTTATCCAATGTTAAATCGCCATTGATAGGGTCGGCATAATAAACAACATAGTGATCCGTTCCGGGCATTTCAGTCCAACTTAGTGCTACACTACTGCAGGTGGCTTCCTCAAACTTTAGGCTAAGCGGTTTTTCCTGAGATTTTACGACTCTATTTCCGCCAAGTTCTATGAAGATAGGACGTTCAGAAACAGGAACCCAGGCATAGCCATTATTGATATTCAGTGGCTCGACTTTTCCATCCGTATCCGGAATCTGCATCTTGATGTATACCGGATTAGAACCTGTTGTAAGATTATTTAAACTAACGGGATAGTTGTTAACAGACCTGTTCCCTTCAGAAGGGCACCAAACAGCAAGTACCTGGTGATTATTATCGTCAGTATCTACAAAGCGATAAATTCGGATGTTATCATAATTCGATTGAGCTCCGTCGAACGGATCATAAGGGTCGTTGGGTAAGCTTACTGTGCGATCTTCGACGAATTTCATGTTCGTCAGCACATTCTTCATTGTGTACACATAATACCACGATTTCTTTGGCTGAAAATTATGGTGTTTATCCATTAAGAGCCCACAAGATTTGTATAGATAGTGCCAGGGAATTTCACTCAAAGTAGGGTTATAAATACCATCGTTAGGAGTGAAATCCACATAGATATTATCAGAAGTAACATCGGCATAACCGTAAATCATAGCACGGTCCCATCCGGCAGCTGCCGTTTCAAGGAAAGAACGAACCAACCATTGCCCCTGGACCTCCTGGCGATCAGAAGTACTACCATTGCCTGTAATCACCGGAACTCTTTGTGGAGAATAAGGATTCGTATCATATCCAAACTCAGATAACCAGAACTCCGTTGAGGTCGGCAGCGCAGGATGAAGAGTGAAAATATTATTTTTTAGATTTGTTAACTGGATTCTTAAGGAATCTCTTTCCGGGCTCCAGCCGACGTTTGAAACAGCTAATTGATTAAGCTTACAATTCAAGGAATTGTTATAATCGTTACTGTAATGGTGGAAGTTGATGACATCGAGTGGATAAGTAGGGAAACCAGCTTTTTTACGATTCTCTTCGAACCAGGTAAGCATGGAATCGACGTAACAAAGTTTTAAGCCCGCAAGCCCTCCCATGACCAATTTCATGTCTGGATCTGCATTCTTCACACCGGAAATATGATTATAACCTGACCCTGGCACAGGTTCCGTAATTGCATCCATATGCCCGTCATAATCAGCACTTAGCATAGCTGCATACTCAAAAGGGCGAAAATAAGTATGGGGATATTCGGACATGTACCAGTTTTTATCCTGCTCGTTCCAGCTTTCCACGTACTTAATCAGTCCTTTGCCAGAAGGTTTTCCAAAGGCATGATCGTCTTCATGAAGTCGGGGGTAAATAATCTTGGAGTCAAGGGTACTGCCAAAGTCCCGGCTTCCATATCTGGCTGAAAAATGATAAAGCCATAAAGCATGTTCGCGATAAGAAAATGGACTAAAGGAGTTGCGAAGCAACCTGCCTGACCAATCTTGGGGAATAGGTTTTTGGTCGAGTAGTTTATGCGCTTGTGAAAAAATTTGCCCTACACTATACTTGTGATAGGGGTCGATCACATACGGGGCACTCATCATCAAATCAGCACACAGGGTCACTCCTTCATCAACCATTTGCTGGTAAAAATCATCAAACGGCAGAGCCACCTGACCGTGGTGACTGGGGTTCCACTTGTACTTATTGTTAGGATAAATCGAATTGCATCCCAGATGAGAAATTCCCTCATCCAGTACCCATTCGTGGTACTCCCTTACGAAGCCCACACAGCCTAAGCGCGCCGGGGGGTCTTCTCTTTTTAAGTTTATTCCCATAAAATCATCGACGGGAAACTTCATTTGGGTTTGAGCGACAATCTCAAAAACTACAGTTGATCCAATTAACAGACATAGCATTGTGATCAACTTACCTGCATTTAAATTCATGATCGGGTAAATTTAAAAATTTCTCAATAGACTGATTTATTAGTTTTGCTCCGAAAGAGTAGTTTATTGACTTGAGCAAGAGCTTTTATCTGGAGGAAGCCATCTTAATGGTTTATACGTAGTGATTTTCTCAATGGCTGGTTTCAAACAAAAAACTTCCTGCCTAAGTCAACAGACTTCAAGTACGTAACTTAAGTTAATCTTGTTTTTTTGCTAATTAGGTGGCAATGGCAATTCCCGGTTTTTAGAACCTGCTTTTGACATTTAGTCTTAAAACCGAATCCACATACAAATGTAAAGATATTTTATCTATTAATTTTTATTTTACACAAATAAAACCTCTTTTGCATTGTATTTTTAACAATATGACGATTTTTTCCTGCCAGGTAACGCCTTTCATTAACACTTTATTAAGAAAAATGATCGATCGATAACCTGATCTTTTCAGTCTATTCCAAGAAAGTCGTTTATTATGTGGGAATAGATTAAGTACTCTGGAACTTAAGTATTAAGAGTGCATTATTTTAATATCACGTTGCAAACATACATGCATTTTATTTATAAAGTATGCACTATTAAGGAAGCGGAACGCTTGTGGCAGTGATGTATTGGTATGAGTTAGACAAAGTGAGCAATGCTCGGTTTGAAAACCGAGCATGGAGTTCATGCCGCTACACGGCGGTATTTTCTTGAGGCAGTCCGAAAAGGTATTTTGGCAAAGCCAAAATACCTTTTCGGACTGCCTCAAGAAAGAATCTCCGCGCCGTAGGCGCGTTCATTTTACAATCAGGCTGTTAATATCCCATAAAAATTCAACTATCTATACTTTTAAGCTTTATTTTGCGGTCAATTCCAAGTACTAAATAAGAAGAGATATTACTCATGAGAACCTTATTATTTCTAACTTTCTTTGTCTGTATTTCTACTTTTTCTATAGCACAGGTAGTGAATACCGAAAATATGCGTTTGAGTACAGACGATCAGGGGTGGCGCGGAATAGTAGATGTAAATTTTGGTATTACAAGAAATAAAGCGGGGCAGACGCTCCGGTTTGGAGGCAGAGCAAGGGCAGAATACCTTTACAGCCGCAGCAGATGGCTCGTTTTTGGAGGATACAATATCACACAGTTTACTAATGTTGACGATCCGGAGTCTGTACCAAAGAGTTTTGTAAACAACCGATTTGCGCACCTTCGCTATAATAGGAAGATCTCCAATTTAATTACATGGGAAGCGTTCACGCAGACCCAGCACGATGAAATCCAGGAAATAGACCAGCGTATCCTGGCAGGAACAGGGCCAAGGTTCAGAGTTGTTGAAAATGATTCTGTCCGATTGTTTTTGGGTGCTCTTTATATGTTCGAATACGAACAATCAGATGAGTTCTTTACCCTGCAGGAAATGGAGTTTGAAAAAGATGCCACCCACCGCCACCATCGTTTAAGTGCATATGTTTCTTTTGGCTGGGATGTAGCCGGAAAGTTTACGGTTAACCATGTAACCTATTTTCAACCCCGGCCTGATATGTTGAAGGACTTTCGCATAACCACAGAAACCACCCTAAACTTTCAGTTAACCAGTGTTTTACAGTTTAAAACTTATTTTCAAATGGTGTATGATGCCCGGCCACCCAACACCGTTCCGCGGAACATGTATATGATAAGCAACGGTTTAAGCGTCAATTTTTAGGCTGGCTTACAGATTGATTCAAAGGAATTTCTCATCTTTGCATAAAAGAATATTCACAAACCCAAAACTATGCAGTTCAAAACGCCCACTTATCGATTACACTTTTTACTACTTTTTGTCTTTGGTTTATTTATAAACCAATCAGCCATTGCTCAAATAATTCTCACACCAACCTTAGAGGAAGAGCCCGTGCCTAAGGTTGATATCGTTGTTGAAAATTTTGACAATCTGATCGCTTTTCAATTTTCTATGCATTTTGACACAAGCGTTCTAAGCCTTGACTCTATAGGCAATGAAGCATTTAACGGCATTAGCTTCGGTACGGTAAATGCCTTCAAAGGAGATGTAATTGTTTCCTGGTTTGATTTTTTCTTACAAGGGAATTCTATCCCTGATGGAAACGCCGTTTTCTCCCTTTATTTTACTATTAAAACGGATTCTACAAGCCTTCCAAAACCACATTGCTTCGTCATTGACGGCACGCCTGCCCCTATAGAGTTTGTTGATATCAATACCATGCTGGTTGATTATGTGATTACTCCATCTTGCTTTAACCTGAATGGAGCGACTGTACAAATGGTAGTTTTTGACGACCAAAACAATAATTGCCTGTTCGATGCCAATGAGCAATATCTTCCCGGTTGGGGACTTACGGTGGAAAGGCCAGGCAGGGAACTGATCTTATCTACGGGTTCTGCAGCTGAGATCTTTACTCCCCTGGATACCTATACTTATGATATAAAATTATTCCCCCCGAGCCCATATTGGACTACCTGCCAGGATGACTATACCTATAAAATTGACAGTGCTTCCTTTGACACTCTTCATTTCATGGTTCCAGCTCAAGCCATAGCCAGTTGCGCTTATTTAACAGTAGATGTTTCGACTCCCAATCTAAAAAAATGTGAAGAAACCCTTTACTACGTGAACTATGCCAACCGGGGAACAGATACCGCTCGCAATAGCTATATAGACATTGAATTCGATCCTTATTTAACCGTACAAAGTAGTTCCCTGCCCTGGTCTGGCAGCAATGGTAATAACAACTACACCTTCGAACCCGGTGATATTGCTCCTTACACCCAGGGGACCTTTGTGGTTTCCACAATACTGGATGAAGACTGTTTGGCCGAAACAGGCCAGACTCATTGCGTAGAGGCCCATATTTATCCGGATACTACGTGTTTTTCCATTTCTCCGGATTGGTCCGGCGCTTTCATTGAATTAAGCAGTAAATGCGAAGATGGTAACATTGAGTTTACATTAGAGAATGTAG
This sequence comes from uncultured Saprospiraceae bacterium, assembly GCA_964537285.1. Classification (GTDB taxonomy): domain Bacteria; phylum Bacteroidota; class Bacteroidia; order Chitinophagales; family Saprospiraceae; genus CAZHZT01. The sequence continues at coordinate 19,696 of CAZHZT010000079.1, read as the reverse complement.
GAGATGAAGGCATGGCTGAATCAGCTACCTACATTATCCTGAAAGACGAAGGGGAGTATTTTTCAAGTGGTACTTACCAATTGAGTGCAGGAGAGTCAATGACAATGGATATAACAAGTGATGGGGCTACTTACAGGCTTCAAACAGTTCAAGTTTCAAATGCTCCCTGGGAAAGCCATCCTGCAATTAGTGTAGAAGCTTGTGGATCCGTTAACTCCCTTGGGTACAAAATTCCTTTTCCAGAAGATGATCAGGCACACTCCAGATCCATTGACTGCTCACAAACCACCACACAAAATACAGTTGTAAAAAAAGAATCCTTCCCGGAAGGGGTTGGGAATGATCACAACACACAGCTAGGCTTGGCCCTGGAATACAAAATCTCCTTCCAAAACAACAGTACCGATACCGTTAGGAATATGGTGCTTAGTGATACCATTCCTGCGCTTCTCAATCAGCTTAGTTTCGTCCCGGGTGCTTCATCTCATCCATATAACTGGACGCTATTGGATAATAATGTTTGGCATTTTGAATTTAATGATATTAACCTACCTCCCAAAGCAGATAATGAGCTGCTTTCAGAAGGGTTTATAAAATTCACCATAGAGCATCAGGAAGATGCCGTCGTAGGGGATGTTATCCGGAATGAGGCAGTTGTTGACTTCGATAATCAAACTCCTCAGATTACGAATGAAGTCTTTAATACCTTAGTGAACCCTGCTTTTTATCATCATTTTGATGCTACTATTTGTGAAGGCGACACATTGGATGGTGAAATCTATACCCAATCAGATACTTTATTAGAAGTCAATCAATTGGTTAATATAGATAGTATTTCCATCACTCATATAGAGGTATTACCCGTCACCTTCGGAGAAATTGACACTATTTTACCTGTAGACGGGGCTTACGAAGGTATTATTTATGAGCAAGACACAGTGATTGATTTCACTTTGGTCAACTTTGACGGATGTGACAGCTTGCTTACAGTCAATATTTTTATTACAGAAGACAGTGTAGACGCCGTTTATAATTTAAGTAGAGACATGACTTTGGAGGTGATGCCCAATCCTTTTGATGAAAAAATACTGATTTCTTTTGATTTGGAAAATCCTTCTCCCATTACAGTAATTGTAAGAGATCTTTATGGTCGAACATTAGCGAGGTACAAATGGGCCTCTCAACAAGGAGTTCAACGCAGAGAGCTAATTTTAGATGAATTAACTTCAGGAGTTTATCTTTTGGAAGTGCGAACCAATACGGCAAGTGGCGCTATAAAGGTTTACAAAAAATAAAAGTTCTTTGACATAAATTGTGTGGAACTTCAAAATGATAAGCCTTTCAGCCACAAGGGCATTCAAGGCTTACCATTTTGAAGTTCCACACAATTTGTCAAAGAACGAAAATAAATTCTTCAATAACTTCTTTCCAATTTCTTCTTGAATAGAAAGAGATTCCCTAGCTTTAGCCTGCTTTTAGAAGAAAACATGAGTCATCCCGAAAATTCGGGACGACTCATGTTTTCTTCTAAAATAACCCAAGTTGCAATAAATGAGGGTAAATAAGGAGGGATTTGTGAAAACAAAGCCGATAGGCGAAGTTCTAAAACAAATTACCGACGATTCAGTTCCTGAAGCACTAGCCTCATTTTAATGACTCGCAACTTGCATTAAGATAATTACGTAATCCAAATGACATCATGAATATGCGCTTATACCCCTCTCTCTCTCTTCCGGATAATTCCCTTCCTGAACTTTATCATATTAACATGTTCTATGATGAAACGGATAAGGAAAAACTACCCATCATCACCTTTGTCAATGATATAGATGAGCCTGTTTCAGATATTGAGGAATTGGGGCTTACCGGTTCTGAGCTGGTTAAAGAGGCATTTAAAAACCTGAAAAGTGTTGACCTGAATTGGCAGACAATCTCCCAAAATGGCGCAACCTTACTTGAAATAGATAACCAACGATTCGCTGCGGAGAAAATTCTGGATAAAGAATTCATGAAAACAGCCGCCAATTTATTAAAAGCAGAAGAAATTGCAGTAGGCCTCCCCGTTCAGGACACTATTATTTGCTGTAAAGCAGATGATGAAGCAGCCATAAACATCTTGAACGAAAAAATCATCACCCTATTCAACGACTTTTCCCGTAAACAGATCGCCAAATGGATTTTTTATGTCAAAGATGGTGGTATTATAAAAAAGGAAGCAGCGTCTGAAAAGGAGGTAAAGATTCAAGCCATTCAATCGTTTCCGGATGGCTATGAAAAAAATATTTCTAAAATAGGGCTTTTTGGTTCTCTCTACATGATAAAAGTGGTGGTTTCTGCCGGAAACATTGAGGAACTTATGAACGGCATGTTCGCAGATTTGCATAATATCCTTCTCAAGGAAAAAAGATCCCCGGATTTCAACGGAACCATAGAATTTCAATCGGCTGTTGATCAGCCCAGAAAATCCAAGACAGCAGTTGCTGCGCTTGGAAATTTTTTCCAGAAACTTCCAGAAAACCCTACCCTTCAGCGTTTATTCAAAGGAATTGACAAGTCTATCTCCGTTACCTTTTTATTTGGAACGGATTTCCAGAGTGGGGATGTACATAAAAAGTTTAAAACCACATTTTCTAAATAAAACCAATTCAATATGAGCTTTTTTGGGAAACTCTTCGGTGAAGGCGATAAAATCACTTCACTTGATGTTCAGGAATCTTTCGTCGGTGTACTTTATGCTGTAATTGCTGCCGACGGCCAAATTACCCAGGAGGAAGGCCAGGATTTTATCACTATGTGCTCTCGGGCAAAAGTTATGGCCTCTGTTACCGGAAATCAATGGCGCAACATTATGACAAAGCTTTCAAAACTATTGAAGAAAGGAGGCCCGGAAGCAGTTATCAACCTGGCGGTACAAAATATTCCTAAGGAAATGAGCGCCGGAGTGTTTGCCTATGCTTGTGAACTTGTTTTTGCCGATGGAACAGCCGATGTAGAAGAGCAAAAAATACTTGATATTATTAAAAAAGAATTGGAAATCGATGACGCTTTGGCCTATAAAGTGGCAGAAGTAGTTGTGATTAAAAATAAGTTGTAAAATAAAACGTTCTTTGACAAATCGTGTGGAACTTCAAGATGATAAGCCTTGAATGCCCTTGTGGCTGAAAGGGTTATCATTTTGAAGTTCCATTTTCCACAATTTATGTCAAAGAGCTAAATAAAAAAGGCGGCCGTTGGCCGCCTTTTTTATTTTACAACTTATTCCCTATTGTCAGAGAAGCCTGGCTTGCTTTTATGTCCCCCAGCAACTGCAAAAGCTTTTCAATAATAACATGCTCCATAATTACAATTTTGTACCAATGAGGTGCATGATGATCATCGGGAACCAAGCCGAACTTTAAGGCTACTTCAGGATGAACATATTTGCTTTTAATGGTAACAATATTGGAATGTGGATGACGGTAGTACGCAATCTTCAAGTCGGCTAATTGCTCACAGAGCCAGTCGGTGCGTTTTTGAAGAATATACACTTTTTCTGTCCAGCCAAAAGGCCCGTTTTTCACTAAAATCATCCAAACGGCAATGGCATTGGCACCTGATCTGCTGCCGATCAATGTAAAATCTTCTCCTTCCACATAGCTTGCTTGGCGGGTATTGGCATATTGAATAAAGTTCTTTCTAATCAGAAATATCCCGGTACCGTATGGAGCCTGGGCCATTTTGTGTGCATCAAGGGTGAATGAAGTAATGTCAGGGTTTTGGAAGCTCAGATTGGTCGTTTTATCAACAAACGGGTAGTAAAAGCCACCATAAGCACCATCGACATGGACTTTAAACGGCACGCCTACCTCTTTCAATACCGTAGTGTAATCATCCACATCATCCACGGAACCAAACATAGTTGTCATCATGTTGCATACTACGATGAAGTACTTTTTCCCTTGTTTCAAGGCTTCGAGCAGCGTATTTCGAATACCTTCCTGACTTATCTTTCGATTGTCAGGATCTACAGCTGTTTTAAAAACATCCAAAACCAGAACATTAGAAGCTTTATCTACAGAATAATGAGTATCCTGGCTGCAAAGAATGCATATTTCGTCCAGCTTAGCGGAGAACTCGTGCATAAAATAATTGCGATAGATCCAAAACGCCTGCATATTTGCTTCCGTACCACCAGAGGCTACGTACCCATCTTGCTGGTTAATTTCCCCATCGAGAATATCCACACCACATATTTCGATGAGTTCTTTTTCGATGTGTTGAGTGCCCTGAAAAAAGTGCTCAGATTCTCCCAAAGTGTGGCATCCGATATGGTTGGGGTTGTGAATGAGGGTCGAAATGAAGGGAGCGTCCTTAACGAAGGAGGCGTCTTGATAAAAAACCTTGCTGTCCAGATAGGAAGCCGGCACGCCCAATACGATTTGTTTTTCGTAATCGACGTTTTCTTTGAGTGCCTGAAAGATACGCTGATCAATATCTTCCTGTGTGTATTTTTTCCAGATTTTTAGATTTTTCATGGAGTTGGTTTAGGTGATTCTTTTGGGCAATATACGCGGTTTTGTCGGGCAAAACAATGAATATGTATGGCTTAAGATCGACGGAATTACTGACAAAAGTCATTTAAAGGAGTACTGTCGAAACACGTTTAAAAGGCCGTAATTTTGCCCTTCGTGGTGGGATTTTTTACCCCAATGACATAAAGACATAAAGGGTTTACCAAACACATTAAGAGCGTTTAAATAATAAATTCGGGAATTTTGAGTAGGTTCTTTTGGTGCTAGTGCTTCAGGAACTAAATCCTTGATAGCTTTAGAAGCGATTATTTTGGTGGCAAACGAGGCGCGAAGAGGGAGCATAGCCAAAGTTACGTGACCGATGAGCAACGAAGTAGGCCGCCAAAAGAAGCCGTCAAAAGTGTCAAGGATTTAGTTCTTGAAGCACTAGGCAAGGCTCGAAGCAGGCATAACTTGTCCCGGATTTTTTCGGGAGCTGGAATCTACGGCGAGTATTCGCAACCCGGCAAAGCACCAAAAGAAGCAGTCAAAAAGTCGAAGTTGTTTTTTAAACGTTCCTTAGCTGTAAAACTAGCGTCCCTATCTATCATACTTGGTTCCACACTGCCCATCAATCGACGGCTTTATATTAGGGCAATCCTAAAAATTTAAAGGTGTTAAAAATCATTCATTTTATCCCAATATTTTCCTTGCCTTATGATAATTCTCACTTAACGAGCTATGGAAAGTAAATAACTTTAGATACGTAAAAAACATATTTATTCCTCACAAACCCCTTTAATTATGAGCCGACATTTTTTATTTCTATTCTTCGTTTGCTTTTTCAGCGCATCGATTTCAGCTCAGACAGAGATGCTGAACGAACTTCCACGCAGAACTCAAGAAGAAAACGTTACATCGTATTTACCGACAGCCGACCAGCGTAATGGCAATGGCCTTTTTGACGCACTTGACCAAACCTTCGATATTTACACTAACATTTCAGAGGTTAAGGGCTTTACAGCCGCTATTCTCATACCTGATAGTGCTGTAGTTTGGAAACGCGCTTCGGGCTTGGCCCAGGAATTCCCCGATTCCGTTGAACTTACTACAGAACACTCGATGGGGATAGGTGATAATCCCTCTATGATTGCTGCTACCTTACTGTTAATGTACGAAGATGGATTGTTAAGTTTGGATGATACGATTGGGATGTATCTTAATCCTGACTACCCTAATATTCCTTTTCATGCTACCATTAGAAACCTTTTAAGCGAAAGGACAGGCATCTATAATTACCTGAATTTAAATTCAACAATCTATAATATTATAACGACTAATCCAGATAGCATCTGGGAAGCAGATACCATATTGTTTAATCACGTATTTCCTCCTTACTTCCCCGTTGATGAAGACTGGTCGTATTCCGTTACCAATATTTTCCTGGCAAGAAGAATTATTGAAAACATCTCAGGGAAACCTTGGTACGAAGAAGTCCGAGAACGCCTTCTTGAACCATTGGGCATGGTTCACACTTTCACTGCCCCCTATGAACCGCTTGGGGATCAACTCCTCTCAAATTGTTGAACCACCTGGCCTGATGGAATATTCAAAGACTTCCAGGGAAGCGGGTATTCCATGGATGGCCCTTTTAGCGGAATAAATGGTAGTTTGACCACTAATCCTGAGGATTTGGTTAATTTCACTCATGCACTTCATAGTGGCGAATTGTTGCAACCTGCTACTTTAAATGAAATGCACGTCAATTATTCGCCTAATGAGGATTTCCAATACGGTTTGGGGGTTGGATTGTATAATGACCTCAACTACGACAACTGGGGGGGCAGTGGCTACTACGGTTATAGATCTATTGTAGGTTATTTCCCTGATCTGAATATCACTATCGCCGTCCAACAAAACGATCACCGCCGCAATGGAGCAGGGGTTAGCTTCGACGGTTACGATCTATTTTTGCGCCTATTGGAGGCTTATTTGGATTATTCGCCAACTGCAATAACAGATGCCAATGAAGATCCCGTGGGTATTCAAGTTTTTCCCAACCCTGCATCCGATCACCTGATCATTGATTTGTCTAATTACGTGCTTTTGACAGCACCTGCTGAGGCTACGTTGTTCCATATGAATGGACAGATTATCCGATCTTTCATTTTACAGGAAGATAAAACACGGCTTGATATATCTGATTTGTCTACTGGTTCTTATGTATTGAAGGTACTTGGGGAGCAGGTTAAAGTTGTAATCAGATAAAGCATGAGGCCAAATTACAGGTTTAGCTTACCTGACAACTTTTTACAGTCTGTAGTTAAGCCTCAACTAAAAAAAAGGGACGTTGCCGTTGGCAACGCCCCTTTTTTTTGTTGAGAGTCTCTTTTTCTAGACTTGTTCTATCTCGCCACCACAAACTTCTTCGTCAAGCGTGTATTTTCACTTAAAAGCTGAATGATATAAACACCAGGCTCTAAGCGATCCGTAGGGATTTGTGTCTGATGATTGCTTTCAAGCGTTTGAAGATCTTTAAAGGCAACCATTTTACCCGTCATATCCATTACATACAAGCTAACCGCATTCGCTTCAGATTGTTGAACGCGAACATTCAATACATTGCTTGTAGGATTAGGGAATACCTGCCAGTCGATTTGCTGATCCAATACAGTAGGAATAACAGCTTCTTCTATCGGCTCTTTAGTTATTTCCGTTTCTTCACCAGGGAAAGCATTATTTCCACCTGCTCCTTGGCAACCACTGATGGTTACCTCATCAATATATACCCAATCAGAATTACCGGAAGCATCGCAGCGGAAACGGAGGCGAGTATTTGCTGAGAAGGTACCGCTTATAACCACGGATTCGTAGTAACGCGTATTATTGACGAATTCATCGTTTAGGTTCCACTCTTCGACAGTTGTATACGAGGATCCTCCATTAGTAGAAACCTGCAACCAGAAATCTTCGTTAGAATTATCCATACTACGTGGATAATAGCTGAAATTGACGGTCAGTTCACTGTAGCTGCTCAGATCCAAATTATCTGTCGTCATCACAGAGGAAGAAGTATTATCTCGCAAGCGTATGCAGTAAGTTCCCAAAGCATAAGCAGCATCGTTTGAGCTTCTGCGGCAATCCGAGCCACCATCATTCCAGATGCCCCAGCCACCTTCAAAGTTGTTAGAGTTAATGGTTACATAAGTACAGCCACCGCTACATGGAGGACAACTGCCGCCACAATCAACGCCCGTTTCGTCACCATTTTGAATGCCATCGCCACAAGTAGGAGCACAAGCCGGACAGCTACTGCCGCCACAGTCAACACCCGTTTCGTCACCATTCTGGATACCATCGCTACAAGTAGGAGCACAAGCCGGACAGCTACTACCGCCGCAGTCAACACCCGTTTCGTCACCATTTTGGATACCATCGTTACAGGTAGGGCCTCCTCCACCGGTAGGAACGCAGAAGTTAGTCGTTTCAAGCGAGCCAAAAGAACCACCACTAGCCAGTGTTGAACCTGATGCATCTTCTGTCAATGTGTATGAACCCGAACCATAAGTACAACAGATACCATCGCCATAAGAATCATAGATCGTGAAATCAAAGCAAGCGTCAGCTACACAAATATTTTCTACATAGGTAGTTCCAGTTGCTCCGTAAGGACCACCAGAAGCCAATACATTTCCACCGCCATCACGAACATCCCAGGTGGTTTCGCCAGGATAATTATCGGTTAATATGGTTAAGGTAAGTGAATTATTTCCATAGTAGAAGCTGGAGCTAGCGTCATCGTTTGATGTATTGGTATCAGAAGTACCGTTTGGATTAGAAGTATAAACATTTAACGTATGGCTGCCTCCGGAATAGGAAATGGTAGGTAATGTAACCGTAGTACTTGATCCACTTGCCAATGATCCGCTCCAGGAGGTTGTGCTAACTGTTCCACCATCCAATTGATAATTAATGGTAACAGAAGAAAGAGTATTGGAACCGTAGTTATTCAAAACGACCTGAGGAGCTGAGCTTCCGTTACAAATATTTCCTTTAGGGCTGTTAACACTTGAGATACCTGCATCATCAGGCGAAGAAGGAGCTGCCGCTAAGACTGCAGCATGTGCATTTACCAAACCGTAGCCAAGATCATTAGACCAAGTGCCGTTTGGCTGGCCAGGAACGCCGGAATTGTAAGTATACCCACCAACTTTGTCACAGTTCCCTTCAAGGATGGCTCTCGCTTGTGTTTCTGTCAATGCAGAATTCGCAGAAAGGATCAAGGCCATTACGCCAGCAGCATTCGGGCAAGCAGAGGAAGTACCGTTAAAGGTAGCTGTATAATCTCCTCCGGAATAACCAGCAGAACCCGCAATATCTGTTGCATATATTTTCACTCCGGGAGCAGCGACATCACCATGGGTTCCATAGTCTGATCCCCACCAGGTTTCTCCGTCACAAGAAGAGGGGTTTTTGCGCTCACCACACATGCTCGTTGCGATAACAGCGATGGTGTTATTATTACTAGCAGGATAGCCAATAGAGCCGTTTCCATTTCCGGCAGAGAATAAAACAGGAGCACCTAAGCCCCCACGACCATTAGTGATTGATCCACTAATCGCATTATTAATAGCAGAAGAAACACCTCCACCGCCCCAAGAGTTACTTAAAATATCCGCACCGCCAGTCTGCCACGCCCAGTTCAGGCCGTTTGCGATCCAGGTACTGTTTGTTACCCAGTTTTGTCCGGAGCTATAAGCAATTCTGATCGGTACGATTTTGCTGTCATAAGCTACACCAGCTACACCAATGCCATTGTTTCCTACACCAGCAGCAATCCCGGCACAAGCAGTACCGTGTGCGTCATTTCCTGATGGATTTCCGCCACTGCCCTGACCGGTAGCGTCATAACCGGGAAGCATATTGGCTAACAAGTCAGGATGATCAAGATCAACCCCTTCATCGATAATAGCTACACTAATAGAACCAGAGCCTGTTGTTGTGCCCCAGGCATCAAAAACGCTCATATCTATTCCTGCTATTCCACCCCAGGTAGAAGTATTATTTCCATCATTTTCCAAAGACCATTGGTTATTCACATAAGTATCATTGGTATTGTGACGCTTCATCAGGCGCAAGAAATCAGGTTCTGCATAATCAAATAAACCAGATTCAGCCAATTCATTAGCCAATTCAAGCGCATTTCCTCTTGCTTGAGTACCTACAGAAACATGATACATTAATGGATCAAATTCATTCTGAGATTCAACGGTTCCTCCAAAAGCTTGAACCATTTGCTCCAATGAGGCCAGCTCTTTTGTGCTGCGCAAGCCCACAAGTGCTAAATTCTGCACCCCATGAAGGGTACCATCTTCGTGTAGTAAAAAATGACCTGCATATTCCACTTCCGGAAATGCTTCCAGGTCATTGATCAAATCATAAACCTCATCAGCAGAACCAACATTTTGAAGGTCAACCAACGAAATTTTAGGTGCAGGTAAAAGCATATCAGCAGTTAAAGGCTGAATACGCGCCTCTCTGGAAAGAAACTGTTGTTGTGCAGCAAAATCCGTTCCCTCTACGAATTTCACGAGCAACTTAGAAGTAGAGACCTCCATAGTGGCCTTTCCTTCAGGTGAATAGTAATAATTTTGGCTAAAAAGACTAGTAGAAATAAAAAAGAACAATACAATGAGAGTTGTAATGGGTCTGAGCATAGCGAATTGTTTAAAGGTGTTAACCAAATGAATAAAATCAGATTTAACATTTAAGAATTTTATCTGCCTCCCCAATCAAAAGCCTTTCCTCCCCATCCAAGCTTCCACTCAAATGATCTACTCGAAGCGACTCCTGTGGCAGATAAAATTTAGTTGAACAGAGCCGCCCCAAGCTCAACCCGACCAGCCAAATATTATGGGAAAAGTATCGAAAGGTTTCTTCCTCTCCAAAAGGCTTTCTTGGGCTTGTTTCTGCAATATCCGGCTTATTTTTCAGAAGTTCAAATTTTTTCTATCCAACTTTTTGGCTTTTTCTGTGCTTTTGGGCAAATCAATCCCATCCTTGTCAAGATCGTTTTCTTGCAAGCCCCGCTCGCGAGGATTTGTAATCCGAGCATGCTTAAGATGAATAGCACTAAATCCCTCTAAAAGTATAAACAGGTATATTTACAGCAAAAACAGCACTACCGCTGTTAACAGCCCCGTCAAGGCGCTTAGCATGATCGTATTTTTATTAGAGGCCAATAAGCTTCTGTACTGATAATGCTGGCGAATATGCCGGAATATCAGATAGCCCCCCATAAGAGAGAACGTGCTGACTACAAGCAATCCAATATTTACACCTGGTAAAAGCCACACAATAAATAAGTTGGCTATAAATGATGTCAATAATATAGCCAGATAGATATAAGTACTTTTAGCTTTACCAAAAGTGACCACTAAATGATTCTTGCCCGTCGTAGCATCTGACTCCGCATCCGGGAATTCATTGATCAAAAGAATGTTTGCCGTAAGCAGTCCTACAGGTAGCCCGATCAAGAAAGCCATTGGCGGTAATTGTTGAGTGAGTACATAGACTACTCCTGCGGTGACCAAGGGGCCAAAAGCCAGGGCTATCCCCAACTCTCCCAGCCCTCTTCTAGCCACTAAACGAACAGGAGGAGCGGTATACAAGTAGCCTATCAATAAACCAGCTAAACCAATGAACAAAGTGGTGAGGCCCGTTTTTATCGTCAAAAATATTCCGATGGCTGCTGCTGATGCAATTAAAAGGTAACCCAACCGCTTAGAGCCTTCCAGACTAATTAGTCCGAGCTCAATAGCCCTGCTACCACCAGAGAACTGCAAAAAGTAATCGTTATTGGCACCATCCGTTCCGTCTTTCACATCGAAATAATCATTCATTACATTACTCCCAAGGTGTAGAAGGATGACTCCTAAGGTTGGGAGAGAGAAGAAGAGCCAATTAAATGATTGTCCTTCATCGAGTAAATAGCGGTACGTGTAGGCACCCGCAATAAGAGCAGGCATAATAACGGCCGAAATAAATGGCAGACGGGTAATTGCCAGAGCCTTGATCATCTTTGTTTGCCACTTGATCGGCACTTTCACTTCCTCGTCAATCACTTCGGTTACCCCGCAATAGCCAGTTTGGCCATTCGCTTTACCATTGGCAAAAGTAGGCGTAATACGGATGCGGGCGCTGAACTCCGTTCCGTCTTTGCGTAAAAAGCGTGTATTGGTAACATACTCCCCGTTCTTACTGGCGTTAGCCAACCACATGGGTACATTTTGTAAAACAATTTCTCCGGGAGAAAATACGGATACACGCTCTTTTCCGATTACCTCCTCCGCTTTATAACCGAAGACCTTTTCTGCACCTTTACTAAAGGTTTCTATTCGGCCTTCCATATCACAAGTGATGGTACTTTTCATTTAAATTTCATTTTTTTCAGAAATAATTGAAAGATAAACAACGAGAGCTGCCTTTTAGTTTTATAGTTCTTTGACATAAATTGTGGAAAATAGCATTACTGACAGAAGACCTTTCTATCTGGTGCAATAACAACTACTTGTTAATGCCAATTCGAGAACAGATCGTCTTTTTTAACCGAAAATTAAAACAGGGCTGCTTCATCGGGAACAGAATATTTTTTACTTTTATCTATTAGAATTTTTCAAATCCTTAATCGTATACACATGAAGAAGTTTTTACAAAAATCTTTAATCCTTACTCTACTAACCGGGATCCTTTGCAGCGCAGAGGCTCAGGTAATTATTCATGAGGAACTTTTTGAAGAGACCCTTGGCTCATGGACATCTTACAGTGTTACAGGTGACGCAGCCTGGGAATCTGGCAGCTTTTCCGGTCAATTTTTTGCCGAAATAAATGCTTTTGATAGTGGGAATTTCCCAGACAATGAAGACTGGCTGATCTCTCCTGCGATAAACCTGGATATGTATGAGGATGAAGTATTGACATTTGAAAATGCGGAAAACTTCGCCGGTCCGGATTTAGAGTTGTTCTATTCAACTGATTATCCTGGTCCTTCAAGCGATCCTTCTACAAACGGCACCTGGATCGATATCACCGATCAGGCTACCTGGTCTCCGGGAGGCTACGAATTCGTGTCCTCAGGAGAGATCGATTTATCTGGCATTGAGGGGAATCAAGTCTATTTTGGTTTTAAATATCTTGCTTCCAATGACCTTGCGGGTAAATTGTGGCGTGTAGACAGCCTTATCATCAAAGGAAATATGACAAGCAATGTGAAGGAAGTCAATGCGCGTACACCTATTTCTCAGCCCTATGTAACAGGCAATGACCTGCAGTTTGATATTCTGGGTAGTGTAAATGGTCTTTCTTTTGAGATTTATGACTTGACAGGCCAGCAAATGAGCAGCTATGATGCGCAGGCTTTTGGTAGCAGAGCGTCCTTACCTGTCGGTAATTTACCCAAAGGGATGTACGTGTTGATTGCGAGAAGTGGCAATTCGGTGCAAGCGTTTAAGTTTTTCAAATAAATCTAGTGCTTCAAGAACTAGTTTAGAGAGAAGCACTTCACATTTCACATAAACTGCATCAGCAGCGACATAACTTAGCCTGCCAGCGTTAACCACATGCTAAGTTATGTCGCTACTAGCGCAGCTTTTCCCAAAAAAAGCCGGAGGCGGCATAGCCCGCCTCTGGCTTGACGAAATTACCGCTCTATTCTAGGCTATTCTCTAATCATCACCTGCCTTTTGATCAACCATCTACATATTTGACTTGTCATATTGAGAAAAATTGTAATAGCTATTACCCGGGGTTCAAGGATATCCAACATTTGTGTCATAAAGTTACTTAGTACTCTGATAAGACTTATTATAAGCCACACAGGAGGATCGACAATCCCTTTTACGCTCCTCAAAATATTTTCCACTAACCAGTAGCTTAAAGTTCACAGGGAATGCCCACGCTTTAAGAAAAACTTCATTTTTCAATCCCGGCCAATCCCGGCCAATCCAGGTCGATAATGATATTTATATCCAAAAGTGAACTGTTTAAAAGTAAAAAATAGAAATTTCCTTACTAACTTTAACCACATGGAAATTACAGAAATTTTTTATCCAAAAAAACGCAGTGAATGGCGAGATTGGTTGAAAACGCACCATCAAAGCAAGACAGTTATCTGGCTTCAGCGTTATCGGAAAGCTACTAAAAAGCCCAGCATTACATATGATGAACTTGTGGAGGAGTGCCTGTGTTTTGGTTGGATTGATGGAGTGATAAAAAAGCTGGATGCAGAAAGTAATGTTCAAAGGATCACCCCACGCCGAAAAAAAAGCTTCCTTTCCGAGCTCAATCGTCAGCGCATTTGGAAATTACAGCACCTTGGCTTGATGACTGAAGCGGGCCTACCTCCCATTGCTGATCAAATTGGCTCTCCGGATGATCCTCTGGAAATTCCGGACTGGGTGCCGGCACAATTGCAGGAAGATCCAGAAGTATGGGAAAATTTCCAACAATTTTCGCATTTTTACCAGCGTCTTAAGATTGGCTGGATCAAGGAGTGCGGAGAACGTCGGCGAGAAGAGGCTCAAAAGCGTCTGAATTATTTGATCAAGAATACTAAGGCTGGCAAAAGGTATGGAACTCAACCTTTAGCGGACTTAAGTAGTTTACGGATTTAAGTTGTATAAACTATCGATACCCTTGCCAGAAAGGTTTTTGAGTTGGAGATCGACCCTTTTTTGGAATTTTTCTTCGAAAAATCCCAAAAAAAGGGGTCGATCTCCAAACGAAAAATGCTTCTACAGCAGGCAAAGGTTATTTATATTGTCTATTTCCGTGAACTACTTAAGTATTTCACGGATTTAAACTACTTAGAAGTTTTTTAAATTTAAAATAACATGAGAGAACAACTTGAACAACGGCTGCAAGCCCTGCAAACAGAATACAATCGCGGTCAGAATCGCCTTCAGGAACTGGAAAGCGAAACCACGAACCTGCGCAGCACTTTGCTTCGGATTAGTGGCGCGATACAGGTACTTAAGGAAGAACTGGAGAAGGAACAGGCTTCCGAAAAATAATTTTAACCATCACTTTTCTTGCCATGGAAAAACAGGTTTGGTACTTCGAAAATATTGACCTTTACAATATCTTGTGCCCTTACAAAATGAATCGCCATATTGAAAGTCATCCTTACACAAAGTTTAATAAAGGGGATTTTATTTTCCTACCTGATGACCTGGCTAATGAAATTTACCTGGTAGCCGATGGAAAAGTGAAAATTGGCTACTATGATTTCGAAGGTAAAGAACATGTAAAAGCCTTCCTCGGCCACGGAGAATTGCTCGGAGAAATTGCCTACCTGGGTAAAAACCGCCATAAAGACTTTGCCCAATGCGTGAAAGATGGTACCAAAATCTGCCGCATGAGCGCTGAAAGAGCACGAGAGCTTTCCCGTGACTATGTGCCCTTCGCCACGGAAATCCATAAAAGGATCGCAGACAATGTGCACCGCCTGGAGCGCAAACTCGAAATCCTTTTTTTCAAAGACGCTCGCCGACGCCTCGAGGAACTACTCATCGACTTAGATGAAATGTATGCCAAAGGCTTAAATGGAGAACGCTGGGTTGCACATGACTTAACCCAAGAGGAAATGGCCAGCCTAATCGGCACTTCCCGGAAAACCGTCTCTCTATTGTTAAATGAATTGGAAAGGGAGGGGAAAATTGGCTTAAAGCCTGGGAAGTTTCGTTTTCTTAAGTAACTTAAGCTGCGGTTAACGGAAAAATCAAAAAGCAACTACAGAACAAGTCTATTATTTTTCGTTTTCCATTGACCTTTCCTCGTTTACCGCAATTTAAGTTCGTTTAATAACCACTTATCTAAGTGATTCCCGGAATTCGGCTACCAAACAGGTGATAGCCCCATTCCGTGAACTGTTTACTTCTTATTTGCTGTAATATCGCTATCACAACCATCTGAAGGGTCTGAATAAGAAAGGTTTAAGGTGTTGCCTGAAATAGAATAAGTTCCAGTGTCACAATCACCGTCCTCATCACAAATGGTAATGTTATTTCCATCAACAGAATAGGTTCCCTCTTCCGTATCTGTTTCAGTACCATAACCCGTTGTAGTAACCATTGAAGTGAAGCTCAAGTCCCCACCAGAAGTGAAAGTCATTTCTATTTCGGTGCAAACTTCAATTCCGAAGAACTCAATACAAGGTTCATCTGCCAAATTCAGATCAGAATCATCACTTGGGTCATCGCAATTGGCAGTTATAATTCTCGTTACATTCCAGTTGCCAACAATTGAAGATGAGTTGTTATTGTTGTTGTCATCATCACTATCATCATCACTGCTACAAGAAGTGAAAGGCAGGGCAAAAAGAGAAAGGACTAGTAAAAATCGAAAATTGTTTAAAAACTTTAGCATTGTTAATAAGTTAAAAGGGTTAATAAAAAAGTAAAGGTATAAAAATTGAAGATAATTAAAAAAAACTAATTTTATTTAAAACATTACGAATATTTTAAATAAAATCTTAATTCAATCCTAATTTTTTTAGCGATTCTCGCGTTAGGCGAAGCCACTTATAAACATACTTTTTTAGAAGATCTGCAAGCTTTGGAAAAGGCAGGCATTACCCATCCGGATGTAGAGGTCGTGAGAGAGCTGCTGAATAACCCTTCCCCAGTCCCTATAGAGCTGCGCCCGTTTTTTTTGTTTTTTCGAAGAAAAAACTAAAAAAACGGGCGCAGCTCTATAAAAAATCCCCCCACTTGTTACCTCCGTAACAACCTCTCTTCTAAAACATCCGCACCTTTGCATCATAAACAATAAACACTATATGATCTGCCCGATTTGCACAGAAGAATACCCTAGTTTAGTACACCATTTTCACGGACCACATGACGAAGCACTCAAGGAGCAACTGAAAAAAGAAAAGCAAGACTGGTCGCCTGTGCAAGGAGCGTGCACCCGTTGTGTCGACCAGGCACAGCTCGATCAATGGGAGAGCACCCAAGGTGAAGGCCAAACATTCGAGGCACAAAAAGCCGAAGAATACTGGATTTTACCCATTCCTACCCGATTAATGGCGCATCCTAAATATACGGGCAAAGGCGTAACGATGTGTTTTATAGACAGCGGCTTTTACCCGCACCCTGATCTCACCTTGCCCGAAAATCGCATTTTAAAAGCTTTAGATATAAACCAACCCGAAAAAGATTTAACAGAAGTGTGGGAACAGCCCAATCCGTATAGCTGGCATGGCACTATGACAACTGCCGTGAGTGCCGGAAATGGCTACACTTCCAATGGTATTTACCGGGGCCTGGCTTCCAATGCGAAGCTGGTCTTACTTAAAGTGATGGATGAAACTGGAACGATCACAGGAGATTCCATTGCAAAAGCCCTCAAGTGGGTAGAGGAAAATCACGAGACTTACAACATCCGGATTATTAACCTTTCGGTTACCGATGATTGGGCCATTTCTTATCAGGAAAGCGAGATCGGCCTCGCTATTGAACGCTTGCTAAAACTCGGTATCCATGTTGTAGCTGCTGCCGGCAATGACTCCCATTCACTGGTAAAAATGCCGGCCAATAGCCCACACGCTATTACTGTAGGAGGTTTAGATGATGCCAACACCCTTAATCCACTCACACACTCTTTATATCATTCTGCTTTTGGCCCTACAGTCGATAAAACCCATAAACCGGAAATTATCGCTCCGGCGATCTGGTTGCCGGCACCTATTCTGCCGGGCACCAAAGAACACAAAGAAGCCCAGGCCCTTTTCACCATAAAAAATACTTCGGATGCATTTCGCAAAAATGTGGCCGCTAATTTATTGCATCAAACCCAAATCAACAGAGCGATTTTAACGAAACCCCTGGAAGCCTTGGATAAGGCCATTGAAGAACGGCTGGAACAAGCCAAATTCATCACGCCCCACTTCCAGCATTCGGACGGGACGTCTTTTGCGGCTCCAATTGTATGCAGCATTATTGCTCAAATGTTGGAAGCCAATTCGAAGCTTACTCCTACCGATGTCAGAGACTTGCTGCTGCGCACTGCAAGAAAACTGCCGGGTTTCCCGGAACAACGCCAGGGCTTCGGAGTAGTACATGCTTTAAGTGCCGTTCATCATGCCGAGGAAGACCATCATGAATATCCACCTTATTTCAGTCCGGTGATTGATTACAAGAACAAAAGCGTATCTTTCCACCATCATCAGGAAGAAGCACAAGAGGTGGAAGTTTCTGGTTCTTTCAACAACCGGGAAGAGCCTGTTATCAAATTAGAAGAGAAAGAAGAACACTACTGGGAAGCCGCCAGCCAGGTTTTTGCTCCTGGTAAATACACTTACAAGTATCTGATTGACCATGACACCTGGGAAACGGACACCCGCAATTTATTCCGGGAGCCCGATGGCCTGGGTGGCTTCAATAGCCTATTGATAATCGAACAATGATTTAAGTTTATGCTCTAAACCCCAAACCACCTTAACCTTTTAACTTTTACCCTTAAAGTATGCAATACGATATAATCATTATCGGTACCGGAGCAGGCGGCGGAACGCTGGCTCAAAAATTAGCCCCTAGCGGGAAAAACATCCTAATCCTTGAAAGAGGCGATTATATTCCTCGTGAAAAGGACAACTGGAGCACCCAGGCGGTCTTCCTTGATGCAAAATATAAAGCCAAGGAAAGCTGGTTGGATAAAAATGATAAAGTATTCCATCCGGGCATTCACTATTGTGTTGGGGGAAATACCAAAGTCTACGGATCAGCGCTTTTGCGCTTGCGCGAAAAAGATTTTGGTGAAATACAGCATCATGGAGGTGTTTCACCAGCATGGCCGATCAGCTACCAGGATTTGGAACCTTATTACAATGAAGCCGAAAAGCTTTATTCCGTGCATGGCGAGCGAGGAGTTGACCCGACAGAACCCCAGGCAAGCGAACCCTATCCTCTGGCCCCGCTTCCTCATGAGCCGCGCATTCAGGAGCTTTATGATGACATGAAGGAAATGGGCCTTAAACCTTTCCCACTACCAATTGGTGTGCGTACAGGAGAAGACGAAACAGGAAGTGCTCCTGCCGTTTTGGATCGTTTTGACGGTTTTCCTGATCCATCCGAAGCGAAGGCAGATGCTCATGTGGTGGGTATCAAACCGGCACTGCAACATCCAAATGTGACCATGATAACCGGTGCTTATGTGGAGCGCTTGAATACCAACGAAGCGGGGAATGAGATTACAGAGGTAGTGGTAAAAAAAGATGGTGAAACCCATATTTTTAAGGGTGATATTGTAGCGGCTGCTTGTGGCGCCATTAATTCCGCCTTGCTAATGCTTCGCTCAGCAAATGATCGCCATCCGAATGGATTGGCTAATGGTTCGGACCAAGTGGGGCGCAACTATATGGCGCACAACAACTCCGCAGTGCTTGCCATTTCACGCAAACCTAACCCAACCTTATTCGGTAAAACAATCGGCTTAAACGATTTCTACTTCGGTAGTGATGATTTTGAGTTTCCTCTGGGTCATATTCAAATGCTGGGTAAATCAGACGCTTTGATGTTCAAAGAGGATGCGCCAAGCTTTGCGCCTGGCTTAGCCCTTGATTATATTGCCAAGCACGCCCTTGATTTTTGGTTAACTTCCGAAGATCTTCCGGATCCAAGCAACCGGGTAACCATGGACCAAAACAGCCAGATAAAACTGCATTACACTGAGAATAATCTGGAAGGACACAAACGCCTGCAAAAGAAACTTCGCTGGATACTTGAAAATGTTGGCTGCGAAACACACTTGCTCCCTAACAATTTATATTTAGGTAAAAAAATTCCGATTGCCGGAACAGCACACCAATGTGGAACGATGCGCTTTGGCAATGACCCGGCAACTTCTGTACTGGACACTTACTGTAAAGCGCATGAAGTGGAAAACCTTTATGTGGTAGATGGTAGCTTTTTCCCTTCGAGTTCTGCCGTGAATCCGGGGCTGACGATAATGGCGCAGGCGTTGAAAGTTGGAGAGCATTTACAAAATGAAGTATTGAAATAGAATCTGAATAAAGTTGCTCATTGAACTTAAGCCTAGTGCGATGAATATTTCAGCCAAGTAAAACCATATAGAGCTTTATAAGGTTCTAGACGATTTCATTTGGTCGAAATTAATTTGGGAAATCCTTAAACAAGAGTCATCCCAAA
>CAZHZT010000078.1:0-27112 GCA_964537285.1 uncultured Saprospiraceae bacterium | reverse complement strand
AAAAAAGTAGCAAAAAATCAAGGCTGTATTCAATTCTTAACGCTTTTTGAAAGGCCAGTCCTAAAACATTGAATTATAGCACCTATTTTTAATTGAAGTAACAACATAAGGGCCCTTAAATTAGATGACTCATGTTTCTAGATACTCTGTAACCCAACTATATCCTACTCAAACTCATACCCCTTATTATCTCCAAACAAAACAAACCCTGACCAGAAAAATGGTGCCGAAAAAATCCTTTGTTGCATCAATTCCAGCTTGGCCAAATGTAAAGCTTCTGCCTTGCTGCGCCCTTCTTTCAGGCGATGATAAAAAAGCTCAAAAAGCCTACATGTTGCTAGCTCATCCACTGGCCAAAGCGAGTAGATCAAGTTAGGGACTCCCAGCATATGGAATGCAAAGGCCGGGCCCGCAATACTTTCTCCCCTGCGAATTCGTCCACGTCCGGTTTCACACCCAGCCAACACCAATAAGTCAGGCTTAAGCTTTCTCTTTAGAGAAAATAATTTTTTGATCGATAAGTAATCTAAAGTGGGCTGGTTGCTGTTGGAGGGAGAAAGCACGATGGATGATTGGGTGAAATTACTCTTGTCTACCAGTGTATGCGTGGCTAAATGCACAATATCAGCTTGAGAGATATGCCGTAAAAATTGGGATGTATTGGCATTTTGTCGATACAAGTAAGTTCCTTTCATCACCCGCTCCAGCCCATGCATAAAGGATTCGGTTTCAGACAAAACGGCCAACTGTTCAGCCAAAGTATCTTTTGGCAGTCTTGCTTTCAGGGTATTATCTAAAACAGGTGCAAGTCCAAGAAACTTGGGCGGGATATTGATAATTGCTTTGGATATACGCCCTTCTGGGACAGTCGTTACCGAATGCCTGTAAGTGAACTGATATCCCTCTGTGATCAATCGTTTTAAGGTGTTTGGAGAACGATCCCAATTTTCCAGATCAGTACTTACCAGGGCGTCAAAAGAAATAAAACTGATAAAATCATCCGGGATGATCGTAATTTTTTTATGTCCATTATTGAGGCAGGCTCTTACAGGTTCAAATAATTTTTTATAAAGGGCATGAGAAAGCCTGGCAAGTTTTTCTCTTCGGTAGCGATGATGTACATTTTGATGATATTGTTCAACTAACGCCCCAATTTCGTTTACACTACCAAGTTCATTGAGTATGTTTTTTTCAGAAGTGACTACCAAAGAAAACACCAATGAATCACCAACGAAATAATTCACACATGCTTCATCCGATAACATTGTTTTTCTAAGCTTGTAAAGGGAGATTGGAAGATAAGAATACTCGGGGAAATAGTTCTCTTCACTGCTGGATAAATCATTGATCTTGCTTTCAAGTTTTTTTATTTCCCCAACGAGAGATAGATCGTTGCTTTGCTTATACTTTTCGATCAATTGCTCGCGTTCCATCTTCAGGCTCTCCAGTTCCCATGCACCGTCCAAACGCTTTTGCAGAAATACATTTTTCACCAATTCCATAAACCTCAAAACATCCTCCAATAGTGTGGAGTCCTGTAAATCATAAGCAAGTTTAATGGCATCTTCAAAATGCTGAAAGTCCATTTCAATCAAGCCTTCGTTCAACGTACGACTCTGCTGAACGATCTTATCAAGGCTTTCAAAATAGAGCAGGTATAGCTTCCACCTTTCTCTATTATGGAATTGCAGGTTTTCTTTTTTAAGTAATTTGTTACATTCCACGTACGCCGTTGCATAACGCTCTTCATTCAAAGCTTTTTCGATATATGGAAACCGGCTTTCCAGGTGATTTTGAGCAGAAAGGCAATTACATGAAAATAAAAAAAATAAGCACCACCAATAATTTATGGGAAACGGGCGGTATATATATTTGGCTATGCGTGCTAGCGCGCATAGCCAAATATAATTTTTAGTGTTCTTACTTAGCATCCACTTCTACTTTTTGAGTAAAAATAGCCAAGTTACAATCCAATGGTTCCTGATAATCATTGTTCATGACCAAGCGGAACTCCTCTCCTGCCTTTGCAACGAAAGAAATTAATTTGATGGTGTCGCTACTTTTATTTTGCCGGATCAACTGCTCATCCGAATTGGAAAGAACTTCCATTCCGATTCTCGCTCCCTCTTTAAAACGAATGAAGATCTCCTGAGTGGTTTTAGACAGAAACCGGACCTCATCGGTTCCTTTGCCCAATAAAAAAATATTGGTTGCCCCGGGAATTCTGATCCGACCTTCTTCTATGGCCATTTCGGTATAGAGGCGTTCCAGTTCTTCAGCCAATTCTTTTTCAAGTCGTTGAATTCTTTCCAGGTCTTTTTCATCCATTCCGGCAAAACGCTTAGCCAGTTTTATCAAGCTAAATGGATTAAAGAAGTCTTTATTTTTGTCCTTATTTAAAGGGTGGTGAAAATTAAGAGGACGCACTTCCGGATGATCAATTAAAAGGCGAACGGCCTTTAGGAGTGGTTTCACTTCTCCGCTCCCCACACCTTTTTTGGCAAATCGCTCTACTTTATCTACTGTTTCAAAATATTTATCCGAATTTTGGGCTTGTAAATTCAGATTCGATATAATGAATAAGCTCAACGAGAGAATTGTTAAATTACGCATTGGATTTTTCTTTTAAGATATTACTACATGAATAGTTGATCAGGGTGACTATCTGAACAAAAATAAGATAAGGGATCAGGAAAATAATACCCTACCCATTTTACTTGTCCTTTTTTCCTCAGGCTGTGTTGGAAAGCCTCGCCGTACCTTTGGGTCCCGAAGGCATTCGGGACAAGTTATGCCTACGTTTTCCGCCTAGCCTGAGAAAAAAATTACTTCGCAAAATTTGGGTAGCTTATTAATTGCCTAATCCCTAAATCAAAGATAGATTAATTTTCCACCATCAGTAGTTGCAGAATAAGGCAACTTACTAAAATTATAAAAACCGACCTAAATCAGGTTACTTTATTAATTTTCGCTACATTATAATAGGTATAAACCCAAAATTTTGGCAGCGATTCTCGCTGAAACTTTAGTATTCTTTTTAATCATCCAAATTTGAGACAAAGATCTTTCGTGCCGGCTTCAACAATCTATCATTATGAGAAACATTAACCTTGTAATCTTCACATACTTCTTGCTTTTTTGTCCTTTGCTTTTAAATGCCCAAAAATTGCATTCCATCTTCTTCGTTGCTACAAAAGATGCATCATTAAGAGAAATGTTGCCTGTTTCTTACGAAGATCTAAAAAAATTTGAAGATGATTTGCGAAATTTTTCTGGCATGGAAGTTATTTCTCACCATAAAACCGGCATGGACTTTACTCTGGAAAAACTCGATGAACTTCTTGTAAATATTGAACTCGCTTCTGATGACGCTGTAGTGTTTTGGTTTGCAGGCCACGGATTTCAGGACTCTGAACGCAACACCCCCAACCTGCTTTTCGTCCCGGTTGCCCCTCAAGATAAGGCAGACCAGGTAAGAAATTCCAGAAACCTACAAGAGATTTATGATCATTTGGATGGAAAATGCCGTTTCTTATGGGTCATTGCTGATGCTTGTAACAACAATCCGGTTCCTCATTCTAAAATGGGCCTGGCCAATGATCCATCAACAGACATGTCGATCGTTAATGTTTCCGAATCCAATAAAATCAAAGAAAATTATCAGAAACTCTTTAGATCCAAGCAAAGTCGGTACCTTTTTAGAAGTTCCCGCAGAGGAAAGCCCACGATTGCTACGCAAACCAAAGGCGCCTTGTATTCCAGAGCATTTCTGAGGATATTTTCACAGGAAATGCAGAAAGAAGGCATTGATGATGTGAAAAAGTTCGAAAATCAGGTAAAAAGAGAATACGATAGCTTTCTGGACCTGATAAAAGGACAAGAATCCAAGCCTGGATTTTTTAAAAAAATGCTCTGGTTTTTGTTTGAAGGCAAAGAAAATAAGGATTTCAGAAAGACCTACAAGGATGTACTTCAATCTGGCAACCTGGATGAACTGAGCCTCCTTCTTGAAAAAATGGATAGCTCTGAGACCAATAAAACGCACTTCCTTTCTACCCGGCCATTAACTTATTATTTCACGCAAGCTGTTTTCAATGAATACATAGCCGAAGATGTTCAGGATAGCACCGAAGTGGGTCTTTGTTACTGCACCGCCAAGGAAATCATTAACTATGGCATTCCCGACGAACGGGAGTTCAATCTTTTTTCTAAAATTGAGAAATACGATGAAGGTCAAAATGTATTAGGGATCGAAGATGCAGGAGGACGACTGGCATGGCTACGGAAAAAATGCGCGCTATATCAGGACTATCTAGCCCGGCGAAAAGGGGCTATCAACCTAACGATCAATGCCTTGCAGGTGAAACGGCGCTCCCTGGAAGACAGCCTCTCCCAAATTCGGCAAAAGCAGATCGCTTTATTGATGGAAGTAGAGGAAATACAGCTCGAGATTGATAATAATACAGAAAAAATTACCACCATCGAGAAAAAGTGGGAAGAAGAATCGGTTGAAGTCACCTACTCCATCGCCAAAATCCCCCGCAATCAACAGGATAGAGAATGCCTGAAAACAACCGTTGAGAAACTTGAAAATAATGAGCCTCTTACAGAAAACTGTGAAAAAGTACTGGCCCCTTTTGTCCAGATCGAACGAAAACTTAATGATGCCAAAGAAGTAAAGGCCTTCCGCTCTTCTACAGCCAAAGGCTACGCTTTAGGAGAACATTGCACGCCCGAAATTGAACAGGCCACCTCTCTTTACTTACAGCCTCTTCTGGCACAGATCGAGAAAGTTCCTGAAAATTACCGCTCCAAGCTGGAAGTTGGCCTGCAAGTAACCGGAGAAGCCGACTCCAAACCCTGCGTAAGTGGCTGTTCTTTTACAGCACAGGAAACCGCTACCTTTACGTACAAAAACAGAGATGGTGAACAACAAAGTTTTTCTGTAATTAAAGGCAAATTCTATCGCATCTCAAATGAACAATTGGCTTTCGCCCGGGCACTCTGTGCATTTAACAAAGCAGAAGACATACTCAAAGGGATGGGCGTAAGGCAAATATCCAATGAATTCCTTGCTATTGTCAATGAAGAAGCAGGCGATGACTTTCGGGGCGCCCGCATTGCCTTTGATCTAAAAAATGCATTTCAACATTATAAAGATCAACGCGACACGCTCAATACCCAAAACCTCTTATTACGCTATCGGCTGGAGGAAAAAAATGCTGCAATCCAACAACTCGAAAGAGAAATGGAGGGAATTGAAATGGGTATTAATCAGGTTTCCCAGGAAATCGATGAGAAGAACGAACTCTTATTCTGGATCGAAGATCAGATCCAGAAGCTTCAAGTGAATAGCCCCAATATTGAAGATGCGCTCGTGAAAATTTTAATGGCTAAAGGCAATTCAGAAAAAGAAGCCAGAGAACATTTGAAAAAATTCCGTTAATAAAGTTCGTTCTTTGACAAATTGTGTGGAACTTCAACATAAGTCACTGTAAGTATGAAAAAGATAATAATCCTATATTTTTTAATACAACCCTTTACAATTTGCTTTGCTCAAATCCAGAAAATGGAAATAGAAAAAGGCAAACTACAATTTGATACTACCTTTTTCCGCTTAAAAGGTTCCAGTGAAGTAGTTGAGGATAACTTTTTTGGCAAAACGCTGCAATTATCGGATACAACTACCATTCTGATGGATAGCCTTTCCACCCATGGCTTTGGCTTTTCTTGCTGGGTCAATTTCTCCGATACTTCTGATCAGCAAATCTTTAGCCATAGCTTTTATTCAGACACTACAGAACGCTATTTTGCCCGGTTGAAGCTTCACAAAGGTTATTTTAAATTATACCGTCAGAACATTCAGGCAGAACCTAAATTATCCAAAGTAGCCAATAAAAAAATCACTCCCGGTTATTGGTACAACCTACATTATATCTATCATGAAAATCAATTTATTCTTAAAGTGCTTTCGTCTGGCTTTAAATTTGACGCCAATTTTCCCTTAAAACAGGCAGATACACAAAAGATCCAAATTGGTGACGCCTCATCCGGGAAGTCCTCCTTGCTAAATCTGCATGCTCTAACACTCTACCCTTATTTACAGGAACTGGATGCTTCTCTCAGAAAGCAATATGATGCGATAGAAAGTGCATTATATGGTTACCACCGTAGCTTGATTGGCGTTTATGGCATAGGTAAAAAGCTGGCCGTAGTGGATTCCATTGTTATCAATGCGACAGGCTTTTTCATGGAAATCTGGGATTACGATGAACTCGACGGCGATGTTATTCTCATTGAAGCTGCCGATAGTGTCCGGCTATTTAGAAAAGGCCTTGCTCAGGAAAACAGAGATACCATTACTATAAAAAGTAAAGAAGAGCATTATACTTACAAAATTAATATCCCAAAAGCTTCCGCCGGCAGTTTAACGTTCAAAGCTTTGAACATGGGCTATATCGATGAATTTAATACAGCTACCATGCGAATATATACCGACCAGGAAGTCTGGGATACCATCCACATCAATACCGACCTTAAAAAAGATGTTCAAATAAAATTTTCATACAACCCAAAGGCAAAGCCTCCCACAGACCCTGCACCAGAGAAGAATCTTCAAAAGCCAGCCTCACCCAAAGTTAGAATTGCCCTGCCTCGTTTAAGCAGCCAGGCTCAAAAAATTGTTTTAAGATTAAAAGATCATTTTGTAAAGGACAAAGACGCACTGTTTATTCAGCTGAATGAACAAACTCCCCGAAACAGAATGCTGGAAAAGAAATTCTCCAGCATGGAATGGATCCTCAATAAAAAAGATAACCAACTAAAAATCAGGGCGCTGGAAACGAAACTATTGAGCTGTACCGCTAAAATAGAATTTTTTGAAAAGGGGTTGGATAATAAACTGATTAAAATCTTTGAGCAAAAACTTAACATCAAAAAAGAAGAAGAATATGTTGTCCCGATCTCCTTTGAGCCTCTAAAACACCCCAAACACCTATTATTGGTGAAGGATTCCAGCTTAAGGCTTAGTATTTCCGATTACCAAACCGAAGATGGCGACTCTATTCAGGTCTTAGTCGATCAGAAATTACTTGAAGAACTTCCGCTTCAATCCAAAAAGAAGACCATCGAGGTCAATTTGAATAATAAGAAAAGTAAAACCCTTGGCTTTACACCTACCAGCATGGGGGAAGATGATACTCAAACAACTCTTTGCTTAGTAGAAGTGCAAGATAGCAAAGGAACCCCACTAGCAGATTATCTTATTCCTTTGCAAAGATTGGATAGCTTGGGAGAGATTGAATTCGTGTATTGGGAGGAAAAATAGTTTTGGTTGTGTAGAATTTATTTGGAACTCATAATTCCTCCTCCTTCCAAGCCGTCACGCCCTTGATTTCTTTTCCAAAGCTGATGCCTACCAGCCTCACTTTTCGTTCATCATTTAGGAAAGGCTCCGCATATTTTTTGGCTTTTATCTGCTCGATGGCCTTCTCTGGTGGTTCATTGTACTTAAACTCTATGACATAGATGTATTGTGTTGTTTTCACAATGGCATCTACGATGCCATCGCCTGCAGAGACCTCGGCTTCAATATAACAACCAACCAGGCTTAATGTGGTATATACCAATGCATGGTAAGCCGCTTCATTCCGTTGGCGAAAGATCTTCTCTGGTATGGCGGCAAATAAGCTGTTCAATATAGAAACAAACTTTTCAGTATCTCCCGATTGCAATGTCCTATTAATTTTAAGTACCAAAGGAAAGCCTTCATCACTGAAACTATAGGTTTCAACCAGATACTGCAACAAAGAGGATTTCACTTCTTTGTTAGGATAACCCAACACATAATAAAGCGGATGTGGCCGTTCTTTAATCGTTAAGTAACCCGTTTGGAAAAGCAAAGCACGATAGTCTGGATCGGGAAGTTTAAGTACACTTAATTGGGCATCTCCTGCCTCCAGGTCATCCAAATTAAAATGGAAGCCCTTCTTAAGCACTTCTATTAAAAAATTTGGAGTGCCGGTGGCAAAGCAATAATTGCTAAACTGCTTATCCTCCATAAAATTGAGAATGGAAAATGGATTGTACAGGCGCTCCGGCCCTGCCCATTGATACCCATTGTACCACTCTTTTATCGCTTTGTACAGTTCATCAACACCTATTCCCTTTTCGGCAGCAATACCCTGAACACGATCAGAAAAAGAGGCTTCCAGTTCTATTTGTGTATACCCGGCAATAGTATTAAACTGAGGAGATAAGGTGATATCTCGCAGGTTATTCAGATCGGAGAATATGCTCACTTTACTAAAACGGGAGACGCCGGTTAAAAATACAAACTGGAGGTAAGGGTCAGCACTCTTTATAATGCCGTAAAATTCTCTTAATATAACGCGATTTTTTTCCAGCATTTCCGGTTCGCTAATGAAGTCAACAAGTGGCTTATCATATTCATCAATGAGAAGGACAACCCTGGCTGTTTTACTCAAAGACATGATCAACTCCCGAAACTTGCCGGCTACCCCTTTTGTCTGCAATGTTATACCAAATGAAGCAGCCATTTCTTCTATCCGATCATTTAGTACATCTCTCAGGCCACGTTCTTTATATCCCAAATCATTAAAGGAAATATGAATCACTGGATACCGCTTCTCCCAATCCCATTTGTCATCTATCCATAAACCCTTAAAAAGCACTTGATTGCCTTGGAACAATTCCCTCAGGGTAGAAATTAACAAAGATTTGCCAAAACGACGCGGGCGGGAAAGGAAGTAATATTTCCCTTGATCTACTAACTTAAAGATCACTTCTGTTTTGTCTACATAAAGGTAGTTTCCTTCCCGTAGTATTTGAAAATCCTGTATGCCAATAGGTAGCTTTTTCATAAGTGACAAGATACGAAAGAAAAAGTAGAAACAATAGACTTGTTCTGTAGATGCTCGTGAGGTGCATTTCATTTTGTCGCTGCCAGCAAGAGAAGAGGTTATTTTTAGAGAGAGGCACGCTGCCGCGTGCCTCTCTCTAAAGAAAACACCTTCTCAAGAACAGCGACAAAATGAAATGCACCCATCAAGCATCTACAGAACAAGTATAATCTGCCTGGATTATAAATCCTTTCTAAGATAGGAAGCCCCTTTCAAAACCAAT
This sequence comes from uncultured Saprospiraceae bacterium, assembly GCA_964537285.1. Lineage (GTDB taxonomy): Bacteria > Bacteroidota > Bacteroidia > Chitinophagales > Saprospiraceae > CAZHZT01. The sequence continues at coordinate 17,968 of CAZHZT010000078.1, read as the reverse complement.
TTTTAGTTTGGACACAAATAAATTCCGTAAAAACATCTCGTTTCCGAATTTTTTACTATTTTTTCGTTATAAATAAAATAGAGACAGAGGCTGTTCACAATCTCTGCCATCATTTCTAAAAATCATTTTTCCACAAAAACACACAATACTTCAATGAAAATAGGAGTACTCAAAGAAGAAGACGATCCAAGGGTAGCAATTGTTCCTGCCGGAGCCAAAAAGTTGCAAGATGCCGGCCTGTCGGTTATGGTAGAAGAAGGCGCCGGCGTCAATGCTTTTCAGAGCAATGATGCCTATGCCGAACACGCCCGAATCGTCTCAAAAGCACAGATCCTGGAAGAAGCTGATGCCATCATCTCTATCCAGGCCCCTTCAAAAAATATACTTTCTCAAATTCCTAAAGGACGATTCTTAATTGCTGAATTCCAGCCATTCAATGACGATTCAGTGATTGAAAAAATTAAGCGCCATGAATTACATGCTTTTAGCATGGATATGATCCCGCGCACAACCCTCGCGCAAGCTATGGATGTTCTCTCCTCAATGGCTAGTATTGCAGGATATCAGGCTGTACTACAGGCAGCAACGCACCTGCCGCGCTTTTTTCCGATGATGATCACTGCTGCCGGAAGTATTCGCCCCGCTAAAGTGTTGATCCTGGGAGCAGGTGTTGCCGGACTTCAGGCTATTGCTACGGCAAGAAGATTAGGAGCAATGGTAGAGGCTTTTGATACGCGTAAAGCAGCTAAACAGGAAGTGCTAAGCTTAGGTGGTAAATTTATTGAAGTAGAGGGAGCAAAGGACGAAGCTTCGGCCGGAGGTTATGCTGTTGAACAATCAGAAGACTTCCTTCGCCGGCAAAGAGAAGAAGTGCAAGCCCGCGCGATGAAATCAGATATCATCATTACAACTGCACAGGTTCGGGGAAGAAAAGCTCCTTTACTCGTTCCTAAAACCACTGTCGATGCCATGCAGCCTGGCTCAGTAATAGTAGATTTGGCAGCCTCTACGGGTGGTAATTGCGAACTTTCGCAAAATAACCAAACCATTGTCCACAATGGAGTGACTATTATTGGGGATTCTCGCCTGGCAGCACGAATGCCACAGGATGCCAGCACTTTATACAGCAATAACGTAGTCAATTTCTTAAATTACTTAATTAAAGACGGCGCCGTACAACTCGATAAGGAAAACGAAATCATTGGCGGCTCCTGGATAACTAAAGAATAAAAGATGGAACAATTTCTTACTTTCTTCGATAATAATCTTATCATGATATACCTATTATTATTTACAATAATACTAGGTTTTGAAGTAATTTCTAAAGTACCTACCGTATTGCACACCCCTTTGATGTCAGGGGCCAATGCCATAAGTGGAGTCGTAATCATTGGAGCTATACTGTTGATCAGGCAATCAGCCCCGGATGATTATCTTACTCTTTCCATTGGTACAGTGGGTATTATTCTGGGAATGATCAATGTTGCAGGTGGCTTTGCGGTTACCGATCGTATGTTGGAAATGTTTAAAAAGAAAAATCAAAAAAAATAACACATGTTTTCATCCATTATAAATTTAGCTTATTTGTTGGGAGCCCTTGGGTTTGTTCTCGGCCTCAGACGTTTAAGTTCGCCCGATACTGCCCGAAGAGGGAACATCCTGGCCTTTGCCGGCATGTCCATCGCCATTCTCGCAGCTATATTTGAACCTATGCCGGGCGGACAAAACAATTTTGCCTGGATCATTGGAGGAATTGCCATTGGTGGAATTGGAGGTTACTTTGCCGCTAAGCGGGTAAAAATGACCGCCATGCCTCAGATGGTTTCCATTTTCAATGGCCTCGGAGGAGCTTGTGCCGCCGTCTTGGCTGCTATTGAATTGTTCAGCTATTATCAAGGTGCGAGCACGCTGGATAACGGTCAATTGGGTACCGTTTTATTTGCCTTGCTTATTGGAGGCGTTTCCTTCACCGGAAGTATTCTGGCTTACGCCAAATTGGAAGGTTTGATCTGGGACAATACGCTTACCCTTCCCAATCACAACATTCTTAACATCATTTTGCTGATTGCCTGTTTGGGCCTCGGAACATACTTACTGATACTAGGCAGCACTGCACCACTATGGGCAAGCATACTATTTCTGGTATTATCATTGATCTATGGTTTTTCCTTCGTAATTCCTATCGGCGGAGCAGATATGCCCGTGGTTATATCTCTCTTGAATTCCTTTACAGGCCTTTCTGCTGCTGCAGCGGGCTTAATTTACAATAGCCAGATCATGTTAGTCGGCGGTATTCTGGTAGGTGCTTCTGGTACCATTCTTACCGTTCTGATGTGTAATGCCATGAACCGCTCCTTGCTAAATGTCATCATTGGCGGCTTTGGCGGCGGAGGCGGCGGAGGTGCCAAAGGGCAAGGCGATCAAGTGGCTAAAGAAGTCAGTATTTCCGATGCGGGTATACAACTGTTTTATTCACAATCAGCGATCATTGTTCCTGGGTACGGCTTGGCAGTTGCCCAGGCACAAAAGGTAACCAAAGAGCTGGACGATCTTCTGGAGGCTAATGGCGTAGATGTAAAATATGCCATTCATCCGGTTGCCGGTCGTATGCCGGGCCACATGAATGTCCTTCTCGCAGAAGCTGATGTTCCTTACCCAAAACTGCTGGATCTCGATGATGCCAATGCAGCCCTGCCGAATACAGATATGGTAGTCATCGTAGGAGCAAATGATGTGGTAAACCCTTCTGCACTTGACGATCAGTCCAGCCCAATCTATGGCATGCCTGTGCTAAATGTATGGGAAGCAAAGAATGTTATTGTTTTGAAACGAAGCATGCGGCCTGGATACGCAGGTATCCAGAATCCACTGTTTTTCCATGAAAAAACCCGGATGTTATTTGGGGATGCCAAGGACTCTATACAGAAGTTGGTAAGTGAAGTAAAAAGCCTTTAAACAGAGAAAAATGAGTCATCCCGAACTCTAAGGAACTTCATATTCTCAAAATAGTTAATAATAGATGCCGTAAATCTTTATCTTAGGACCGGCCTTGTTCAATTTAGCTTTTTGAAAGGCTGGCAGCCGTTAAAAAATGAATACTGTTTGGGCCTCGGCGAGTTTATTCATTTTAGGCTGCCAGCCTTTCAAAAAGCGTTAAGAATTGAATACAGCCTTGATTTTTTGCTACTTTTTTATCAAGAAAAAAGTAGATACATCATTGATTAACAGAAATTTATATTTTTTTTTGAAAGCATGAGTCATCCCGAATCTTCGGGATGACTCATGCTTTATATCTATCCCTTTACTTTCCTATACGGCCCATTTCTACACCTTCAGAGTAAGCAACTTTTATATTGTTCTCATTAAATGCCTGTTTGATCGCTCGATATACTTCATAAGTGACTTCCCAATAGTCATCAGGTTCAATAAAAGGCCTGACACCAACAATGAGATTATGGCTATCATAAGAAACAATTCCTATTTCGGACTCAGGATTGGCCAGCACCTTAGGAATTTCAGTAAGCACTGCTAAAATGATCTCCCGGACTTTTGGGAAACTTTCTTCATAAGGCATGGTCACTTCCAATTCCATCCGAATGTATCCTTTAGAAGAAAAATTTGTAACAATATTGTCAACTATTTGTCCATTGGGAATGATCAATGTTTTATTTCCAGGAGTGACAATCAGAGTATTGAAAATTTGAATGGATTCTACTTTCCCGAATTTTTCGTCGACTTCAATCCAATCTCCTACTTTATAAGGTCGGAAAACCAAAATGATAATTCCTGCTGCAAAATTTGATAAACTTCCTTGTAGGGCAAGACCTACCGCAAACCCGGCAGCCGCCAAAACGGCCACCAAAGAGGCCGTCTCAATACCTACAATACCTGCAACACTCATCAGGACCAATATTTTCAAGCCTATATCTACGAAAGATACGATAAATGGAGTGATTTCAGGGCTAAAATTCGCTTTATCTAATGACCGACCAATTAACCTTGACAGCCGCTTGACCACCCAAAAACCAATGATTAGCACCAGAATGGCCAATAGCAAATTTGGCCCGTAAGTCATTATCAATTGAACTCCAATGTTCCAATACTCATTTAAGTTTTCCATTTTGCCTAATTAGTTTTATTTTGGAGCTAAAGCTAAGAAATCCTATATTTCAGGGCAAATGTTTTTCGCAGTGTTTTTTAAAGATGATTCTAGATGATTTCATTTGGTACTCGTTTAAAGAACAAAAAGCAGGCCGTTAGGCCTGCCTGATAGTAGCCCCAGGCCTTCTTGAGGATTAGGTTATTCAACCTCATTGATTCCGTGCAGCGGTAGCATCAATGTTGTCAACCTAAGTTCTTTATAGCCCGGCACTTCAGTGCCGGGGGGGAATTGTGAGATTGGGCTTTAGCCCTTTAGTTATTCAGGGGCTAAAGCCCCGATAAGTCTTAACACGACACCCGGTGCTAAAGCGCCAGGCAAAGAAAAAGCTTAAGTTGACGACATTGAGCGGTAGACCGCAACACAATAGGAAAAACTAAAGAAGTGCTTCCGCTACGCGGAAGTTGGTCTCCATATCTTATAACCCTGGGAGAACCCAGGGCTACGATCAGGCAGGCCTAACGGCCTGCTTTAAGGCTTCCCAAATTAATTTCGACCAAATAAAATCATGTAGAGCCTGAATATTTAACTTATTCAAAAAATCAAACCCATGTTTCAAACACTAATATCAGCCAATCAACTAAACCAGCAGCTGAACGATCCCAATTGGGTAATCATCGATTGCCGCTATTCATTACACCATCCGGAAAAAGGACGTCAGGACTACCTCGAAAGCCACATCCCCGGAGCTTACTACGCTCATTTGGATGAGGATTTATCTTCCCCGCATATTCCCGGCAAAACGGGAAGGCATCCCATGCCTGATTTAACCAAACTTATTGAACTTTTTGCTTCATGGGGTATTAAAGAGGATGCTCAGGTTATTGTCTATGACTACAAATCCGGAGGAATCGCCGCCCGTTTATGGTGGCTATTACAATATATGGGCCACGAAAACACAGCTGTTCTAAATGGTGGCTGGCAGCACTGGATTCAATCACACTTGCCTGTTGAGAAAAATCTTCCACAAGCTAAAACCGAAGCCTTTAATCCTAAAATTAAAGAACAGAAACTTATAAAAACAGGTAATGACCTATTAAAAAATAAAAATGATAATCAGATTATTATCGATTCGCGATCTCAAGAACGTTACCAAGGCCTCAATGAACCCATTGATCCTGTAGCAGGACATATACCTGGTGCCATAAATGCACCGTTCATGAATAATGTAAACAATGAGGGTTTATTTAAATCCAAGGAAGTATTGAGAGAACAATTCGCGAAAACATTACAAGGAAAAGAAGCTCAGCAAGCTGTATTTTATTGTGGCTCCGGAGTCACAGCCTGTCACAATCTCTTAGCACTCAAACACGCGGGCTTGGGAGAAGGGAAGCTATACCTTGGTTCCTGGAGCGAATGGATCACGGATCCCGAGCACTCCGTCGAATGATATTTTCCAGGGCAAAATATGAAGGCATTCTCATCAAATAGACTTGTTGCTGAAGCACTAGCGATTTTCGGTTTTCAGAGCGAGAATCGCTGCCGTTTCGGCAAAGATCATTGTTTAACGATACGAACCAGTTCTTTTAATTCGTCGGGTGTTGTCATGACAATAATACGGCATCCCTCATTCAAAAAGTGATCACGCGGCGGATTGTAGACCCATTGATCTCCATGCTTTACGGCAAGTAATAAGGTTTTGGGCAGGTCATCTATAGGCAGTTCTTCTACTGTTTTTCTATGAAAAAAACCACCGACGGTTACTTCTTCAATTCGAAGATCCTGGTGGATCTCGCGCATCATTTCATCCAAAAAGGTCGTGACGGTCGGCCGAAGCATTTCTGAAGCCATCCGCAAGCCACCGATATGAGCGGGAGAAACGACCTTAGTTGCGCCAACGGCTTTTAGCTTACGTGTATTATCCGGCTCTTTGCAGTGACAAATGATATTGATTGTAGGATTAAGCTGTCGAACAGTAACAACGATCACCAGGTTCAAGTTATCGTCCCGGGTAGTAATGAATAAGCCTTTAGCTTTAGTGATTCCCAGCTTCTCCAGTATTTCTTCTTCTGTGCAATCGCCGTGAATAGCTTTGCCAACTTTAAAATGTTCATTTAAGAGTTCTACCTTTTCTTCATTTAAATCTCCAATAACATATGGGCGTTTAGTGCGCTCCAACTCTTCCGCAATTTGCCAGCCGACCCGGCTTGCTCCACAGATTATAAAATGATTATGCATTTTTTTAACGGTATTTTCCCATTGCCTTCGCCTCAAGGGATTACTAAGATCACTTTCGATTACTAAAGCAGCAAAGTTAGAAAATCCATAGGTAAGAATACCAATTCCGGCAACGGCAATAGCCATCGTAAAAATCTGGCCCGGGATATTGTCATCTAGAATAACGACTTCATGAAAACCGATAGTCGTTACAGTGAGGAAGGTCATGTAAAGCCCGTCAATCCAAGATACATCTTCTCCAAGAAAACGATACCCCAACATTCCAATGGCCAAGATCAAGCCAAAGGCTACTACTGCTCTGCGCAATCGCCTATTTAATAATTTCAACTCTGCTTCCATTCTGCAAAAATGCAGTATTGTATTTACACCTCCTAGTAAAGAAGGCGTTAAATCACAAGATAAAGGTTGAAATGAATAAAAGAGGCCGTTTCATAGGTATGCATTTCATTTTGTCGCCGCCGGTTATTTTTAGAGAGAGGCACGCTGACGCGTGCCTCTCTCTGAAGAAAACACCACAGCAATTCTCGTTTTGGAAATCCAAAACCAAATTTACGCCGCTTCGCAGCGATATTTTCTTTTGGCCTCCCTCTCAAAGAAATTTCGTGCCCTAGGCGCGTTTATTTTTCAAAGCGAGAATCGCTGAAAACACCTTCTCAAGAACAGCCAAAAAATAATTTTTTGGCTGTTACTTATTTCTACCTTTATCTTCTAAAGATACGTACGAACATCCGCTTCTGTTATGGGCATTTCAGCATACTCGATAATATGCTTTAATTCGAATGGATCTGAGCCAGTATGAATTTGTAGCACCGTTTCACCGCTTGGCGTCCAATTCCTGTGGACATTTAAGTAAGACGTAGGGTCCGATGCCATCATTGCCCAAAAAACTTCCGTCAGGATTTCTGAGCCCACCCGGCCCAATCTTTGCCCGCCAGGTTCTCCCGGGCCGCCACTGTGATCCATAGCCTCACTTAATATATAAAACCATAATGGGGACTGATCACTTAGAATAGGATCCTCTCCCATGACTCTGGCAATATCCTGCCCGGACGGCAGTTGGAGGCGGTAGCTCCTGATAAGATTCCGGGCTGCCAGATTTTTTATGAAATCTGCCACTATCGTATCCGGAAGATCAGATAAAGGAGCAGATAAATGCGTATCCAATTTCTTTGAAAATTGGGGCGTAGTGCCAAAATCCAGGAACTTATTCCATTGTATGGTATGCTGAGCTTCTAAAGGTCTGAACCCTCTTAAGTCTGATGTCCCAGGTGTTGTAGAAAAAATCGGAACCTCTGTACCGATTACATCATTTATTACATAAGCCGGACGAACCATGCTATGGCCTAAACGAAAAACAGCTACCGAGAATTCCACCGGCATAAATAGCTTTTCCTTCAGATCGATATATTTTAAAAACACTTCAACAAACCCGGGAAGCACGCCTCCTTCATTTGGATCTTTTTGCCTAAAAACAGCCGGTAAAGAAAGTCTTTTTACAAGATCATAAAGTACCACCCACTGGTAATGCCAGGTCACGATTCTTCTGGCTTCTTCAAATATTCTTTTCTCTGAAAAACCAGGATAATTATGCTCTAATTCTTCTACAACCTTGTTATGGAACTTAATGAAAGCCAAATGTAATTGGGCAACAATGAAGTTTTCATCATTCCGCGGATCGCCAATAATGGCGCGTTGATTTCCTCCAAGGTTACGCTGGAGGTCAGGTTCATTAGTTGTAGCTACTTGCCCGACAATTAGCCTGATCCCATCATATAAGTAAGGAGATGCCTCAGGACCGCCACCATAAACGCTATCCAGTTCCAGGCGAGGAGTCCGGAAATTTTGAATATCCCTAGGGTTGGAAGGCCGGTCCAACCTGGAGATCGTGTCAAGAGTAATATCGTGATCCACAAATTGACCGAAGTAAGTGTAAGCTGCCGGAATGGTTTCGTTATCCGGGTTGTCTGTCCCTACAAAGAAGCGGTCAGCAAGCGCTTTTAGAGCATCAATTTTAGCCTCGTCGGTTGCGCCAACGGGATCAAAAGCTGGTAAATGTGGGAACATTTTCCCAAAGAACCCACCAAAGTTAACAGCTGTGGGGTCATTAAACGAAGTGAAACTTCCACCGTGTTTCATAAAATTGGAAATTTTGAAGTTGAAAAATATGTTTTTTTATTAGACTTGTTCTAATCCTAAAGAAGGGGAAGAGGCACGCTACCGCGTGCCTCTTCCCCTTCTTCAGCATAAGCTTAATGCAAAAGGCGAAAAACTAGCATTAAATAAACGAATTGAATACCTAAGGAATGATGAATTGATAAGGAATGTGAACAACGTTTTTCCATTTGTTTTTGGTTTAATTTTGGTAGTTAAAAGTATGCCGTTTTATAAAACGGCTAAAACGAACAACATTTGTTTTCAATTAGAACACCAATGCAATTTAGCATTTAATTTTGAAAACGCAAAATAAATTATAATTATTTTACTTTTTCATAAATACCCTTATAATCATCGTCTTCTTGCCCGTCACCGTCCCAATCGAGCATAATTTGAAAATGAACGGTTTTACTTCCAATCCATTTTAATTGGTATTGATAAATTTCATCGGGTTCGATAATAACAAGGGAATCTCCGAATACTTTCCAAATTCCTCGGTGACGACGGAGCAGGGAGTCTCCCAGGCTTCGGTATTCAGCTTTGTATTTGTGATCTGGCAGAAATTGCGTTTTGATTGGCAGCATATTCATTTTGACTTCCCATTCGTCTTTGTTTACTTCTACGGTATAAGCCTCAGAACCGCCTTCGGCAGAAGCTACATCTACCTTAAAAGCAGCATTTTCCCATTCCCCTATAAGGGCTTCTTCAGGGTTTTCGGGTGGCGGTGCGTTTTTCTTTCCACATGCAATACAGCCCAAAAGACAAAGGATTAAAACGATTTGCGAACAATTGAAGCTCTTTTTCATTAATTACTTTTTTGATAGCAATTGGCCTGAATCAGGCGAATTTTATTGATAATGTTTTTTCCAATAAAAAACTAACGTTCTTTGATAAATTGTGTGGAACTTCAAATATGAGTCATCCCGAAAATTCGGGATGACTCATATTCGAAGTTCCATTTTTTCACAATTTATGTCCGATAACTAAAACTAAACTGTCGAGAACCAATTACTCCAATACTCTGACCGAACCCGAGCCCGTTATATTCGTATTGACCTTTGGGCTTCCTTTGTAGTAAATGTCCCCGCTGCCCGAGATGCGTGCATCCAATGATTTTTGAGCGATCACTTTAATATCTCCCGAGCCCGTCACTTTTGCCTCTACCCTGTTAGCCACCAATCCAAGGCTATTGACTTCTCCCGAGTCCGTCACTTTTGCTTTCAATTCATCCGCAACGCCAAAAAGGGAAATATCCCCGGAGCCCGTTATACCACAATCAATCGACACAGCTTCAGGCTTTAATATTACATTTCCGGAACCCGAAATAGAAATATCCAGATCGCCAAGTTTGTAAAAAGTAGCAGGGCTTTCAATTTTCCCGGAGCCCCAAAGTGCAACGGACCTAAGTGTCTTGATATCCATGGAAAGCACCAGTTTTTTAAAGCTACTGACAGGTTCTTCGAAAGTAATGGAACAAATACCGTTCTCTACTTCCATTTTTAGGTTATCCAGGATATTATTCTGTCCCTCAAGAGATATCACCTGGGGCTTTCCGTCATGAGCCTGGGTGAGAATGATGTCACCGCTTATGCTAGACTTTATGCTATGGAAAGCAGGCAAGTCTATTGTTCGCTTCACCACTTCCCCCTCGCCTACCATCCCCGGAAAGATGCGACAACTATTTAAAAGGAATGTTAAAAAAAGTAAACAGAAAATATTTCTCATAATGCACCGTTCTTTTGTTGTCAGTAAAATAAAACAATTTACTGAATTCACAAAGGAGAAAAAAAAATGCCGGAACACAATTTGCATCCCGGCGCCAAAATTCACAAAGTATGTAGAGCAATCTTAATTCATAGATTTCAGTTCTCCTGATCCTGCAATGGATTTTTGCACTTCAGGATTTCCCTTGTAGTGTACATCTCCACTTCCCGCGATATTCACATTCAGATTATTAGAAGCATGGACTTTGCAATTACCTGAACCTGCAATACTAACCATGCAATTCTTTGTATTGAATTCTGCTGCCTCTATATCCCCCGTGCCTGCAATGCTTGCTTTTAGATTATCGGAGCTGCCTCTTAAGATAATATTTCCTTGCCCGCCAATAGAAATCTTTACATTTTGAGCTGTCATATCCATATTGATGTTTCCTGAACCTCCGATATTTACTCTAAAGTCCTGCAAACCTTTAAAAGAGCCTTTTGTCGTAATATTTCCTGATCCCGCAATACTGATATCTTGAAGATCAGCCACTGCGATCGCAATTTTCAATTGGCCTTTAGAATTGCCGGATTTTCCCTCATAAGTAATATTCCAACGGCCGTTACTTACATTTTTGCTTAGCGCATCGAATGTTTCCTGATTAGCATAGATCTTAACCACTTGCTTATTGGATTGTGTTAAAATAACTTCTGCATCAATGGCTAGACTAATAGAATGAAAAGTAGGTAGATCAAGAAAGTGCTCCTTTTGCTGGGCGTTTAATACTCCGAAACATAATAGAGTGGCAACTAATAGAGTAAGTGATCTCATAAAAATGGCTTTAGTGTTTATAAAAAAAGCTTAGGGAGTTAGTTCTTTGACACAAATTGTGTGGAAGAACGAGGGAGTTTTAACTCCCTAAACCCTTAAAACTCTCTTGTAAAGGACAAAAAAGAGCATCAAAGGTTGCAGCTTGTGCTTCAGGAACTAAATCCTTGATAGCTTTAGAAGCGATTATTTTGGTGGCAAACTAGGCGCGAAGAGGGAGCATAGCCAAAGAGCTACGTGACCGATGAGCAACGAAGCAGGCCGCCAAAAGAAGCAGTCTAAAGTGTCAAGGATTTAGTTCTTGAAGCACTAGTTTTTCTGTTCAGCCTTTTCTTCAGCATCTTTACGATCATTTCGTTTCACCCGTTTCCGGCTTTTGAGCGGCATATAGCGGTAGGGCCTGTTTTGAAAATCAGCCATTAATGAGTCCGCCTGATTGCTCATGTCAAGAAATGAATCATATAAGCCTTCGTCCGTCAGCATTTTACCAATAGCCCCTTCTCCATTATTGAGTTTTTGCGCCATTTCTTTAAAGGCAGAAGCAGCAGAATCAGCAGAAACCAGGGTTTGGGTAAGTTTTTCCAGAGCTTCATTGGCCTGATTGACTGTTGTTTCAAGATCTGCATTAGACATTTGGTCGGTGAAAGATGCAGCGTTATCAATTATTTTTGTAATGCCTTCGTTATTCTGTTCCAAATTTGATGTAATTGAAGCCATATCCCTGGCCATTGATTTGAAGCTGCCACTCGTAGCAGCAAGGAGGTTGTTCAGTGTATTAGAAGCCTCTTTCAGAGAAGCTATTGTTTCCTGAACATCTTTAAGGCTTTTCGCGATGCCAGTAGTATCTCCTTCTTCGAAATCTTTTTTCAATGTATCCAGGATTACTTTAACGCCAGAACTCACTTCTTCAAAATAAGGCCCTAGTTCATCCGGATCACCTAATACAGAACCCAGGAAACTAAGGGTCGTTCCACGGAGGCGTTTAGGATCTTCAGGACAAGGGAATTTCCCGGAGCAAGGGATATCTGTAGTCAGTTCAATAGCTTTACCTCCTAAAAAGCCTTGATCCGTAATGATAGCAACTGTATGAGGCGGAATTTCAATATCTTTTTCTATCCGGAAAATGACTTCTATTTTCCCCATATCGTTATCTACCCGGTAAAGATCCGTAACGACTCCGATCTCAAACCCATCGATGATAACAGGAGAAGACTCTTTTAGATAATCCACATTGTCATAAACTACATAAAAGACCTGGGCAGCATTCAGGATATTTTGGCCTTTGATGTATTTATACCCCCAGATCAATAATGCAATAGCAATTATAGCCAATATGCCTACTTTTGTTTCGTTTGCCATAATTAGTTTTTAGATTCAAAAGTTTAATACTCTGTAACCTAAGTTAATGAATATTTATATTGAATCAGTTTTTAATAACTTTATTTTTATTAACGGCCCAAAAATAGGAAAATTAGATGAAGTTCACAGTTAAGGTCTAATATCTTCATATTTCAAGGCTTCCCTAACGGATATGCGCTTACCATTGGCATAAGCCACGACGAAGGCCTCGGGGAAGCCATTTTCCCTGAGAGATCTTTTAGCTTCAGCAGCTTCATCGAAAGAACTAAAGCCGGTAGCGAGGTATTTGAAAAAACCGTTTTCTTGTTTCATCTCAACCAGGCAATTCAGGTTTCTCCACCGGGTACCATCGGTAGGCACAGGCGTTTTCTCCGATAGTATTTGTACTTTGAATTGAATAAAGATGTTTCCCTGATTAGGACGTACTTTTGTTTCAGGTTCGGGTTTTGAAATTTCAACAACTTCGTCTACTTCGGGAGTTCGTGTGGGCGGGTCCTGTTTTTCCTTTTCAGTAATTCTTGAAAACTCTAGCGTAGGCACGGGCGTAGGATCTTCATTAACAGCGGGTTCAGGTTCTTTGCGAATGGGTACGCTTCGCGATACATTTTCAGAATTTGAAGGTGAAGGACGACGCGTTTCAAGCTGTTTTGTCTGAGCGGCCGGAAGCGCTTTAAAATCAGCATTATCACTTTCCATTTCTCGTTTATAAGCAGTAAAGGCAGCCAAAACACTGTTGGCAATTTGATTTTGACCTTCTTCTGACCCCAGAAAGAGTTCTTCCTGGCGATTACTCATAAAGCCTGTTTCAATGAGCACGCTAGGCATGGCAGTTTCCTTTAGAACGACAAAACCCGCTTGTTTTACTCCTCTGCTTTTCCTGCGCCCGGAAGTCCCAAACTGATTTTCAACTTTTTCTGCGAACAGAATACTTTGCTCCAAATAAGCATTTTGAAACATAGATAGTAAAATATGCCCTTCTGGTGAATTGGGATCGTAACCTCCGTAAGTTTCTTTGTAATTCTCTTCTAATAGAATGGAGGCGTTTTCGCGTTTAGCCACTTCAAGGTTGTATTCTGCAGTATGCAAGCCCATTACATAGGTTTCGGTGCCCCGAACACGGCTGGAATAAGTAGCAAAATTACAATGGATAGAAAGAAAAAGGTCGGCCTTTTCTTTATTTGCAATTTCAGCCCGTTTATTCAGGGGTATAAAAACATCTGTTTTTCTGGTATAAATCACCCTGATTCCGGGATAGACCGACTGTATGGCTTCACCTAATTTCAATGCAATATTCAGAGCCAGTTTCTTCTCTTGATAGTATTTTCCAAGGGTACCGCTATCCTTACCTCCATGCCCGGCATCAATAACAATCGTGTTAATTCTGTATGGACCATCAAGTTTAAGCCTTTCTTTGATATATTTGCCCATCTTTGGGCCAAAAGGGATCTTTGCGCCTTCTGCAGCATGCTGAAAGTGGGAACATTTGTGATGATGAAAATAGGGAATATGGGTTTCATGTATACAAGTATCCTTAACACTTGATAAGCTTGTGTTAAATGCTGCGTAAAGGGGAAGCAAGGCAGTTAGTAGAATCGTTAGCAACAAGGATATTATTTGTTTCATAAGCTGAAGGAAGTTAATCGATAAATATTGAGGTTGTTTGAAAAGCAAGTCATTGTTCCTGGCAGGATCATTTTTTATTGGAGGGCTGCCCGTTTTTTCATTTTTTTAAAGAAAAGATGAAAAAACGGGCAGCCCTCCAATAAAAATTTTCTACTCAAAGTAGTGCATTGCTTTTTAAACAACTTTACAACGAATAAAATACGCTTTTAAAATATATAATTTCAAAAAAATTGATTTGTTTTCATCAGATTATGGATTTTTTTTGCCGCTTTAAATTTCTCTATGAAATTTAGTTCTTTCACATAAATTGTGGAAAATGGAACTTCAAAATGATAACCCTTTCAGCCACAAGGGCATTCAAGGCTTATCATTTTGAAGTTCCACACAATTTGTCAAAGAACGTGAAATTTATACATACAAAGTAAAACCATAATTTGGATGAACATGCCCAAAAGGGCCGTTTAGTTTAATACAAAAACATAACCAATTTTTCAAATTAGCATATTAACAAATAAATGACCAAATATTTTCTTCTTTTTACTCTAATTATCATGCGATTATCTTGCTTGCAGGCACAGGTCCCTCCTGTTGGCACTGATTCCGTATACGTAGAGGAAGAAAATATGCTTGTACCGACAGACAGCATTGGCCCTGATTCGGCACGGGTGCCTCCACCTCTGCCACGGTTGGATGTGAAGGTTTCTAAAGAATCGTTTTCAGATCAAGTCAAATACAGCGCTGAAGATTCGATGCACCTGGATGTAGTGAATCAAAAGGTTTATTTGTATGGTGGGGCAGAAGTAAATTACCTTACCACCAGTTTAAGTGCTGGCTATATGGAAGTAGACCTGAAAACCAGCCAAGTGGAAGCGACCGGCTTTCCTGACTCCACCGGTAATATAAGTGGACTGCCTGAGTTCAAAGATAAAGATCAGAGCTTTGTGGCTAAAAAACTGCAATACAATTTTAAAAGTCATAAAGGCATCATATATGATGCTACCACACAACAAGACGATATTTATGTTCTGGGGCGAAAAACAAAATTTCTAAGTGAAGTTGGCGATCCCAACAGAGACTACAATATTATTTATAGCCAAGAAGCATTGATCACTACCTGCGATCATCCTCACCCCCACTTTGGTATCCGAAGCAGAAAGCAAAAGATCATTCCCGGCGAACTGGTAGTCCTCGGTCCTTCCAATTTAGAGATCGCTGATGTCCCTACGCCACTTTGGCTGCCTTTTGGCTTTTTTCCCATTACCAAAAACCGATCAACGGGGCTTATTTTTCCGAGAGACTATGAATTTGACCCCCAGCTAGGATATGGGTTGGCCAATATAGGTTACTTTATGCCGTTGAGCGATTATATGAACTTGTATCTTGATGGCGATATTTATCTCCGCGGAACATGGAGGCTGAAAGGAGAACTTCAATACAAGCGCCGGTATTTATATTCCGGAAACTTCAGCATGAGCTTCTCAGATCGCAGAGTGGAGCTTGCAAATTCTACAGAAGTTCAAAGCGATCGTTCTTTCCAGTTTTTTTGGAGGCATAATCAAGATAATAAAGCGCATCCCTACAATACCTTTGGAGGGACAATAAATATACAGACCAATGATTTCCAAAGCCTGAATCAGAACGACTTTGAAAGTGTAACACAAAGCCAGTTAACCTCCAACCTTTCCTTCAACCGGCGCTTCCCGAACAGCCCTTTCACTTTATCCAGTTCTTTTCAGCACTCGCAAAACACCCGCTCAGGGGATGTAACCATCACATTTCCCCGAGTCGACTTGAGGATGAATCAGATCTTTCCTTTCGATATAAAAAGCGGGGAGAACAAAGAAAAGTGGTTTGAAAAGATATCTCTTACTTATAATGCATCTGCTTCTAACCGTTTGCAAGGGAAAGACTCCACCTTATTCAGCCAGGAAACACTCGAAAGTGCTGAATATGGTTTTCAACACAGCCTGACGAATAATGCCACCTTCAAAGTTTTTGAATTTTTCAACGTAACTCCTTTCATAAACTACACCGAAGATGTTTATTTCCAGACGGTAAAAAGATTTTTTGACCCTACCCCCACCCTCGATACACTATTTTTAACTTCTGAAGACGGAGACACCATAAATATACAGATCGATACGGTTTCAAGGGGTATGCTCATCGATTCGGAGGATCCCGGGGTTCGGTCGCTTAGGCAGGTTAGTACCGGCGTGAGATTATTCACTCAGGTATACGGAACTATGCAATTTCGAAAAGGCTGGGTAAGGGGTATCCGGCATATGTTACAGCCTTCCATTGACTTTACTTATACTCCGGATTATACAAGGCCGTTTTGGAATTACTTTGATACTTATACCGACGAGAATGGAGAAGAGCAACAATACGCCGTATTTGACGGTCGGGCAGGTCTCAGAACGCCTTCGAGTAATGGCTTGAGTATGGCCTTAAACTATTCTTTTGAAAATAATTTTGAAGCAAAAGTTTACAATAAAAAAACGGATAAAACCCAAAAGCTCGTCCTTTTTAAACGACTCAGCGTTGGAGGTTTTATTGACTTTGCCAAAGATTCACTTCAGTTTAGTCCCATATCGATCTCAGGGCCAACTACTTTTTTCAAGGGAATGACAACAATTCGCTTATCCGCAAATTACGATTATTATGCCCTGAATGAAAATGGTACGAGAATCAATACTTTCCATTATGATAAAACCGGCCGCCCTTTGCGTTTTGATGGTGCAACAGCTAATATCAACAGTACCATCACCGTCGATAAATTGAAGCAACTTTTTAAAAAGGAAAAATCCGACTCGGAAGACCCTAAACCCAAGCCCGATAATAACCGAAGAACCGATCAGGCAGATGTGCTCAGCCTGATAAAGGGTCTAACGATTACCCACAACCTTAACTTAAGGCGCCCGGCGGATAAAGATACCCTGGAAATTACCACGCATACCATCCGGCTGGCGGTTCAACGCATTCAGATCACCCCGCAGTGGGGCTTCCGAATATCGAACATAAGTTATAATTTCGCCAATAAAAATATTGGTTACCCCGACTTTACCATTACCCGTAATTTACATTGCTGGGAAATGGGCATGAGTTTTCAGCCTGTTCGGGGTACATTCAATTTTTATGTAAGAGCCACCGGCTCACTTAATTTCTTAAATGTGCCCTATCGAAAGAGCAACCTCAATGTCCAGAATCAGTTCTGACAAGCGAGAATAAACTTGTTCTGTAGATGCTAATTGCGCTCCATCAGCATTTACAGAACAAGCTATTATTTACGCTCCCACTCTCCTTGGTCTCCGTATTCAGAGAACAGATCAACCAGTTTACGGACTGCTTCGGGAAGCATTTCATTTCCCGATATCGTTTTTTCTCCATCCTCTGAATGAAAAGTAATTTTAAAAGTAGGAAAATCAACGATTTGGTTTGGATAGTCATCGTCAAACTGATCGAGATCAGCTGCTTCGAATGTTTCTATCAACTTATTGTAAGCTTTCACAGGAATAATCCGTGTGTAATATCCCAGTTTTTCTACATTTTGAATACCATGGTATTCAAGTACTCCTTTATCGTAAAGTGTCAAATTAAAAACCGGGCAACTGCCAAAACAAGGGCTTTTTTTAAGCTCAATTTTTTTCTCCAATGTGCTCAAATCCTTAGGGACTTTATTGCTTCCACAGGCTACAAACAGCAGTGCAATTACTGCTATTGTTAATAAAGAGAAGGTATTTCGTTTCATGTAAATTTTTATTTGATTAAGAATTAATTATTTTGGATAGTGATATTTTAAGTCTGAAACATGAGTTATTCCTCAACTTTAAGGAACTTCATATTGTCCCTGCAATTTAAAAAGGTGCAGTAATCAATACTTTCGAACCGGCCTTATTCAATTTAGCTTTTTGAAAGGCTGGCAGCCGTTAAAAAATGAATACTGTTTGAGCCGACCTTAGGAGG
>CAZHZT010000077.1:12446-27167 GCA_964537285.1 uncultured Saprospiraceae bacterium | reverse complement strand
AGGGCATTCAAGGGTTATCATTTTGAAGTTCCACACAATTTGTCAAAGAACGAATTTTTTTTATTTAATGGTTAAAAGCATTACTTATTAGTGCTTCTCGCTTTGGAAAACGAACGCGCCTACGGCGCGAAATCTATTTTTTTATGGTCCGAAAGGGCCGTTTTGCTTCGCAAAACGGCCCTTTCGGACCATAAA
Organism: uncultured Saprospiraceae bacterium; assembly: GCA_964537285.1. Classification (GTDB taxonomy): domain Bacteria; phylum Bacteroidota; class Bacteroidia; order Chitinophagales; family Saprospiraceae; genus CAZHZT01. The sequence continues at coordinate 26,972 of CAZHZT010000077.1, read as the reverse complement.
AAGAAAATTTCGCCGCGAAGCGGCGTAAATTTGGCGTTGGATTCCCGAAGGGAAAATTGCCGGGTACTTATAAAACTATTTTAGTATAAAGTCTATTATCACAAGTCGAACATCTTAAGAAGTTAAATACTCTGTAACCTAAGTGAATAAACATTTTGAAGAGTTCTTTTTTCCTTCAACTTCGTTAAAAAGCCTCGACGTAGCTGAGACTATGCCTACGTTTTTTGCCTTGTTGAAGAAAAAAATACCTTTGTTCAAAACATTCAATTTTGCTTTTTTTTACAAAACAAATTTTTAAATCGAATGGCTATGAAAAAAAACGGAAACGCTATATTTTTTGTATTTATGCTCGCAGTAATCTTTGTCGCATGCACTAAGGAGCCCTCAAAATCGAACGATGTAAACTTTACTCCAACCGGAAACCCAGTTATAGATGGATTCAGCAAGGAAATTGCTGCTAATCCGGACAATGCTTCTCTCTATGCTCAGCGCGCCGCAGCTTATTACGAACTGGAGGGCTTCGATGAAGCGATTTCAGACCTGAAAACAGCTATTGGGCTAGATTCTGTCCAAATCCCTTATCATCATTTACTAGCGGATGTCTACCTGGACTATTATAAATCCAGAGAAGCACTTGAAACCATGTACCAGGCTGAAAAACTTTTTCCCAAAAGCCTTCCTACCAAACTTAAACTTTCAGAATTTCAATTCATTTTAAAACGAAACACTCAATCACTTAAAACGCTGGATAATATCCTCAAAATTGATCCTCAAAATGCTGATGCCTTCTTCATGATCGGTATGAATTTGAAAGAAACCGGCGATACCACTAAAGCTATTAATAGCTTTCAGACAGCCGTAGAGCACAATCCTGACCTGATCGATGCCTGGATCTTGCTTGGAAAGTTATACGCCGCTCAAAATAATCCTCTTGCACCACGCTTCTTTGACAATGCTATTGCCTTGGATACCAGCAACTTGGAAGCCAGAATGGGCAAAGCAGTGCACTATCAAAGACAAGGAGATTGGGATCAAGCCCTTGACACTTACAAAAAAATAATACATATTGATCCTCAATATGCTAATGCGTATTACAACATCGGCTTGCTTCACTTTGAAAAAGAAGCCTACGATAAAGCAAAGGATAACTTCTCCATCGCCACTAAAGTAGATCCACTCAATGATCGTGCTTATTATTATCGAGGCCTGGCATCTGAATTTTTAAAGGATTTTTCTTCTGCCCAAAAGGATTATGAACAAGCCCTCCGAATAAATCCCGATTATGCGTTCGCACAGGAAGCACTGGCCAGGGTAAAAAAATTGATTAATTAACCTCAGAAGTCGAATGCGACTGACATAAGGGGGGCGTTTCATTTTGTTACTGCCTTGAGTGGAGAAATTATTTTCGTAGAGAGGTTCGCTATTGCATGCCTCTCTGCAAAATCCTCCTCTTCTCAAGAACAGCGACAAAATGAAATGCACCCTGCCATAAGTTGCTTCGCAACTTATGGCAGTAACATACGACTTCTAAAAACAGATGAAATGCTTGTAAAGACCTTTTCCAGTGCCGTTTACGGGGTAGATGCCCGAACAATAACCATTGAAGTAAATGCAGGAGGTAAAGTGCCTTCCGGAAAAAACCTGTACTACATGGTTGGTCTGCCGGATAGTGCCGTTAAAGAGGGCTTCCAGCGCATTGAGGCCGCTATTAAAAATATCGGCTACAGCATGCCCAGGCTTAAGTTGGTTGTCAATCTTGCTCCAGCCGATATTCGAAAAGAAGGTTCATCTTATGATGCTCCGATTGCTATGGGCATTTTAGCCAGTTCCAAACAAATAACAGCTAAAGGGCTGGACAACTACATTATGATGGGGGAGCTTTCTCTTGATGGAGGGCTTCGCCCCATTAAAGGAGCACTTCCTATTGCTATTCAAGCACGCAAAGAAAAGTTCAAAGGCATTTTTCTGCCCAAAAGCAATGCACGTGAAGCAGCCATTGTAAACGATCTCGATGTTTATGGAATTGAAAACCTTCGTGAAATTATTGATTTTTTCGAAGGCACCCATACCTTGAAACCGACCGAAGTAGATACCCGGGAGGAGTTTTCCTACAACCAAAGTAAGTATAGCGTTGATTTTTCCGACGTCAAAGGCCAGGAAAATATTAAAAGAGCACTGGAGCTCACTGCAGCGGGTGGTCATAATGCCATTCTCATCGGTCCTCCGGGAGCAGGGAAAACGATGCTGGCTCGCAGATTGCCGACTATTCTCCCTCCCTTAAATCTTCACGAAGCTCTTGAAACGACCAAAATTCATTCTGTAGCTGGAAAATTGGCCGCAGATGCCGCATTAATTGCTGAACGGCCGTTTCGATCGCCTCATCATACGATAAGTGATGTAGCTTTAGTGGGAGGAGGTTCAAATCCTATGCCCGGGGAAATCTCTCTGGCCCACAATGGTGTATTATTCCTGGATGAATTACCGGAATTCAAGCGATCGGTTCTGGAAGTGCTTCGCCAGCCCATGGAAGAACGTAGAGTAACGATCTCCAGAGCCAAAATTTCGGTGGATTATCCCGCGAGTTTCATGTTAATTGCCTCTATGAACCCTTGCCCTTGTGGTAATTACAATCACCCTGACAAAGATTGTGTTTGCAGCCCGGCTATTGTAAAACGCTATTTGAACAAAATCTCCGGCCCCTTACTCGATCGTATAGATCTGCATGTAGAGGTTACCCCCGTTTCTTACGATGAACTTTCCGACTTCGATCGGCCACAGGAAGCCAGCCAATCCATTGCTGAGCGGGTGATGCAAGCCCGGAAGATCCAGTCGGATCGATTCGAATCCTTAAAAGAGATCCATTGTAATGCGCAAATGCCGAGCCGGATGGTCAGAGAAATTTGCCAAATCAATCAGGCAGGCTTGACTTTACTTAAAACCGCTATGAAAAAGTTACAGCTTTCTGCACGTGCTTATGACCGGATTTTGAAAGTAGCGCGTACTGCCGCAGATTTAGCTAACAGCGAGAACATAAAAATTGAGCATCTGGCGGAGGCCATTCAGTACAGAAGTTTAGATCGGGAAGGCTGGGCGGGATAGCTATGTAGAGCGATAGCAGTCCAGATGTTGGCAAGAACTTAGTGATATCACTTGCATTTCCGCTAGGTACTCTGGCACCTAGATTCTCGCCAACACCTGGGTTTCTATCCATCTATAAAGCTACGCTTCAAGGAAATCTTCTCGCCGGATCCCCAGCTTGCGCATTCTGGAGGCCAAGGTTTTCCCATTCATTTTCAACAACTTTGAAGCGCTGTTTTCGCCGGTTATTTTCCAATGAGTTCGCTTGAGCGCTTCAATAATATGGTTTCTTTGAACCTCTTCCAGGGAAGGGAACTGAAGTTTGCGCTTTGTAGGCCTTTGCTTCAGGTTACTCAGGACTCTATTTAGATTAAGCTTGTCATCAGGGCTTAAGATAATTGCACGCTCAATAATGTTTTCCAATTCGCGCACATTTCCCGGAAACTCATATTTCTGCAAGTTTTGCATCCCACTTTTTGAAACTTTTAGCAAAGGGCACCCCATTTTCTTACAATATTTCTCCAAAAAGTATTGTACCAGAAGAGGGATATCCTCTTTTCGCTCTCGGAGAGGAGGATTTCGGATGGGAAAAACATTGAGTCGATAGTATAAATCTTCTCTGAATTGTTTGTTAATAACGAGCTTTTCCAAATTGCGGTTGGTAGCAGCCACTACCCGCACATCCACTTTAATGACTCGGGTTCCCCCCACACGTTCAAATTCACCTTCCTGGAGTACACGCAACAGCTTCGCCTGTAATTCAAGAGGTAGTTCACCTACTTCATCTAGAAAAAGCGTTCCGTTATCAGCCAATTCAAAGCGGCCCAGTTTTCTTTCATGCGCATCGGTAAAAGCACCTTTTTCATGGCCAAATAGTTCGCTTTCAATCAAGTTTTTGGGTAATGCTGCACAGTTCACCTTAACCATAACCTCATCCTCTCGCTTACTTAACTGATGGATAGACCGGGCTAATAGCTCTTTTCCTGTACCGGTTTCTCCGTGAATGAGGACAGTTGCATCGGTTTGAGCCACCTGCCCCACCTGATGGAGAACCTGTTTGTAATTTTCGCTTCCCGTAATAATATTTTTAAAACTGTAATTTCCAGCCAGTTCTTCTCTTAGATATGTTTTTTCATCCTTTAGTTTTTGCCTTAAAACATCAATCTCTTCAAAAGCTTTTTCAAGCTGTGCCTCTTTGTTGAGTAAATCGGATGTTTCCCGGTATGTTATACTTATACAGTCGCTTTCTCCAAGCTTTAAGTAAGTAATGGTAGCTTCTACTGGTAAACTACGGCCATCTTTATGGCTTATATTATGCTCAAGCTTTCTTTGCTGTTCTTTTTTAAATTGCTCCCAATTATCAAAGAAGTCGTAACCATCATATATGTTTCCAATCGTCAACATATCTAGTTCATCACGGGTGTAACCGAGGAGTTGACATGCCGTATCGTTAAAATAAATGAAAGATTGGTCTGACTGAACCCAAAATATAATATCACTGGACTGATTGAGTGTTTCATGAGCTAAACCCAGCAATTCTCCCTTCTTCACTTGGAATGAGGAATCACCATTTAATGCTTGATCAAATAAGCACAGAGCATACTTTTCCTTATCTACATTTACCATCTGAAACTGAACCGTAACAGCTAACAGATCACCATTTCGATGCATCAGGTCCGTGTCTTGCTCGGAAAATAATCCTTCTTCTAACTTTTTCCAGAGTTGCTGCCATGCCAACAAGCTGATATGTGGATTGACCTCCATTACTGCTCGTTCCAAAATCAAATGCTCATCGTAACCCAGCGTATAACAAGCCGATGCATTGGCGTACTTTATATTACCATCCCGGTCAAAAAGCAAAATGCTTTTCCCAACCAGAGTAAGAAATGATTCTAGCGGATACTTTATGTATTTAGTCAAAATTGATACTTTTTATCTTTCAGGACTTAAGTAGTTCACGGAAATAGAATATATAAACAATCTTTGTCCTCTGTAGAAGCATTTTTTGCTTGGAGATCGACACTTTTTTGGTATTTTTCTTCGAAAAATACCAAAAAAGTGTCGATCTCCAACTCAAAACCTTCCTGCCAAGGGCATCGATAGTTTATACAGCCTAATTCCGTGAACTACTAAGAAACCATTATTAGCCTTCTTTGGTTCAAATAAAGGATTAATAAAAATCAAATTGATTATATAAAATCAACAAACAAACTCAACAACTCACACAAAATACTTACTATCAAATACTTAAAACAATGGCACAGTCATTGTTATGTATATAGTACTAATACGAATTACTTACAGCAATACTCGCGTAGGAAAATAAACGCGCCTACGGCGCGAAACACTTTTTTTGATTGAGCCCAAAAGGGCCATTTTACAAATTTCCCTTTTGGACTCAATCAAAAGAAAATATCGCCGCAAAGCGGCGTAAATGTGGTTTTGGATTTCCAAAGCAAGAATTGCTGAATAGATTATTAATAAAAAGAAAAATACCTACATGACACACGCTGATTTTCAAAGTAAATGGTTTGAATACGAAGATTTATTATTTGGATTTGCAATGAAACTAACCCGGAATAAAGAAGAAGCAAAGGACTTAATGCAGGAAACGGTTTTTAAAGCTTTTCGTAGCCGTAAAAGCTATAAGATCAATACTAATTTTAAAGCGTGGACAACGACGATTATGCGCAACACCTTCATTAATCTCTACAGGAAGAAACGCACAAGAAATAAAATTGAAGCCCCCATTGAAGATTTCCTCTACTCCCTTGAAAACAAAACAGCCTATGAGACTGCCGACTCTAATGCTCGCGTTAATGACCTTTATGGCACATTGGATAAGCTCTCCGAAACCTATCGCGTACCCTTCCTCATGCATTTTCAGGGTTACGAATATCAAGAAATTGCGAGACATCTGGACATTCCTCTGGGTACAGTAAAAAGCAGAATCTATAGCGCCCGTCAAAACCTTCGCAAAGTTATCAAACAACACTATGATGCTTAATCGGAGTACTGTCGCCAGGTCAAATTTATTTAAGATTCAACTTTTTTACCAAAAAACATGAGCCATCCCGAATCTTCGGGATGGCTCATGTTTGTAAAACAGAAGACTTAAACCCAAAACCGAACCCAGCATTATCATATACGTTTTAGAGATGATTTGTAAATTAAAATTATAATAATTTTATGGTAAGTAAAACACAAGTAAAGTCATTGCTAGAACATAACGACTACCCCAGCATTTCCATTCACATTCCCACCTATAGAGCAGGTCAAAACCAAGAAGACCGCCTGCGTTTAAAAAATGCAATAAAAGAAGCTGAAGCTAAGCTCAAGGCTAAAGAAATGGAGGATAAAGAAATCCGCAAGTTGCTGGCACCAGCACATAAATTACTGGAAGATGAGCAATTTTGGTTAGGTTTATCCGATGGCTTATCTCTCTTTATTGCACCCGATTTCTACGAACAATTCATCATTCCCGTAAATATCAATCCTTCTGTAACGGTTAGCAATAAATTTTACACGCGTCCCTTGTTACCAGCCATTACCGGTAATCAGCGCTTTTTTTTACTTGCATTAAGCCAAAATGAAGTTCGCTTTTTTGAAGGAAATAAGTATAGTATAAGCCCTGTAATTATAGATGATCTCGTGCCCCAGGATCTGAAGACTGCCGTCGCTCTCGATAAAGAAACGGAATACTTGCAATCACATTCCGGCGGGATTGCTTCCGGTACAGTAATCTACCACGGAAAAGGCCTAGGTAAGGATCACAAACTTAAACATATCAGACAATACTTCCAACAAGTTGATAAAGGCTTGATGAACATGCTTCACGATGAAAATGCCCCTTTGGTCATAGCCGCAGTGGATTATCTCGTGCCGATTTACAGAGAAATCTCTAAGTACACCAATATCGTGGATATACATATTGGAGGCAATCCGGAAAACGATGACCCGGTACTACTTCACGAAAAAGCCTGGGAAATCATCAACACCTTCAATAAAAAAGATTTAAACAAGTGGCAAACTGCTTTTCCGGAATTAATGGCTAAACGCCGAGCTTCTACTGAATTATCTACTATACTTCGAGCGGCAACACAAGGCAAAATAGATCAGCTTTTTATTGATAAGGATAAAAAAGTATGGGGTAATTTTGATCTCACTCAAAATATTCTCAACACAGAAAATGTTTCCACTGATAATAATGAAGATTTACTTGCACTTGCAGCAGCACTAACTTTTCAAAACCAAGGAATTGTTTACAATGTGACTAAAAATGAAATGCCGGATGCTGCTCACACTGCAAATGCAATCTTTAGATATTAAATACTTTGTAGCCTAAATATTAGGCGCATTTATTTCTTCAAAGTAAGAAATCCAATAAAAAAAAACAGATAAAAAAAGGGGCTGGAAAAATTTCCAGCCCTTTTTTTATCTGTTTTTTTTTATTGGATTTCTACTACCTTCTGAGCTTCAATAGCTTGCCTAAGCTTTTCTTCTGATTCTTTTGGTAAAGAAGTCTGAATGATTTCTCCGTTCAGCCCTTCTAGCTTTTCCACTACTTTATCCATTGTAAGGTCGTTGACCAAAATAAACAATGCAGAGGAACCAGGCTCTAATTTTCGGCCTAATTTCCTAATAAAATCATCATTAATCCCATAATCGCTCAAAGAACCGATCAACGCTCCAAAGGCTGCACTTGTACCTCCAATTAAAAGCATTCCTAAAGGCCCAGTCAGGATCAAACCAATTAAACCACCCCAAAAACCTCCTTGAGCTGCTCCAATTTTGACTAAGTCAACAGACTGACTTAATTTTACTTTTCCATCTTCGCGAATGGTAGCAATCACAACATCCTCCATTGTCAATAAATAATTTTCTTGTAACTGATCTAATTTAACGATTGCATTAGACGCTCCGTAAATATCATCGAATGATATAGCTATTAATTTTTTCATAATTTATAATTTTTTTTAGGTTTAATAATAACGTGGTTCTTAAGCTCATTATAGCCCGGCACTTCAGTGCTGGGGGGAATAATTGTCAAACTGGGCTTTAGCCCTTTTGCTATTAATGGGCTAAAGCCCCGGTAAGTCTTAACATTACACCTGGCGCTAAAGCGCCAGGCAAAGAAAAAGCTTAAGCTAACGACATTGAGCAGTAGCCCAAAACACAAGTGCTATAGCTTATGATGTGCTTTCGTTACGCGGAAGTTGATCTCTAATATCTTATGACCATGGGAGGACCCAGGGCTACGATCAGGCAGGCCTAACGGCCTGCGTTAGAGGGCTTTCTAAATTAACTTCGACCAAATGAAATTATCTAGAGCCAATAACTTCTTGATGCATTTATTAAATAGTTTGAACTTACGCAGTTCACCCGATAGATGCATTAAGAACTGGTTCTTTGACATAAATTGTGATAAAATGGAGTTTAAAAATGATAACCTCTTTAGCCACCAGGGCATTCAGGTTTTATCATTTTTCAACTCCACACAATTTGTCAAAGAACGTAAGAACTAAATAATAATACTGCGAGGCTTATCTTCAAGCTAAATCAGATTGAAGACGCTCTTTGCGCACAATTTTCACTTTATCCAAAAACTCTACTAAATCCATGTTTACATTAGGACCATAAGTAGAAATAATAAGTCCTTTTCGCCCATCTTCACACGCTACGGCAAACACAATAGACATATCCGAAGGATTACTTAAACCTTCAAATCGATAATATTCAAAGATGAGCATTTGATCAGGCGTGTAATGCTTACCCGTTTCGATACAACGAAGCAAATCACTACGCTCGGATTTAAAAGTATGGACATATCCTTTTCTTCTCAATTTTTGCTCTGCCTCAACGAGCGTTGTATATTGATTCAATTTCATAATATTAGATTGTATTTTAGGTTCTAAAATGCCTTTTCTCCATCAGGATTTTGATATTTCAAAAACTGAAGGCATATAAATGTGATGATCATTCCATACACAAATATTTCAAACAGAATTACAACGTCCAGGATGATTAGCTGCCCTATGTTGCTGGCTTCTAATGAAAACTTGTTTAAGGAAAGGTCTGGCATTACAAGGAACAGGAGAAAATTAAATCCCATAAGTACTAAACCAGCTATTATAGAAGTGCCCGCCCCCAGCTTTATACCTTGCTTAAAGAAAGCTACGGGGGGATAGTAATTCTTAGCATTTTTCAATAATATACCCAGGATCATAGCTAAAAAAATGTACTTAACAAATTTTAGCCAAATGGTATGATCTGAATTCGAAAGTTCCAATAAGACCAAATAAGCCATCATTGTAAGGCCGGCCCAAAGACCATTTTTTAATATTTTTGACCAATATTGGAAATTATCGTCAGTTTGGTTTTCAGAGGAAAATTTTGGCGTTTTTATTTTTTCTGTGGTTAAACCCATTGATTATTATTAATTTTAGTTCTTTGACATAAATTGTGGAAAATGGAACTTCAAAATGATAACCCTTTCAACCACAAGAGCATTCAAGGCTTATCATTTTGAAGTTCCACACAATTTGTCAATGAACGTTAACTTTTAAATACTTTTAATTGTAAATACAAGAGTTGTTTATCGCAAAAGAGAAACCTTTAATACTCTGTAAACTAAGTTAATGAATATTTTGAACGAAGAGATTTTTTTCTTCAACAAGGCAAAAAACGTAGGCATAACCTTAGTTACGGCGAGGCTTTTTAACGAAGTTGAAGGAAAAAAGAACTCTTCAAAATGTTTATTAACTTAGGTGACAGAGTATTTAACTTATAACCATCTCTCTTTTCCCTACCAACCATGCATCTAACATCCACGACTTTTTCTCAAGGTTCTCCAGCATACTTCCCAATAAATCGATAGTTCCTTCATCACCTACGGAAGACGCTGCCTGTATGGCTTTCCGGATATTTTCTATTAAAATCCGGTGGCTCTCTAAAATCGTATTGACCATCATGCGATCTTCGTGAAGAAAGGTTGCTTCTTCAATGGATCCATGGCTTAAGTAATCGGAATAGCGACTCAAGGGACGATGGCGAAGAGTTAAAATGCGCTCTGCAATTTCATCGATTTTTTCGTGGGCATCATCGTACAACTCTTCAAACTTTTCATGTAAGTCGAAAAAGTTCTGACCTTCAACATTCCAGTGGAAGTTTCTTAGGTTTTGATAATATAGATGGTAGTTAGCAAGTAAAATATTCAAACTTTTTGCTACAGGACTTGTCTTATCCTTCGAAATTCCTAAATAATTCATTATGTGTTTTTAATTTAAATTCTTTAACCAAATCGCTGTTTCCCGCTTACATGCAAATCCTAGTGCTTCAGGAACTAGTAAAACCCACAACTTGGTGTAGATTAATAAGTTATCTTCTCTAGAACGATATAACACTATGCGTGTTCGGTCGTTAATTCATAGATTTTTGATAACGCTTTTTAAACCAAGTTGTGATAAAGGAAAAACAGTTAACGGGGAAGCTTAAAATAGAGGATGCCAAAACCAATAAGGCCTGCAAGCAATGAGCCGATCAAAATACCAATCTTTGCGGGAGCAAGCATCTCAGGACTCCCAGCGTACGCTAAGTTAGCGATAAAAAGAGCCATTGTGAACCCAATTCCTCCAAGAAAGCCAATGCCCGTCAGTTGAGTCCAATCGGAACCTTGAGGTAGGCTAGCCCAACCTAAACGTACTCCTAACCAACTAAACAGAAGGATTCCCAGGACTTTTCCGCCAAACAGCCCCAGTGCAATGCCTAAAGAAACATTGGTAAACAATTCCTGACCTTCTCCAATGAAGCTAACTCCAGCATTGGCCAAGGCAAAAACAGGCATAATGATAAAAGCCACATAGGGGTGCCAAAAATGCTCCAACTTTTGAAGTGGAGGCTGAACCATTTCCACATAGTCCTCAATCTCCGAAATAGCATTTAATTGTTTTTTGGCTAAAAATTGCTTCGTGGAATTTGCTTTAGCTTCCAAAAAATCACGTACTGAAGCCCTGGTTTCTTCTGCAAACTCCCGCATCTTTATCCGGTTATTTGTCGGAATAATCAATGCTACAGCAATCCCGGCAACGGTAGGATGCACACCAGACTGAAGGACGAAATACCAAATCAAAGCTCCAAAAATAAAATACATGGTAGCACTTCTCATATGAAGTAACTTCAATATTAATAGCAGCCCAAATAAACCTAATGCAATAAACAGCATGCTCCAGGCAATAGCAGAAGAATAAAATAACGCAATCACCAGAACAGCACCAATGTCATCAACAATGGCAAAAGCAGTCAAAAATACTTTTAAACTATTAGGTACTCTTTGCCCCAATAACATTAAAACACCTAAAGAAAAGGCGATATCTGTAGCCATCGGAACGCCCCAGCCTTCTATGCCTGGCTTGCCGATATTAATGCTGATAAAAAATACAGCCGGAACAACCATACCACCAATAGCAGCAAGGAATGGCAATAATGCATTTTGAAAGTCCGACAGTTCACCTACTTTAACTTCCTGTTTTATCTCAAGTCCGACATAGAAAAAAAACAATGCCATAAGACCATCATTTATCCATATATGGAGAGGCTTATCTATGTGAAAATCCCCAATTCCTAGTGCTAAGTGAGTGTGCCAGAGAGCATCATAAGATTCTCCAATGGCAGAATTCGCCCAGATCAGCGCAACTATGGAACAAATCATCAGGATCAATCCACTTAACGCTTCTGTATCTGTGAAACGGGAAAAAGAAGAAGGTAGGTTATCAATAATTTTTTCTGCTATCATTAATCTTTTATCTAGAACCGATATCTGCCAACAAGGTTCGAAGAAAGCAAACACATTGTTATCAGCGAACTTATAGCTGCTCCCACAGTTATAAAGATGTAATCTAAGTTGGGATGAACGAGAAACAAGGAGGCATTCATTTCATTTTGCCACAATTTGTCAAAGAACGATAAGCCCTCAACACCTTTTTTCAAAAACTTAATATCAATTTATGTATAATGTAACTTTTAAAAATATAGGCTCCATAAAAATCAGAAAAGCTTTTTTGAAGGCTCTTGAAGGATATCCTATCCTTCAAAGGCATGATCTTTTGGTGGTACGAAAACCCATTAAAAAAACGACTATGCGAGCTCAACCAATCATTGATAACTTTATTTTTGATACCAAAAACAGGCGTTATAAGATTGAGATAAGTAACCACTTGAATTTATCCAGATATATAAAAATTGAAAAACTTCCTGCAAATGTACTTATTGGATGGTTTGCACATGAGCTTGGGCATGTTATGGACTATCAAACCCGTAAAGTCGGCAATTTGATCAAATTTGCAATCGGTTATCTATTTCTACCAACTTTTAGGCTTGGCGCAGAGCGACGTGCTGATGTCTTCGCAATTGAAGCAGGTTATGCAAAGGAAATTTTAGCTACTAAAAAATATATACTTGAAAAATCCAAGTTGCCTAATAAATATAAAGAAAGAATAGAAAAGTATTACTTATCCCCGGAAGAAGTTAACTTCTTGCATGAAGGTCGTCTTCAAGACCTAGCTTTGGATCGATTGTTGTAAAATTACTGATTCTCAATAAACTCTAACACATCTTTCATCATTTCTTTTTTCATCACCAGCGGCAGCTTGGTCTGCCCACCTTTTTTCTTAACGGAATCCAGCCAGTTGTAAATAGTTTCCGTCGCCACGGTCTTTACGTTTATTTCTTTTAATGCCTTATTCCGTGCAGCTTCGTAATTTTTATTCGATGCTTTCAAGATTTCATCCAGATTTCCCTGAAATGAATCGGAGTGGTTGGCATCATCAATTCCAATAATCCACTGGTGCGTGAATTGACCATCTTCATTTTGAAAAGCTGAAACAGCAAATTCTTTTATTTCCACCTTCTGTTGCCTTGACAATTCCGTGATGGCATTGTTGATTTTATCTTCGGTCAATTGAGCCCCCGCTACATTAAGAAAATGTTTTGTACGCCCTGTAATAACCAGTTCCACATTCTTAAGATCAGTAAACATGATAGTATCTCCGATCATATACCGCCAGGCTCCTGCAGGTGTAGAAATCAATAAAGCATAAGACTGATTCTCTTCCACATCATTGATTGAAAACACAGCCGGATTTTCCAGTAAATTACCATTTTCATCAAACCCTCTTTCATCAAAAGGTATAAATTCAAAATATATGCCGCAATCTATAGCTAGTTTCATATCCATAGTACCTTCCCGGGCCGTGTAAGCGAAGAAGCCTTCTGAAGCAAGGTATGTATCCATGTAATGAATGGGATGTTCAAGCAGTCTCTCCATACTTTGGCGATAGGGGTCAAAAGCCACTCCGCCAGACACGAAAAAGCTTAAGTCGGGCCATATTTCATGAATATTAGTTAACCGATGTTTTTCAATGATGCGTTGTAACATAAGTTGTACCCATGATGGAATGCCTGCAATTGCTCCCACATCCCAGTGGGGAGCCCTATCTGCAATTTTTTCCAGACGGTCATCCCAATCATCTATTTGGGCAATATCTTGACCGGGACGGTAAAAGCTTCCAAACCAAGGTGGCAGATTACTTGCGTTGATGCCACTAATATCTCCTTCCAAGTGGCCATTTCTTTCATCCAGCTTAGAAGAACTACTCAACATGAGCACTTCTTTTTCAAATAATTCAGGAGGAAGATCAAAGTGATCCAGGCTTAATATCTGCTGGATCCCTACGGAACGAAAAGAACTAAGCATATCCTCCGTTATTGGAATGCGCTTACTTCTTTGCGAGGTAGTTCCGCTTGTCAAGGCGAAATAGGGAGGATTGCCCGGCCAGGTAATATTCGGATTTACTTGTTGCTGTATCCACCAGCGTTTTTGAATGAGTTCATATTCGTGAACGGGCACTGTTTCCCGAAAAGATTCAAAAAGATTATCGGATTTAAGCAGTTTCTCAAAGTTGTAGTAAATACCAAAAGAACTATCTTTAGCTTTTTCTAATAATTTCCGAAGCTGTTTCTCCTGTGATTCAGTGATATTTCCCGGATTTCCCGCTACGAGGTTTTTCCCGAGGTGTACAGCTGCTTTTATAAGTTGTCCTAGATAAATCATGCGTTTACTCTAGAACATAGAGGATGAATCATAAGTTCGGAGCGAGGCCGTCTCATGTTTTCTATTCGTTTGGCGAAGGCTTTGCCTAAATGTCGTTAGCTTAATCTATTTATATCTTTCTAGCCTGGCACTTTGGTGCCGGGAAAAATAACGATCAGGCTAGGCTTTAGCCTTTTTGCTGTTAATGGGCTAAAGCCCTGACAAATATTAACATAACACCTGGCGCTAAAGCGCCAGGCAAAGAAAAAGCTTAAGTTGACGACACTTAGGCTAAAGCGTTTGGCGAAGGCTAAAGCGTTTGGCGAAGGCTAAAGCGTTTGGCGAAGGCTAAAGCGTTTGGC
>CAZHZT010000077.1:0-12346 GCA_964537285.1 uncultured Saprospiraceae bacterium | reverse complement strand
GAAGGCTAAAGCCTTCGTCACTAAAAACTACCACCCAACCATCAATTTCCGCATCGCCACTTGTCCTCCTTCCAAATACACTTTCAGCACATAAATCCCCCTCGGCAGTTCCGATACATCTAATCGATTATCACTTACCCGCTACGCTTTTCCATTAACATCCAACAGCTGCAACTCCTCAATCAGAAAATCCGCCTCCACCCAAACCACATTGTTCGCAGGGTTTGGGAAAACTCGGATTTCAGTCTCATTATTCAAAAGCTCAACACTGCTCACTAACCAATAATCACAGGCCAAAGCCGTAAAATTGGTGTCTACCTGACTGTCTGCATAACAGCGCGTCGGACCACCTGCTTCAGGAATAATTGGGGGACGGGCATAGAACCAATCAAGCCCTCCTACCTGATCCATGAATAAGCCATTATTATAAAAAGAAACATCTCCCAGGTTTTGAGTTTGATATACACGCAAAGGAGCTCCATCAACGATTTCCACGTAAGCATCTTCGATATTGAGCGAATAACTCCCACTTACTACCGGATCGAAACTATCTAATATAAGTTGATCGTTTTTATATCCTCCGAATACATACAGTTTTCGGAGAGCTTGCTCCGTTTCATCAAACCAGTAAACCGTATCTTGTAATTGAGTAACAAAAATCGGGTCCCAGGCAATTGAATCACCAATGAAGCGGTAATATGTCTGCGTAATTTTCCGGACAGGCTCCCCGAAGACCATTGTATCTTTTTCACTTCGCAACTTTAAGTATTCAGAATCAGTTGGGGCACTACCTCCCCCATGCATACTGTAATGCCATTCAGCTCCAATAGGAGCAAAGCCTTCAGCAACCACTTGGCAACCAGCATTTACTCTCGAACGAGATTCGCAGCCCAATTGATTATTTTCAATTGTCGCTTGATTGTTATCATCAGAAAGGTAGGTGCAAAAATTATCCAGGCTACACCAATAGAGCAAGGGGTTATTAATGATTTCAAGCGCCATCAAGCTATTTGGATCAGCATTCCGTAAAGCACCTATTATCTACAAGATTGGGATTATCCAATATTTCAATACTTTCAACATCAATCATCTGTTCGAAACCATCCAGGCTTTCCAAAGATGCATTATCACGAATAGAAATAGCATCAATAGGGGAAGAAGCTTTTGATATGGGCCCTAAGTTTATAAGCGAAGGGTTAGATCGTATTATAAGATCTATACCAAAATTAAATGAAGTCGACTCTACATTTTCCAAACCTTCCACACTTACCAAACTTTGGTTATCCGTAATTCAAAGGAAGTTAGAATTTTGTAAGTTTTCCATTCCCTTTAAAGAAGATAAGTTATTGTTATCATCAACCCTAAGCCTGAGCGCATCTGTAATATTAGGAACCCCTTCCAGATTCATCAGGGATTCATTCTCGCGAATTGCAAATTCGAGTGCTACAATTGTTAAGTTGGTAAGTCCGGTTAAATCTTCCAGTAAAGCATTATTGACTATTCGAAAATTCCCAATAACTGATTCTACGTTATCCAAGCCCTCCAAACTTATTAGATTGGGATTATTCTTAATCTCTAACCAACCACTGAATTTAGTTAACTGGCTAAGGCCGTTTAAATTCGTAATATCATCCCCTTCAATAACGGATACGCCTCCTAATATTTCCGTACAATCAGGATTATTAGCCGCAAAATCATCAATTTGGGCTTGAGTAGAGAAGGTGACCCCATTTGGAAAGCAACCTTGAGCTATTAGATTGAAGGTTAGAAATATGCTAACCATTGTGGTAATTATTATTCTCATTTTCACGTATTTAATTTTTCAATTTTAGGTTATGTTATGTAATAGCAGCTATTCTCGCTTTGAAAAATAAACGCGCCTACGGCGTGAAATACCTTTGAGAGGGAGGCCAAAACGAGAATTGCTGATGTAATAGACTTTATAGTTCTTTGACATAAATTGTGGAAAATGGAACTTCAAAAAGATAAGCCTTTCAGCCACAAGGGCATTCAAGGCTTATCATTTTGAAGTTCCACACAATTTGTCAAAGAACGGACTTTATTCGCTAATCCATTTAACCTTACTTTCAATCGATTCATTCCGCCTGCCTTCAGGCCATTCCTGGTCAGTGTATCCCATATAAAACAAGCCAATACATTTCTCTCCTTCTTCAAGCTGCAAAAAACCTCCCATTCGGGTAATCGTTGAAGGCGAACTCCAATAAGCCCCGATCCCATAAGCAGAAGCAGTAAGCCACATATTTTGCACGGCACTGGCTACTGCCGCCAGTTCTTCCCATTCAGGCAGTCTTTCCTCAGGATCTCTTTTCATACAAATAGCAATAACTGCTCCTGATTGTACCGGCTTTTTAGCCTTTTTCTTGTGCTTCATAGCAGAATACTTTTCTTCTGGCGTATTATTCTTATAATCTTCTGCTAAAAAAGCCCCTAGTCTTTCTAAGGCAACGCCAGTGAACACCTTAAATCGCCAAGGTTCGGTGCGCTTATGATTGGGTGCCCAATGAGCATTTTCTAAAATTTCTTCAATTATTGCTTTTTCTATGGGTTGATTGTTATAAGCCGCCGGGTAGATAGCTCTTCGGTGACGGATTGCAGCCGTTACTGTTACTGGATCAATATTCATAATAAGATTTTAGAGATTGAGTTTGCATACAATTTGCTATGCCGGTCAGGCTTGCACAGCAAATTGTATGCAAACTCAATGGTTCTTCACAGAATAGTTCAAATATTTTAATATTATTTACAATATTTACGGTTAGTATTTTGAGCATACTCAAAATCTAAGATATCTAATCAACTAAATGAACACCTAAGTAGTTCTGCAAAACTAAATATTAAGAACTTTTTTCTCACTACCAATTCATTACTAAGCATTAATCAATCAGTTTATATGAGAATTATTCTACTCTACTTTTTTTCCCTGTGTAGCCTGTCTGCCTTGATAGCTCAGGATACCTACCCTGTAAATGGGCCTTTTGATCAGCGGGACGACTTATACGCCTTTACAAAAGCGACCATAGTCGTCAGTCATGACCAGCAACTAGAAAACGCTACTCTGCTGATTAGAGACGGACGAATTGAAGCTATTGGAACAAATATCCGAATCCCTAAAGATGCTGTTGAAGTCAAACTTGATGGTCATTACATTTATCCATCTTTTATCGAGCTTTATTCCAATTATGGAATGCCTTCTGCCAAGCCTGTAGAGGAAAGACCCCGGCAACAGCCTCAAATGCTCTCCAACAAAAAAGGAGCTTTCGGCTGGAATGAGGCCATTCGCCCTGAATTTAAAGCCCACGAACATTTTTCAGCCAATAATAAAGAAGCGGAAAGCCTTCGCAACCTTGGCTTTGGTACCGTTCTTACACATAAAATGGATGGTATTTCAAGAGGGGCTTCATCCGTAGTAAGCCTGGGAAATGGCCAGGAAAACCTTCTGGTATTGAAGGAAAATGCAGCACATCACCTTTCCTTTAATAAGGGTACATCTACCCAGAACTACCCTTCTTCACTAATGGGAGCCATCGCTCTTATACGCCAAACCTACTACGATGCCCAGTGGTACAAAGCAGATGGCCATAAAGAAGAGTACAATATCTCTTTGGATACATGGAATCAGCTCCAAAAACTCCCTCAGATCTTCGAAGCACGGGATTGGGCCGAAGCCCTGAGAGCTTCCAAAATTGCTACAGAGTTTAATCAAAAATACATCATTAAAGGCGGAGGAACAGAATACAGACGACTAGACGCCATGAAAGCTCTTGGTACTTCATTCATCCTCCCTGTCGATTTCCCAAGTGCATACGACGTCCAGGATCCTTTTGATGCAAAATTACTGGACATTGATGACCTCAAACATTGGGAACTTGCCCCTACAAATCCGGCAAGAATGGCTAATGCCGGCATCTCTATTTCATTGACTACCCACGGCCTCGAGAAGAAAAGTAGCTTCTTTAGCTATCTGCGCAAAGCAATTGAAAGTGGTTTATCCAAAGAAGATGCACTCAAAGCACTCACTATTAACCCAGCAGAGATCATTGGAATGAGCAATGAACTGGGCACCCTTGAAAAGGGGAAAATAGCCAACTTCATCATCACTTCTGGTGATGTATTTGATAAAGAAACACAGATTTACCACAACTGGATTCAGGGAAAACCTTTTATCATCAACCTGATCGACAATCGAGACATCTCCGGCAAATACGACCTTCAGGTGGCTGACACTACCTACTCGCTTGTCGTTTCAGGCGATATCAATAAGCCGGAAATAAAAATCATCGTCAATGATTCTACTTCCACAAAGGTAAAGGCAAAAGTCAATAACCAACTCTTAAACCTTTCTTTCTCCCCGGAAGGAAGCGATCTCCCCGTTCGCTTAAGTGGTGCATTCTCTTCAAGTTCGTTGTGGCAAGGATCAGGAGAAAATACCGAAGGACAAACCATAAGCTGGAGAGCTGAAAAAACAGCTCCTCTTGAAGAAGAATCAAAAGAGGAGGAAGATGAGGAGGAGGAAGAAGCGGATAAAAAACTAGGAGAGGTAACCTATCCATTCCTTCCATTTGGCTGGACGGAACAGCCTAAACAAGAAACCATTATTATAAAAAATGCGACTGTCTGGACTAATGAACGCGAAGGCATTCTGAGAAACACCGACGTTTTGGTAAGAAACGGAAAGATCGCCCAAATTACACAAAATATTAACGTAGACATTGGAACGGTAATCGATGGTACCAACAAACACTTGACTTGCGGAATCATTGATGAGCACTCGCACATTGCGATTAGCAGAGGGGTGAACGAGGGCACTCAAGCAAGCTCCGCAGAAGTTAGCATCGCCGATGTGGTCGATTCCGAAAACATTAATATTTACCGTCAGCTCTCTGGTGGTGTTACCGCTGCGCAATTATTACACGGTTCTGCTAATCCAATCGGTGGCCAATCAGGCATCATCAAAATGCGTTGGGGCTGGCTACCAGAAGAAATGAAAATAAAAAACACCGACCCTTTTATCAAATTTGCATTAGGCGAGAATGTTAAACAATCCAACTGGGGAGACAATAATCAAACGCGTTACCCACAAACCCGTATGGGGGTTGAACAAGTTTTTATTGATCATTTCAACAGAGCCCAAGAATATGGGAAGCTTAAAAGTTCAGGCAAACCTTACCGCAAAGATCTTGAATTGGAAGCATTACTTGAAATCATTGAAAGTAAACGATTCATCACCTGTCACTCCTACCAACAGGGGGAAATCAACATGCTTATGAAAGTAGCAGAACGTTTCGGGTTCAAGGTTAATACGTTCACTCACATCCTGGAAGGCTATAAGGTCGCCGATAAAATGGCTGCCCATGGAGCCGGAGGTTCCAGCTTCTCTGATTGGTGGGCATATAAATACGAGGTAATCGATGCAATCCCTTACAATGGTGCCTTGCTTCACGGCCAGGGAGTAGTTACCGCCTTCAATTCTGATGATGCGGAAATGGCTCGCCGCCTGAATCAAGAAGCTGCTAAAGCGGTGAAGTATGGCGATTTGAGTGAAGAAGAAGCATGGAAATTTGTTACCCTCAACCCTGCAAGGCTTCTGCATCTCGATGATCGGATGGGAAGCATTAAAGTAGGTAAAGACGCAGACCTAGTGCTTTGGTCAGATAACCCGTTGTCTGTTTATGCCATGGCCGAAATAACGTTTGTAGATGGAAGAAAACTGTTTGATCGTGAACAGGATAAGGTCCTTCGCGAAGAACTTAGCGCAGAAAAAGCCCGACTAATTTCCAAAATGCTTAATGATGATGGAAAAGGAAAAAAACGTGCTCCTCGTGGAAAAAAGGAAAAGCTTTACCATTGTGATGATATTGAAGAAGAAATAAAATAATACATAAATGCGGGGAACGGGAAACGGTCAACGGGGAACGGGGAACGGGTAGTTGCCGCTTCGCGGCATTTTGGGGGGTTGATTGTTATAATTTCACAGTAAGAATTTTAAAAATTAAAAATCAATCAAGATGAAACCTATAAATATAATTTTTTCCATCATACTTATTTGCCTCTCCTATATTTCATGGGGGCAGGCATATTTATCTCCTGCGCCTCCGCAAAGTGAGGCGATTTTAGTAACCGGAGCTACGGCACATCTGGGCAATGGAGATGTCATCGAAAACAGCGTTCTTGCATTTGAGAATGGTAAAATAACGGCTATCGGTGGCCCTGAGGTTATGGCTCGCCTGGACAAAAGTAATTATCAGGAAATCAACGCCATTGGTAAACATATTTATCCGGGATTTATTGCCGCTAACACGCAATTAGGGTTGAGAGAAATTGGCGCTGTGAGAGCTACCCGCGACAATTCAGAAACGGGTTCTATCAACCCGAATGTACGAGCACTCATTGCCTACAACACAGATTCAAGAGTCACTCCTACTGTGCGTTCCAACGGTGTACTTCTGGCTCAAACTACTCCTACCGGGGGGCGCGTATCGGGAACATCCAGTGTTGTTCAATTGGATGCCTGGAACTGGGAAGATGCTGCTTACAGCGCAGACAACGGCCTTCACCTCAACTGGCCGTCCGTGTACAACTATTCCTGGAGAAAACGCTCCTATGAGCCCAATAAAAATTACGCTAAAGATGTCAAAGAGCTTGAAAATTATTTCAAGCAGGCCCAGGCCTATTCCCAAAAGGACGATCCAGCGACCGCTAACCTTCGCTTCGAAGCCATGCAGGGTTTGTTTGATGGCAGCCAGACCCTATTCATCAATGCCCGAAACGTAAAAAGCATCATGGAAGCGGTTCGTTTTGGAGAGCAATTCGGCATTCGTACCGTAATCGTAGGAGCAAGAGATGCCTGGATGATCACCGATTTTCTGAAAGAACACAATGCCCTTATTTTACTTCAGCAAACACATAGCCTTCCAGCTCGCTCTGGTGAGGATATTGACCAACCCTATAAAACACCGGCGATCCTTCAGGAAGCCGGTATTACCTTTGGTCTATACATGGGAGGCTTTTGGGAAGTACGCAATCTGCCATTTATAGCTGGTCATGCCGTTCCCTATGGCCTGGAATATGAAGATGCGGTCGCTTCTATCAGCAGCAACGTAGCAAAAATACTGGGCATAGATGATACAGTAGGCACACTCGAAGCAGATAAAGATGCGACTTTTATCATCAGCGAAGGCGATGCCCTTGATATGCGAACATCTAAAATAGTAATGGCTTTTATTAATGGCCGAAAAATTGACCTGGACAATAAACAGAAGATGCTCTACAGAAAATATAAAGAGAAATACGATAATCAATAACAACATGAGTCATCCCGAATTTCAAGGAACTTCATGTTGTCACAATAATTAATAGTAGATTCTGCTAATCAATGTCTTAGGACCGGCCTTATTCAATTTAGCTTTTTGTCCCGAATCAAGTTCGGGACAAAAAGCGTTAAAAATTGAATACAGCCTTGATTAACAGAATCATGTAAATATTTTTACAAACATGAGTCATCCCGAAAATTCGGGATGACTCATGTTTATTATCGTATTTCTCTTTATTTACTTCGGTACTTCATCTACATCCGAATCGAAATTCAATTTAAACCCAATCCGTTTGTTGGGTTCATCATCATCATAATCTTCCCAGTTTGTGATTTCCTGGATGAATTCCTCCAGATGACGAACACAATAGGGCTGATGAATCTCCTCCGGACGATAGATAGCAATAGTTTTTGGTGGACTTGGTTTCCCGTAATTCTCGATGAAGGGATATTGTATCAAAACAATTATCTTTCCATTGAACAGTTGTTGATAAACCAGAGAGCCATTATGCTTGATCATGTGCCTCTCTATGCCCTCGCTCACCCGCTGATACATACCGCTTTTGGTTTCCCCAAGTGTTAGCACTACTGCTTCTAGGTTTTCTACCTCATGCCGGACTTCTACCCGGGCTTCCAGGCCGATTTCTTCTACCAGAGACTGAAGGGTTTGTTTGATCTCATCGCGAAGGCTACTATGCCAGGTTTCTCTGTAATTATTAGTATTTTGCCGGACTTCCTTGTACAGGGCCACCTTCCGTTTGAGATTCATCATTGTGATATCCATATTTTTCTTTTTGGGTTCTTTGACAGAAATTGTGTAAAGTTTCACAATTTGCCATTGAAAGACTTCTATTTTTTTTGCAAAAGATACAAATACTTTTATACAATGACTATTGGTTATCCGACTTTTACGGAAGGAAATACCGACTTTTTCTCACTAACTTCTAGTTGCCAGATGCCCATAACAGCCAATAACGAAAGGCCCCCTACCACATACCACATAAACCCATAACCGTAATGATCAGCAAGTTGCATCCCGACAATCGGAGCGAATATGTGAGATACAGAATAGGTCATTGAGAACAATGCCATGTACTGCCCTCTGTTGTGAGATTTAGCCCTGCCAATTGCATAAGTATTTGTAAAAGGCATGGCTAGCATTTCACCAACAGTGATGAATAATATCGAAATGATGATTATCCCGATCCAGTTGGTAAAATTAAATACCACATAAGATATTCCAATGAATGCCATGCCTATCCCGATTATAGGTAAAGGCCTGTAGCGTTTTTCCAGGCCATGCACCAGGGGCATCTCCGTCAAAACAATCATTATCGCATTAATAGCCATTACGGCTCCGATCTGATCTTCGCTCAGAAGGAAACTTTCCTTGAGAAAGACCGGATAGGTCGAAAATAACTGCATGAAGGCTATGGATGAAACCAAAACATAAAACAAGAATAATAAATACTTCAAATCCTTGTGTGCAGGCAACCCTGGTTCCGTAGAAGGCTCCTCCTTAACTTCACCTGCCTTTGCTTTTTTCATTGGCAGTGCAACAATGAAAAGCAGCGCCGCAGATATACAAGTTAATCCATCAAGAAAGAATAACCAATTGTAGCCAACCGTTACAGCTAAGATACCTCCCACCACCGGACCAATCGCCCAGCCGAGATTAATGGCCAAACGGATAAGCGCATAAGACCGCGTACGATTTTCTTCTTTACTGTAAGCCGCAACTGCAACCATACTGGCCGGGCGGAAAGCATCCGCAATCATACTTAATATAAAAATTGTCACACAGAATGACCATAAGCTTTCCATGTAAATCAGGAGCCAGAATACAAAACCTCCGAGAAATAGGCTCCAAAATTGTATCCGATAATAGCCATATACATCTGTCAACTTTCCTCCTATGTAGGACCCCAAAACCGAACCTCCTCCAAAACTAGCCATTACGAAACTAGCCTGGGTAAGGGAATAATCCAACTCTTGCGTTAAATACACTGTTAAAAATGGAATGACCATCGTGCCGCTTCGATTAATCAACATGACCAAAGAAAGCAGCCATACAGGGCGGGATAAACCCGCAAATGTACCGAAGTACCAACTGATAAGGTTTTTTTTCTTCATAATACAAGAGTTAGGATTTGAAATTATGCAAAGCTGCCCTAGAGGCATTCGTTTTCTTCGATAGGAACTTCTTTATTTGAAATACCTTTTCCCAGAAAAAACCTCCTTCAAAACAGTAACAATTTCAATAAATTACATTATTAATTATAAGAACGTTCCTTTAGTGAAGAAGTACTTCTACTTTTTACCCGTCAAAAAGAAGGAGCAACACATTAATTCATTAGGAAATATTTCACAATTAGTTAACCAACATTCACAAAAATTTTTCATCTACATTATAAAAGGCAATTTTCTAGCTTTTTTTAGTATTTATCCTTTTGAATAAATACTTTTACTTGTTTGGAAATTAAATCGTTTTTTTACCCCTTGAAAGTGCATAATATTAAAAGCAATAAAAATGGATCAAATTAAAAGAAAGGAAGCCACCGACGAAATCCGCCAGTTGATTGCAATCAATAAATTCGAAGACGCTTTAAAGGCTCTACTGGCACTGTCAGAAAAGATCAATGTAGATTTCAGAGATGCAACATTGACGGTCATCTCAGCTTTTAATCAATTTGAAGCTGATCTGCGCCAAGGCATGCTGGACCCGTCCCAGGCTTCTGCTAAGCGCGTAAGAATAGTGGATCAGATACTTGACTTGTCCAGAGATATTGAGCGTGGGGCGCAAAAACCTGGTTATGTGCTGGGTGTAGCCTTACCTCCGGAAGAAAAAGAAGATGAACCGCAAAGGTCGGGTAATATTGCCCAGCAGTTTATTATTATTTTCTTATCGTTGATCGGTATCGTGGGCTTCTCTTTTTATTTCATCTTTAACTTCGATGGAGACGATGCGGGAATTGCTCAACAAGATGAATGTAAAAAGTATTTCAAAGCAGGCTTGAAAGCCTACCTTGATGATGACCCTGAAAAGGCAATAGGTTATTTTACAATCGTTAAGTCCGAGTGCCCGGAACATCCTGATATTGATCGCTGGCTAAACCATATCAATGGTACCAATCAGGCTTTAGCCGAAATTGACAGCCTCGAACAAATAATCGTCGATTCAGGGCAAACTGTCCCGAAGGGCATTGATGACGAATCTGATAGTTTACCCAAGTCGAAAAACTCTGCAATACTCTATGACCGATGGCTTAACAAAGGGAAACAATTCCTGGCAGATGGCTATCCGGTGCAAGCAATTAAAAGTTTTGAAAAAGCCGCTTCCTCAGAAAACACAGAAGAAGCTGCTAAACTGCTGGATCAGGCTAAGCAAGAAGCTCATAATCATTACCTTAATGTAGGGATCGACCTTTTTAATCAAAAAGATTTCGAAGATGCCAAAACAGCTATTGAACACGCTTTACAATATAGAGAATCCGTGAGTGCCAGGAATTGGCTCCGCAAAATTGGTGATCAAAAAATGAAAGAAGAAGATTAAAAAAGCAAATTGATACAAATACCAATTTGCTTTTTTAATTGACCGGTTTTTTCACCCTTCATTCTTAACTTTTCTTCCTTTAGGACTTGGGCATTAATATATTCGCTACAGCTACCCATTGTTGCTTATGGTTGCCATAGGCAGGCAAGCTCTCATCATAAGGAACAACTTTATAATGCTTTGACATTCCCGCAGGCTTGCTTGGATTACGGCCGTGGAAGAGTGTATACTCAACGACCTCACCGTTTTCATCTTTTTTCACCTCCACAACAGTGCCAATATGCTCAATTCCGTCTTGAGCGGAAAGCATTTCGATCGTCATATTAGCGTAAGCCTGATCGCTCTGGCCATAGAACATGGCAACGCCAGGTTTGATCAGGTTCCCTGAGCTAGCGGCATCTTCTACCATTACCAGATTTCCTTTCTTGTGGTACCAGGCGGCGAGATTTCTGGAATCTCTGGCTTCATCAGGAGAAGGATAACCATAATCCGGGCAGGCTCCTTTAACTTTACCTAACATTTGATGAAACATCCCTGAACAATCTTGCATCTTGGTGCGATCGTAAGCCAGTTTCTGAGCTTCAAAATCAGAGGCGGTTTTAAAAAGAAACTGCTGAAGGTCAAAATCAGCACTTTGACAAGTCAGCGTTCCGGCATCCGCTAGCTGGCCTTGGTTTTCGGAAGCTGATTCATCGGTAGCACCTTCACCGTCACCACCGTCAGTCCCTTCTTCTACCTCCTGACTCTCTCCGGCACCACCATCAGTCCCTTCCTCTGCCTTCTGACTCTCGCCCCCACCACCGGTTGAGCTTGATGTTTGTTGGCAAGCTGTAAGCGCTAAAGCGATAGAGATCAAAAGGCCAAATACAATTTTCGACAACTTAGAAAATAAAAAAATTGATTGCTGCATAACATTTCCTGTTTTAGTGAGTAACCCAAGCGTGATGAATGACGGTGAATAAGAAGGAATTTGTGAAAACGGAGCCGACAGGCGAAGTTTTGAAACAAATTACCGCTGATTTAGCCTCATTTTAATCAATCGCAACTTGTATTAAGTAATTGATGTTACGCCCCCAGAGCCTTGGCTTTGAGTGCGTAACATCAGATAATAAGTAATCTGTATATAAATCTAATTTATCTTTGCATCGCGCAAAGTTAAGCTTTCAAATGGTTTTACGCTTCGTATGCGTAACATTTAAGAATTTTATCTGCCTCCCCAATCAAAAGCCTTTCCTCCCCATCCAAGCTTCCACTCAAATGATCTACTCGAAGCGACTCCTGTGGCAGATAAAATTTAGTTGAACAGAGCCGCCCCAAGCTCAACCCGACCAGCCAAATATTATGGGAAAAGTATCGAAAGGTTTCTTCCTCTCCAAAAGGCTTTCTTGGGCTTGTTTCTGCAATATCCGGCTTATTTTTCAGAAGTTCAAATTTTTTCTATCCAACTTTTTGGCTTTTTCTGT
>CAZHZT010000076.1:0-27521 GCA_964537285.1 uncultured Saprospiraceae bacterium | reverse complement strand
AGGGCATTCAAGGCTTATCATTTTGAAGTTCCACACAATTTGTCAAAGAACGAAATTTGTTCCAAAGTCAACGCTCACATTCGGTAACAAATTTAAAATGCAATTGCACTTCTCCATTAAAACATATCGCTTAATTTAGTGTTATTATCAGACAACGTAGAATAAATCTAAATAAAAGATACATGGACACAACAGCGAAAATACCCGTAATGCTCTACACCGAGCAAACACCCAATCCGGAGTCTCTAAAATATGTTACCAACCGCATCCTCTACAGAGGTATGGCCGATTTTAGAGAAGCAGAGCTAGCCAACGAGTGGTCGCCTTTAGCTTCGGCATTATTTGAGCTGCCTTATGTGAAAGGAGTATATATCAGTAGTGGTTTTGTTACCATTACTAAAGAGTTCAATTACGCCTGGGAAGATATCATGCTTAAACTCAAGCAGTTCATCAAGGAATATATTGAATCTGGTGAGACTATCGTAAATGAAGGCTTCGCGGAAGCCATGGAAAAAATCGAAGAAGCGCGCCAGGAAAGCCATGATTATTCGGAGGAAGAATCAGAAATCGTAGAGCGCATCAAAGCGATTATTGATGAGCGTATCAAGCCGGCGGTTCAGGGCGATGGCGGAAATATTGTGTTTAAATCTTTCAACGAAGGTATTGTTACCTTGATTCTTCAGGGTGCTTGCAGCGGATGTCCGTCTTCTACGATCACACTTAAGAATGGCATTGAGCATTTGTTGAAGCATATGATCCCACAGGTGAAAGAGGTGGTATCGGAGATGGGGTAGATTCCCTTGAGACCAGAATTGACCACGATTGAAAAGGATTCGCTAGGATTGACCACGATTAAATAGGGGGCTTCAAGGTTTTCTAATCGTGGTTTTTCCGCGTTCAGCGAAGGCTAAAGCCTTCGTCAAAACTTCCGCAAAATCCGTTTTGCGAATTCTTCGTTCGGGCAAATAACCAAATAGAAATAATTAATCCTGGAGACAACGCACAGATAAGCCAAGGCCCTGATCGTAATTGTACCGAAACAGCCTCTGGCCAATGATAGCAAAATTGAAGTCGTAAGCTTCGTCTTCTCCGCCCTCTGTAGCGGATCAATAGCTGCCGCTTTCTTCGAGAAGCCCAAAGGAACCATCAGTATCGCGGTAGCCACCGAGCAGCGCATTAAATTTCCAATCGCCTCCTTTAATTAATTTTAAATATCCTTTTTTCTCTCCTCCAGCCATTTCTATTAATTGCTTCCACTCTGAATCGGTAGGTAAATGCCAACCCAAGGGGCAAGCCATTTTTGCTGCATCCCATGTATACAATCGGCCATATTTTTCACAATTTTTATTTTTGCCTTTGTAACACCAGGAGCCATTCGTCTTAAAATTGAGATTTTCTGCCATCCATGTTTGATCACCAATAATTACGGTTTTATATCGACGATCGTCTCTCAGATCAATTAAGTCTTCACCACTTTCTCCATAAACAGTTTTATTATCTTCTTTTTTAGCTTTATCCACATTACTTATATTATTTGAAAGATCAGATACATACTCATCAGGTACCTTTTGAACACTAATACTATCACTCTCTTGAACTTGGGTAGAATCTTTCTCAATCTTAATTACACTTTCAATAGATTTTTCTTTCTCCTTCAAGAGTTCTTCAACTACCGGTACCTTGTCACTTTCTTTAAAACTTTCTAAAAATCGCTCATATACCTCAAGATCATCTTCCTCTTTAATCACTTTAAACACCCATTCATCCAATTTTTTTGGTTTCTTCAATCCCTAAACCAGGCAATTCCCCTTTTAACTTCTCAGCCCCTTGAAAACTCTGATAATCCCCTAAACCCTGGTTCCAAATTTTCTCATCTCTTAAAAGCTTTCCTACAGCCTCTGTATTCCTCTTTTCCGGAAACAATTCTAAATACCTCATCAACTCCGGAAAGTTTCTTTTCTCTAAGACGACCTCCCATAGCTTAGGTTCGATAGTTTTTAATTTTTCTTTTGCTTCATCAACAAACGGTCCATTTTCGTAACGTTCTAAGTACAAACGATACACCTCAGGGACTCCTGTCAACTTTGCAACATTCCAAGTTGCCTCACCAGCAAACTTTCCTACTGTATCATATTTCTCAAAATACTCCTGATAAGCTCCTGGGTTTTCCTGAACTTCCGCTTTGCGGAAGGTCGCCTTTTCTTTACGGCGACTCTCCGGATGTTTTTCAATATATTTAGCGTAGGCTTCTTTATTTTGATAAAAAGTATCCGTAACCTGCCAGTCAATTTCATTTCGGAAGGGTGGAACAAAAGCATAAGTAGCACTGAAGCTAATGATGAAAAGGAGTAAAACAGCCAATGGCTGGGCTACCTTGCGGATTCCCGTTAACCCTTTTTTCGGTATAAAGGAGTCTAATGATTGAGCAATTTCGAAGCTCTCCTCCATCTCTTTAAGTTCGACCTTTTCTTCCGGTATTGGCCCAGCAACGATAACCACACTTTCTTCGAGTGTGCGCTCCCGAACCCGAGCCTCTCCATCAATTACCGGCATGATAGTTACCTTTAGTAGTAACAAGTGCTCGCCTGATACTAATGGACGAACAGTAAAACGCCACTCCGTTGACTCATCTTCATCAATAAATTGTACAGCCTCGCTAATACAACGAATCTTAAAAGCAGGATTTGTGGCCGGATCGACAATCTCTACCTTCATGTAATCAGAGATGCGTACATTCAGGCGAAACTGTGTATCTTCATCCAAATCAAGGTCTTCAACCAGCTGTGCTTTCTCAAAAGCTATGCGAATAAGGCAGTGAGTGTCCTTATTAAGTTGCATCCGCTTGGGAATGATATACAACACATGCCCACGCTTAACCTTTTGATCTGCGGAGAATTGAGAGCGTTTGGTTTGGCGATCAAAATCAGCAGCTTCCAGGCTTTCTATAAAATCAAAGAGTCGGCTACGTACCTTATTGGTTTCCAGCGTAACATCCTGATCACTGATTATGCCTTCGATGATCTTGATTTTAAGACTCTTGTAATCAGCTTCAAGCTGTAACAATAATTTGCGCTTTGAAGCACTTTCCGGCAAGACCTCCTTCAAGGATTTTATGATAGCACTAATGCCTTCCTTAGGTAGGCGTTCGCGGAGCTGAGTTTTGAGTTGGTCGAGGTTTCGCATGATGAAGGAGTTCTTTTAGTATCAAATATCAGAAATATCACCTCTTTTTTATATGAAATTTACTCCAACTCCAAAAACACCGGGCAATGATCTGAATGCACCACATCCGTCAATTGCCCTGCGTGCTTCAATTGTGGTGCCAGGTTCTCCGTTACGGATTGATAATCAATGCGCCAGCCCTTATTATTTGCTCTTGCGCTAGCTCGGTAGCTCCACCAGCTGTATTCCACTTTTTCCGGATTTAGATGCCTGTAAGCATCTACAAAGCCCGAATCAAACCATTTGGTCATCCATTCGCGCTCTTCGGGAAGAAAACCAGAGCTTTTCTTATTGCGCACCGGATCGTGAATATCTATTTCCTGGTGAGCAATATTGTAATCTCCAACGATGATTAATTTAGGGCGTTCCTTTTTCAGTTCTTCTATCCATTTGAAAAAGTCATCCAGGAATTCCATTTTAAAAGCCTGGCGCTCGTCACCACTTGTTCCGGAAGGGAAGTAGCAATTAAGGAGCGTCCAGTCATCGAAGTCCGTTCTTAATATTCGGCCCTCTCTATCGTATTTTTCTATACCGCATCCCTCTATCACCTGATCAGGCTGTTTCCTTGTAAAAGTGCCTACACCACTGTATCCTTTTTTCTCTGCATCGTGCCAGAAATGGCTGTACCCCATTTCTTCTAAGGGGTTGGTATCTAACTGCCCCTTTTGCATTTTACTTTCCTGAATGCATATAATATCGAAGTCGTTACCTCCGATCCATTCCCATAAGCCTTTCTTCACTGCGGCGCGGATACCATTGACGTTGTAAGAAATAATTTGCATTTAAAATAAGTTTAGTTCTTTGACATTGATTTCATCAAAATGGGGGTGGGATTGCCTAGGCAATCCCACCCCCATTTTGATGAAATCAATATTTCTACTACAGATCCTTCACATTAATCACTTCGAAGTTACGTGCATCGAAATAATCATCCAATCCATAATCTGTATTGATAATGATTCCACCAAGTAGAGCTATTTTATCTACATGGAACTCATTTTTGGTGGCTTTCAGGTATTCATGGATCTTATTATTAATAACCTCGTAAGTTTCTTCTGTAATCTTCTTTGCCGGATTATCAGCGCTAACAATTTCTTCTCTTTTTCCGATCAAACTACTTTCAAGACGCATTTGCTGGTAGTCATCTTCATTAATGGTAGGCTGGTAATTTTCATCCTTAAAACGATCTAAGGCAAGCATTAAAGCTCCGCAGGAGTTCCCCGGAGCTTCCTGGCGAGGGCGGTACATTTTTCCTAAACCTCCTTCAAGGGTAACCCCGATATGAGGACCGTAAAAAATAAAGGCTGTTCCATCATCAGGTATATGGTGAGCAAAAGCCGTCATACCTGTAATTCCAGCAAAGGGCAAACCTCCTAACCCGCCCATAAAAAAGGGGCCAAACAATACGCTGAAAAAGCTGGTGGAAGGGATATTAATATCATCCGAACACAGTGAAGTAGCCATCAATACTTTAGATATATCTATACCGTCTTCATTTTGTAGTTTACCCAAATAATGTATGGAAGTGTCCTTGGCATCCATTGCGCCAGGGAAATGCTCATTTACAACCAATTCGAATTTTCTTTGAAGCATGGATTTGTTTTTTTGAATTTACAAATTATTGTTTTTGAAGCTATCCGAAGAGAACTTCGCCCCTATGACGATAGTTCAACTATTTCACAGTAAGTATACAAAATAAAAGCTTATAAAATAAAAAAAGTTTCCCGGGTATTTTCCGGGAAACTTTTTTTATTAAACCACGCTTAAACTAATCCAACTCGCTTATTCCCCTTGCCCAAGAGAGAAAGCACGTTCATCGTCAATCACGTAAAGGTTTTCCGTTTTGATGCAATCAAGGCCTCCGTTATTCAAATTTGAAAGCAAATCAATCACATCTTGATAACTTATTTCATCGTACTGGACATTTCCAGCTTCTTGCTTTTTAATAAAACGACATCTCCAGTGATCCGTGCAGAAAGTTTCCGGAAGACCGTCAGGGTATACTTTCACCCCTCTGTTCGTAATCATCTTCAACATAACTTTGTCACCAGCCAATTCTTCAAGCTGCTTGCCTAAAGCATCCGGGTTGCGATCTTCTTCGGAATAATCGATGAAAACATCCACTCCGACAAGCGACTTTGTGCTTGGTTGGGCTTCCGGTAAATCGATATGGATGGGCTCGATGTTTTTGTCGTAAGAGATTATTCCAAATTTCTGAGGTTGCTTGCCCAAGTTAGAGATCACTGCTTCTGTAAACCCTTTTGTCCCTACTTTTTCACGCGTAAAATTCTCCTGAGCGATATCTCCGGTATGAATGCCATCTTCAATTGTTCTCAGAAGCGCATTTTGAATACGCTCAGCTGCTTCAAACTCACCGATATGTGAAAGCATCATGCAAGCGCCATTGAGCAGGCCTGAAGGATTGGCAATACCCTTACCCGCAATATCCGGAGCAGAACCGTGAATCGCCTCGAACATAGCAAAGCCTTGTCCAATATTTGCAGATCCGCCCATTCCAACAGAGCCAGCTACCTGTGCTGTAATATCAGAGATAATATCACCGTACAAATTAAGTGTAACAATCACATCAAACTCGTGAGGTCGATCAGCCAAATGAGCAGCCCCTATATCGATGATGTAGTGATCAGATTCAATATTTGGATATTCCTTAGCCACTTCTCTGAAAATACGGTGGAACATCCCGTCGGTATGCTTCATAATGTTATCCTTCGTCATGCAAGTCACTCTTTTTCGACTATTCACGCGAGCATATTCAAAGGCATAGCGAATGATTTTCTCACAACCAGGCTTAGAAACCAACTTCAAGCACTGAACCACTTCAGGAGTCTGCTGGTGTTCAATACCTGCATATAGATCTTCTTCATTTTCACGCACAACCACTAAATCCATGTCAGGAAAGTGGCTTTTTATATAAGGAGAAAACGCACGGACAGGGCGCACATTCGCGTACAATCCAAGCGATTTCCGGATAGTTACATTTAAGCTCTTATAACCTCCTCCCTGAGGAGTCGTAATTGGAGCTTTTAAAAAAACTTTATTTCTTCTCAACACTTCCCAGGCTTCCGGAGCAATCCCCGACTTGATACCATCCAAGTATACTTGCTCGCCAATCTTAATTTCTTCGTACTTTAAGCCTACTTCTGCCGCTTCCAGGATTTGAAGTGTAGCATCCATGATTTCATGGCCAATTCCATCACCATAGGCGATCGTCACTGTATCTGTAATTAAGGAACGGGATGGAGTACCTGCTGAAGAAGATGCACTGTTTTTCATTTATAGATTAATTTTATGATGTAATTGAATTTTCTCCGTATCCAATGTTTGTAGTTCCTGATTACCTTTTGTTGGTTTAATGGTTTTTGGCACATAGTAAAATCGCGGATTTTGATTTAATGGCAAATCAGAGTTATCACGACTCACCAGAATATGGTACTTAGGCCAAGGTTGGTTGATGTAGGTTCTGCCCATGTAATCATAAGGATCTCCTACCCATTCAGAACTCAAACTAATTTTCGGCAAGGATACGGCTTTTTCATCAATTGTAGTATTCAATATCAACAATCTAAGAGATATTTCACTAGAAATCATTACTTGTGCCTCTGCCAGGTTTAACGAAATGGTCAATAAAAGGATATAAACGACAAAAATTATCTTCTTCATAATTACGGAATTTTAAACTAAGTATTAAAATTGTTTAAAAATTTTCCTTTCAAGAACCGAAAATTAAATTTTCCCTTCTTTGACAAATTGTGTGGAACTTCGAAATGATAACCCTTGAATGCCCTTGTGGTTGAAAGGGTTATCGTTTTGAAGTTCCATTTTCCACAATTTATGTTAAAGAACTATTTTTTCTAAACAGCTTCAATACTCTGGAGCATAAGTTAATGAATATTTTGAACGAAGAGATTTTTTTCTTCAACAAGGCAAAAAACGTAGGCATAACCTTAGTTACGGCGAGGCTTTTTAACGAAGTTGAAGGAAAAAAGAACTCTTCAAAATGTTTATTAACTTAAGTTCCAGAGTATTCAATACTCTTTATTTTGAAATTGTTTTAGGAGCAAAAAAAGAAGGCCCTGTTTTCTCTCTCACTTCCTTAGTTTTTTTTACCAGGGCCTTCAGAACTATACATAATGGAATGACATTAGACCTTTTTCCAAGTGGTGAATTTTAAGACCGTTGCCCTCAGCAGACTGCTTTTTATTGTCTGGAATTACTTTTTTAATTTTTACTTTGAAAGACTCAAAAACACTTCCAGATTGCTAAATTCACTCATTAGGCTGGTTAGCTTTGTGCAGAAAAGCCGTCCCACGTCCCGTAAAATTAATTACGGGACGGGACGTACACCTCAATTAAAAAATAGCTTGCTGAGAGCATTGGACTAAATATTTATCTTTCTTTGACAAATTGTGTGGAACTTCAAAATGATACGCCTTGAATGCCCTTGTGGCTGAAAGGTTTATCATTTTGAAGTTCCATTTCTCACAATTTATGTCAAAGAACTTTATTTATTTTATTTCTTTATTGGCCATCCTCCGGAAGAACCATCATTGGTAGATCTCCATCGGAAATAATCACTTTTGTATTTGGAGATTTAGCTAGCTCCAGAAATGCTTCAATGGATTTAAACCGAAGAATGGCAGGATCTAGTCCTTCTGAAATGATATTCTGGGCATCTCTTACACCTTCTGCCTCGATTCTTTTTCTTTCAGCTTCTCCCTTTGCTTCCTGAAGAACAAATTCCATTCGGAGAGCGCGCTGTTCTGCCTCCAGCTTTTCTTCGATCGCCCTTGCCAGGTTAACCGGTAATTTTATGCTTTTTATTAATACAGCTTCTATAGAGATACCCTTACCTTCCAACAAAGTCATCATCTGATCCCGAATATCCTGCTCGATAGTAGCTCTTTGTCCCGTATGCATGTCTTTAGCAAAAAACCTGGAGGATACATCGGCAACTGCTGATCTGAAAACCGGAAGAATAACATTTTTCTCATAGTTAACCCCCACGTTCCTCAACAAGTCAGGAGCTTCAGAAGCTGTTATATTATACAGAATAGAGATCTCTGCTCCAATATTCAGACCTTCTTTTGAAGGTAAACTCAGGGAAACCTCCAGGTTCTCTGTTTGTACCTGCACCTTAATTACACTGGAAACAAATGGGTTGAAAACTTTAAGACCTTCTGTATATGGTTTGTCAGAATATTTACCTAATGTTCTTTTCACGCCTACTTCTCCTTGCTTCACAACCGTACAAGCTGTTAGGCTAATTGCCAGAAAACTTATCAAGAACAGATTTAACCTTAGATTTTTCATAGCATTAATGTTTTGAGTTAAAAATCCCCTTCAAAGGGTCTGAAAGATCAATTAATGCATAAGTACTTCACCTTTCTTGAACTCTTCTCAACACCCTCTGAAGCACTATAGTAAAGATCAGCACATCCATCCGAACGATTGTAGGAAAGAATCTTTGCAATACCTCTGTTATGGTATACAGCTGTAAAGTACGGATCTATCAGTAACGCTCTGTTGTAATCATCTATCGCATCCCGGTAGTTACCAAAGGCAACATGTATATTACCCCTTAATTTGAAATAGGAACTATTTTCATTCTTGCTTAGCTGAATTGCCCTATCGATCTGCGTCAAAGCCCCCGCAAGGTCCCCCTCGGTGAGTAGTTTAATACTACGTTCAAAATGAATCATCGAAGGTTCCTCTTCACTGAGGTCATTATTGTGTTGAGGATTAAAAACCAGTGTATTTAATATTCTCTTACTTGGCCTAAGCGTGTATAAATCTGCAGCGAAAGGATTAAGTTGTATCGCTTTACTGTAATCAGCTGCTGCTTCTTCAGACCGTCCAAGGTATTGTAAAGTGATTGCTCTTTTCATATATGCCTCTGCGCTGCCTTGGTTAATAGCCACAGCTTCATCATAAGCAATTAAAGCACTTTCAAGATTACCGAGTTGAATTGAATTATCTCCTACAGAGATGAAAACTTGCGCCCGTTCATTGTATTGAGAATTGGGCGAACTATAAAGTGTTTGATTAAAAGCTCCGTTGGTTTGGCCATTGGAGAGGCCAAACCCAACGAGAACTGAAACAAATCCTAGCATCCATTTTTTCATAAGCCCTCATATTTTACTTAACAATATCATTCTTAAAAAATATTGCTAAGCAACATTCCAAAAATGTCTTGCAATATTTTTTGATAGTTTTACTATTATAACTAAAATAAACTCTTTTTGTTCGGTCGGATAGCAACAAGTTTTTCTAAAAACCAAAAAGGGGAAATGTACGAGCTCGCACATTTCCCCTTTTTGGTTTTTAGAAAAACTTTATTGTTTAATTCTTCACCCAAACGGCATCTACTAATGAATAGATTAATTTATTGATATCCCCGGAATTAAGCTGAAGCTTTCCCTTAAGGACTATAGGCTCAGCAATGTACTTAATGGGGTCTTTTGCCGTAACTTCCATTACCGTTTCAGGCCCGGCGCCTCCACAAAAGAAGCACATATTGTAAGGAAATGCGGAGAAAACAAACTCGGTATGACTTTTATAACCTTCAACAGGGATGATGTAGCCTTTAATCTCTATTTCTTTCCCTTCCAATTCTTTTACGTCATTACTAAATACCGGAACATCTACTTTGAAACCCAACATTTCATCGTATTGCTTTTGAAAGGTTATTTTTCCAAGGGTTTTCCAAACACTGGTTGCTGTTTGTGCAGCTGCGAACTGAGCTGATGCACAAATAAATAAAAGCAAAAAACTGATTTTCAAAACTCTCATATCTTTTGTAATAATTTTATGGTTCTTTGACATAAATTGTGATAAAATGGAACTTCAAAATGATAACCCTTTCAGCCACAAGAGCATTCAATGGTTATCATTTTGAAGTTCCACACAATTTGTCAAAGAACGAATTTTATTAGGCTTTAGAATTAAAATAACGTCTTCTTACCCCTTATCCTTTAACACTCTATCCTATTTAACGCATCATTAAGGTTTCAGAGATATCTGTGCGGTATGCTTGCATTGCTGGTACTATGGCAGCTAAAATACCTACAAATATAGCTGCTAAAAGTACAATAACCTCTTCTTCCAGGAAAAGAAAGCCTGTAAATGAATATCTATAGCTACTTTCCATTGTGCCAGCCAATAGCTCCATACCAAGATGCCCCAGCATTATTCCAAAAACAGCACCAATGAACGCAACAAGAAGCCCCTCAATAATTATTAATGCAAAAAGAGTTGTTCTTGGTGCCCCCATAATTCGCGTAAGCGCCAACTCATATTTTCTTTCCTTTAGTGAGCTAAACAGGGAAATAAACACACTTAGACCAGATACAAAAATAATGGCAATTGCCAAAGCCCTGAGGCCTCGCTCGCCAGCTCCCATCATTGTAGTTAAACGAGAACGTTCATAAGCTGGAGAAGCAGCCAACAAATCTGTATTTTCATTAATATTTCTTGGAAAGTTAAGCGCTGGAATTCCTCTCCGGTTCTTAAATCGAATCAAGAGGGAAGTCACTTCTTTATCCGGAGAATCCATTAGCAACTGTCGTTCGTCAATTGCCTTTGCTTTGTCGGTGTGGTCATGGCCTTCATGATCATGTCCTTCGTGCTCATGACTTTCTTCTGCATGATCTTCGTGGTTATGATCTTGCCCTTCATGCTCATGACTTTCTTCTGCATGATCTTCGTGCTCATGGTCATGCCCTTCGTGCTCATGATCATGAACTGCCCAGATGCTTTGGGTGGAAGTCATCAATAGTTGATCAATGACGGAACCACTTTTTTGGAGAATCCCTACAACTTTAAAGGGTGCCACGTCGTCATGGACATTTATGCCATCGTCAATAAGTCCGTGAGAACTATGAAATGTATCGCCAATTTTTAAATTGAGCTTTTCGGCAACGATAGCTCCTGCAGTCACTTCAAGAGGTTTTTCCCACAAATGGCCTTCCGCAACTTTACCTTGATAAACGGAGGTTACATACTCTGGTAGTGTTCCCAGAATACGATATCCCTTGTAACTATCTCCCAAAGAAAGGGGAACAGACAGTTCGATGATTGGGTGTTTAGGGTTTAAAAAGGGCCTTGCTGCCTTCAGGGAAATATTTCCGGTAGGGTTATCAATGTGGTACATATTGCACAAGACCATTTGGAGTGGGCTTCCTTTGGCTCCTATTACCACATCAATACCTGCTAGGTTTTTCTCGAACTTATCGTCAATTTGTTTATTCAGTAACAGCAAGAGGACGATCAGCCCGATTCCCAAGCCAAATAAGGAGAGGCTTAAAAGAAGAGCAAGGGGTTTATTGGTGAGGTTTTTCCAGCTTATATTTAGCAAATTCATCCTGCGTTACTTTATTGCGGTTGAAGGTGTATTTTTAAATCGAATCGATCTTTCAGGCGGTTATCATGTGTAACGATTAGTAATGTAGCTTTTTCCTGCGAAGCTTGTTCTTCAATTAGCCGGAGTACATCCGTGCAGTTCACATCATCTAGGGCAGAGGTAGGCTCGTCGGCCAGAATAACATCAGGCTTGTTGATGAGGGCTCTTGCGATAGCAAGCCGTTGCTGCTCTCCCTGGCTTAGGCGATCGGTTTTAGAGTGTAGTTTGTGTCCGATATTAAGGCGTTGAAGTAATTCTTTTATTCTTGATTTATTTACAGGCAAGCCTGCAAATTGCTGAGCTACCACCAAGTTTTCCTGTACCGACAATGCTTTAATGAAATGAGAGCGTTGAAAAACGATACCTATATGCCGGCCGCGAAAACGATCCAACTTATTTGACGTTAATTCATCAATATTTGTGCCTTCTACATTAATGTGCCCAGATTTAGGCTTCATGAGGCCGGCCAGCAAATGGAGCAGGGTCGTTTTCCCACTCCCCGATTGCCCAAGCAACAGCCAATGGTCTCCTTTTCCACAATTCAGATCAGGAAAGTGAAGGACTTTCTTATTATCGTATGAAAAAGTTAATTCTTTTGTTTGTAACATAATTTTACTAGAATAAAGCTACTCAGATCAAATTATTTTTTAGCGCAAAGCTTACTAATCCTGCAG
Organism: uncultured Saprospiraceae bacterium; assembly: GCA_964537285.1. Classification (GTDB taxonomy): domain Bacteria; phylum Bacteroidota; class Bacteroidia; order Chitinophagales; family Saprospiraceae; genus CAZHZT01. Next base: position 15,206 of record CAZHZT010000076.1, on the reverse strand, counting down.
AGTTTTTTTGATTGAGTTTTCTCAATAGGTTTTTTCTATGGCTCTTGACGGTATGGGTACTGATGAACAGCTGATCGGCAATATCCGTTGTTGATTTGCCTTGGGTAATGAACTTTAAAATTTCTAGCTCGCGCTCTGTTAAAAGTTCCATTGGATCCACCATCTGGCCACCGGATGAAAATTCAATGATCTTGTTAAGTACTACTCCTTTAAAAAATTGACGCCCGTGAAATACTTCGCTTATTGCTTGAGCCAATTCCTTAATACTCGTATTTTTAAGTAAATACCCTTTTGCTCCGGAACGAATCATTCGTTGGATGATCTTAGTATTATCATGCATACTTAATGCGATTACTTGAATATCAGGATATAACGCTTTCAACTTTCTGGTTGTTTGTATGCCATTCATATTAGGTAACTCTATATCCATAACTACAACATCCACTTTTACCTCATTGGCTTTTGCCAAAACTTCTTCTCCGCTTAATGCCTGACAACACACATTAATGCCTATTTCTTTATCTAAGCCCTGCCTTAGACCATCGATGAATATCTGGTGGTCGTCGCATATCAATACGTTTATCTGATTATTCTTCATAAAAAATATGCCTGCTTACAGATTAGTAACTGGTTATTCCTTGTAATGTTTCTAAAAACAAAGGAAATTCAAGGGTAATAGTAGTTCCTTTCCCTGGTTGGGAATCAATATTCAATTGTGCTCCCAAGAGGTCTGTTCTTTCTTTCAGGTTTTTCATTCCTCTCCCCTTTGAAAGGCTCAAGGGCTTAGTGTCAAATCCTACGCCATCATCTTCGAACATCATGAGCAAGGATTCGTCATGACGAATAATTTGGCAAATAACTTTAGTTGCTTTTGCATGTTTAACTGTATTGTTCAATAGCTCACGAATCAAGGAGTAAATAGAAGCTTTATGATGATCCGGGAAGTCTTCTTCATTAATATTGGTGATAAACTTAACAGGAACTTTAAAAATCATTTCTGTTCGGGAGAACAACTCACTCAATGATTTTTTCAAACCTTTCTCCGTAATGCTTTCAGGAAGTGGATTATCCGATATTTCTCTGATCTGGGAATAGGCCTCATCAATTAGTTTCTCACAATTCAAAAACTTTTCATCCTTCGAGTCATTTTCAAAGGCATTTAGCTTCAGTTCATTTAACTGTAATTTTATGGAAGAGATGATTATGCCAAGCCTGTCGTGTAGTTCTCTACTGAAAGCGTTTCGTTGGTTAGCCAGTTCCTTTTTCAAGGCTTTTTCATTTACTTTTTTTGTCATCGCGTCCAGGTTAGCAGCCATTGAATTAAAAGCCGTCGCTAAATCTTCAAATTCATCTTTTGAGTTAAGATCGATTCTGAAGTTAAAATTGCCTTCTTTTATTTTTTCAGCCCCTTCTTTTAGCCTTAGCAAGCCGCTAACGATAAGTCGCATAAAAAGGAACAAAAATGTCCAGGTAATAGAAAAGATGATAACCGCATAAAGGCTAAAACTAATCTTTAAATTAATTGCAAGAGCCTGTTCTTTCTTATCATGTTCTGTAACCAGATGTTCAATATTAGAGAGAATAGCTTCAATTTCCTGATCTTTAGAATCTCTGTAATCTTCCAGGCTAGCAGTGTATTTTTCTTTCAATGTTTGGTATTCGTCACTATCTAACTTACTCAAAGCTTCCAAGTTTTTTCCTTTTCTGGTTAAGTCAAAAGATAAATATTCCAACTCCACCAATCGATCATTGGCCTTACTTAAGTTCTGGAAATTGTTCAGCTCTTTGTCTGTCCCTTTATCTAAAGCATTTTGGATCGTATTTTTTAGTGCACGCTCATTAATCAGGTATCGTTCTTTCCACTTCTCATCATTGGTGAAAGCATAATTACGGGCAGACTGGGTGAGCACTTCATCGTAATGCAGCGTTTTTTCAGAAAGATACTTAATATATACAGATTGATTAAGGTCTTTAATTTTAATAGGTAGCTCAGTATCAATTATGCTCGTTTGATTATCTAAACTTGTGAAGATATAGATAACCAGAGCCAGGGAAAGGATTGCTTTAGCTACTACAAAAATCATTGCCTTTTGCTTGATCGACATCTCACTATTGTATTATTTATTGCCTGAAAATACTGAAAATTTGCTAAATGAAATGAATTTCCCTCAAAAGAGGGGGCTAAAAATCCCTCTATCGGGTGATTTTCTTTAAATATAAACTCCCCTACCTTTGTGGTGCATTCCAAAGGATAAAAAATAGCTTTTCGACAGAAATTTTAAAGTTCTACACAATTTGTCAAAGAGCGAAAAAAGGTTATTTAAATACTACTGTATAAATATTGGCATCTTTTTATTTGCCATTATACTAAATTTTTACAAGCTTTATTCCTAAGTGTACTAAACTCCAGCATTAAATTTTGAAAATTTAAAGTTCGAAGCAAACAAGTCTGCTTCGACCCAAACACTTATTAATAAATCAAAAATTAACTTTAACAGATGACACCACTAAAGTTTGAGTACATCTGGTTGGATGGCTATAAGCCTGAACCAAACCTCAGAAGTAAAACAAAGGTACTAACTTCAAATGAATTCGACGGCTCTCCGGAAAGCCTTCCTATCTGGTCTTTCGACGGAAGTTCTACTAAACAAGCAGAAGGTCGTTCTTCCGATTGCTTGCTTAAACCTGTACGCGTAGTAAAAGATCCGGGAAGAAAGAATGCCTTTCTGGTAATGTCTGAGGTCCTTAACCCTGATGGAACCCCTCATGAAAATAATTTCAGAGCCAAATTCGAAGATGACGAGGAGTTCTGGTTTGGTTTTGAACAGGAGTACACTATTATGGATAATGGCGTTCCCTTAGGTTTCCCATCAAATGGTTATCCGGCACCTCAAGGAAAATATTATTGTTCCGTAGGCTATCCTAACAATGCAGGTCGTGACATCGTGGAGCGTCATATAGACCTTTGCCTAGACGCCGGCCTTACCATTACAGGTATTAATGCAGAAGTAATGCTTGGTCAATGGGAATACCAACTATTCGCGAAAGGAGCAAAAAAAGCTACTGATGATCTTTGGTTAACAAGATACTTACTCATGCGCGTGGGCGAAGAATATGGTGTTGAGATTGAGCTTCACCCTAAACCTGTGAAAGGTGACTGGAATGGCTCAGGTATGCATACCAACTTCTCTAATAAAGCTATGCGTGAAGTTGGTGGTGAAGAATTAATGACGGCCATCTGTGAATCTTTTGGAAGGGTACACGAAGAACACATTAACGAATATGGATCCTCAAATGATCAACGCCTGACGGGTCTTCATGAAACGCAATCTATTGATAAGTTCAGCTATGGTGTAAGTGATCGTGGAGCATCTATCCGTATTCCAATATCTGTACCGATGAATAATTGGAAAGGATATCTTGAAGATCGTCGCCCTGCTTCTAACGCTGATCCTTACCGTGTTGCTGCACGTGTAATAAAAACAGTGAAAGATGCAGAAGTTCCTGTATTAGCATAAAAAATCCATCTGTAAAAGTTGTAAATAACCCAAGTGGTGATGAATGAGGGTAAATAAGAAGGAATTTGTGAAAACCGAAGCCGGTAGGCGAAGTTTTGAAACAAATTACCGACGGTTTACCCTCATTTTAATGAATCGCAACTTGCATTAAATAAATAGTGATCAACTTTTATTATATTCAACTTCCTTTTGTTACAAATTGTAAAACACCTTCGACTAGTACTCTGTAACCTAAGTTAATAACCATCTTGAAGGGTTCTTTTTTCAACATGGCAAAAAACATATGCATAACTTCTCCCGAATACCTTCGGGAACCTCAATGGCGTCAACTTAAGCTCTTTATACCTTTATAACCCGGCACTTCAGTGCCGGGAGAATAACTGTCAGGTTGGGCTTTAGCCCTTTTGTTATTAATTGGTTAAAGCCCCGACAAATCTTAACATTAACACCTGGCGCTAAAGCGCCAGGCAAAGAAAAAGCTTAAACTGACAACATTGAGGCTTAGCTAGGGCGAGGCTTTCCAACGAAATGGAATGAAAAAAGAGCCCTTCAAAATTTTATCTTACTTAGGTTATACTGTACTAAGTTCCTCCAACTTAAAAATATTTCAAAAGTAATTTGCACCCATGGCTGATAATCATAATCATAACGAAGCGCTAACAGACATTCTTGAAGACGACTTCTCTGTTGATAAAATAATTCCCCTCATTGAAGGAAGTAATAAGGATAAAGTCAGTACAAAGTCTTTTTTAAAAGCCCTCCGGATGGAGGGTATTCTGGAAGATGACCAGCGGCTAAATAAATTCTTCGAAGCTTCCTCCAACGGGCAAATTAATGGGGAAATCAAGAAAGATGATCTCGAAGAAATTCTAAAAAATAGTGCGATAATAAAGAACGCACTAACCAAAAATCTGGTCATCCCTGATTTTGATGACCTCTATCGGGACGTTCTGGAAATCTTCCAGGAAACTATTAGTAATACCGGAGGCAAATTAGCTGATTATATCCCTCAACTCGCCAGAGTTAACCCGGAGCAATTTGCTGTTTCTATCTGCACTATTGATGGTCAACGCTTCTCCTTAGGCGATTCGCTTCAACCCTTCTGCCTTCAATCAACCTGCAAACCCGTTAACTATTGCCTTTCCATGAAAGAGCATGGCGAAAATTACGTGCATCATCATGTAGGCAGAGAGCCTAGTGGCCGTTCATTTAACGAACTTTCTCTTAATAAGGATGGCCTTCCCCATAACCCAATGATCAATGCAGGGTCAATTATGAGTTGCTCAATGATTAAGCCGGACCTGAATATGGCCGATCGCTTTGATTATGTATTTGATATCTGGAAGCGGCTCTGCGCCGGCAAAGGAGTTTCCTTTAACAATGCTGTATATCTCTCCGAGCGGCAAACGGCAGATCGGAACTTTGCTTTAGCATATTTCATGCGCGAGAATAAAGCCTTCCCCGCTAAGACCAATTTAATAGAAACCCTTGAATTTTACTTCCAGTGCTGTTCAATAGAATCTTGTACCCATAACTTAGCCATTGCTGCAGCTACTTTAGCCAATTCTGGCGTCAATCCCATCACAGGGGATAAAATATTTGATGATACGACGGTACGGCATTGCATGTCCTTGATGTTGAGTTGTGGAATGTACGACTTTTCCGGGGAGTTTGCTTTCAAGATTGGCGTTCCTGCCAAAAGTGGTGTTTCCGGAGCCTTGCAAGTAGTCATTCCAAATCTGATGGGCATCAGCATCTGGTCACCACGATTAGATCAACACGGAAACAGTGTTCGCGGCGTTGAATTCTGTGAGCGTCTCATTGAAAAGTACAGTTTTCACAACTTCGACTCATTAACCAGACAAACCTCCAAGAAAAACCCAAGAAAGCGCAAATATCAAACGAAAGTAGACCAGGTAGTTAACCTTATTTATGCTGCGAGTTTTGGAGACCTGGATGAAATTAAGCGGCTGGAGGCTACGGGCGTTGATCTTAGCGCTCCCGATTACGATGGTCGAACAGCTCTACACCTGGCTGCAGCAGAAAATCAGGCAGAAGTTGTTCGTTATTTAATCTCTCGAAAGATAAATTTGGAACCCATTGATCGTTGGGGAGGCAAGCCTATCGATGATGCCCGGAAAGAGGAACACACCAAAGTGATTGAGCTTTTGGAAAAAGCAGTCGTGAAATCAGAATAATTCATATCTAAACGAGGCTGTCTCATAAGTATGTTCGTCGCGACTGGCAGGAAGTTTACTTTTTGAGGAGTGTTCTTTTTTTGAAATTTTTAGTAAAAATTTCAAAAAAAGAACACTCCTCAATAGAAAATACTCCCCAAAAACCACACGAATTACTTATGAGACAAGCTCGTTTAAGTAATTGGCTGTACAATAATCTATTTATTGATTTTTCATATGCACATCCACCTGAGGGAATGGAATGTTGATTCCTTTCTGATCGAAAGCTTTCTTAACATATTCATTGATCCAGAAAAATACTGGCCAATAATCATCAACGTGAACCCAAACTCTAATCATGAAGTTCACGGAGCTATCTCCCAGCTCACGGATAAAGATTTCGTATCCTCTGTCATGAACAATCTTTGGCTGGTCTTTTAGGGTTTCTTCTATGATAGCACGTGCCTTATCAATATCATCTCCATAGCTTATACCAACAGTTACATCTACCTTCCTATGTCCCGGGCTTGTAAGGTTCTCAATTGCTCCACTGGTTACCGTACCATTAGGAATGATAATGATCCGTTCATCTAGTGTTTTCAAAACGGTATTAAAGATCTGAATTTCTTTAACGAAGCCTCCATATCCGGCAGCAACGATGTAATCCCCAACCTTGTACGGTCTGAAAAGTAATACAAGAATACCACTTGCTAAATGCCCGATGTTGCCCTGTAATGCCAAACCAACGGCAAAGGCAATTGCACCAAAAATAGCTACGAAAGAAGTCGTTTCGATGCCAAACATATTGGCCGCACTCAAAAGTACAAGTACTTTTAGGCCTACATTGATGACCGAAGTCAAAAAAGGTGTAATAGTTGGATCTACGTTGGCTTTTTGTAAAGCCCTTTTTACAAGCTTTGCCAACCGGCCGGCAATCCAGAAACCTATTATCAGTGTGAGGACGGCCCCAAGCGCTCTTGGTGCATAAGCTGTAACTAAAGAAGAGAATTGTTCAAAGTTAAAGAGTTGCTCCATTGCTGTTTTGTTTATGCGTTAGAAAATCGTAAAATTAGAAACATTAACGCAATTATGACAGAAACTGAAGCAGGGAGTAACTAAACAAATAAAAAAAAGTTACAATTCGTCAAATGTTGAGGCAGCGATTCAGCGATTCTCGCTTTGAAAATAAGCGCACCTACGGCGCGAAACCTTTTGAGGGAGGCCGAAAGGGCAATTATTGATTGTGTACATGCACATCCATTTGTGGAAATGGAATATTCAAGCCTTCATTGTCAAAAGCTTTTTTAATATTTTCCTGCATCCAAAAGAAACCAGGCCAGAAGTTGGCCGTTTCCGTCCACGCCCTAAAAGCAAAGTTCACTGAGCTGTCAGCCAACTCTTTTACAAAAATATCATATCCTTTATCATGCTTTAAATGAGGGCATTCTGCCGCAGTAGCCTTAATAACTTCTTTAGCTTTATCAATATTATCGCTGTAGCCAATTCCGAAAGTCATATCATGTCTCCTTTCTTTGGGCGCAGAGAAATTCTCAATTGCTCCGCTCATAATTATTCCGTTGGGAACAATGACTTTTCTATTATCTAATGTAGCCATTACGGTATTGAAAATTTGAACCTCTTTGACGGTGCCTGAAAACCTCCGGCAGAAATGAAATCGCCTACTTGATATGGTTTGAAAAATAAAATCATCACGCCGCTTGCAAAATGGCTCAAACTTCCTTGTAATGCCAGGCCAACTGCAAAAGCTAGTGCACCAAAAATTGCTATAAAAGAAGTCGTTTCGATACCAAACATGCCCGCCACACTCAATAAGACCAACACTCTTATACCTATCTTTACAAGTGATGTAAGGAAAGGTACCAAGGTTTTATCGGCATTTCTTTTATTGAGAGAAGTCTCTAACAGCCGAGCCAGACGCCCTGCAATCCAGAAACCTATAATCAACGTAAGAATAGCTCCTACGACTTTTAAGCCGTAAGTAAAAAATAGATTCACGATAAAGTTAAAATCCATACGAATAATAGTTTTGTGTTTAAAAAATTGTTTTTAATAAGACTTGTTCCGAAATTAGTTTGAAATCTTTATGCTTTTTCAGCAATTCCTACTTTGAGTTATATGACGAAATGATTAGTCATTTCGTCACAGTATGCGCGACTTTCAGCTTTCAAACCGAGAATTGTTGTCACAGAAATATGTAAATTGTAATAGCATGTCATTTACAAAAGATTTAGCACTTCAAAAACTACAGCGGTATTGTGCTTACCAAGACAGATGCCACCAGGAAGTAAGAAGTAAACTTCTGGAATTGAAAGTTTTTGGCGATGACTTAGAAGAAATCATCGCAGAATTAATATCCGACAACTTTCTTAATGAAGAACGCTTTGCCCGGTCATTCGTTCGGGGGAAGTTTAAAATGAAAGGCTGGGGAAGAAACAAAATCACTATGCACCTCAAGGCAAAAAAGGTGTCTTCTTATTGTATAAAAAAAGGACTAGAAGAGATTGAAGAAGCGGACTACAGAAACAAAATAGAAGAATTGTTAACCAAAAAATTTGCTTCCTTGAAGGAAGAAGATAACTTCATCAGGCGCAATAAAACCGCACGCTTTGTTATTCAAAGAGGATTTGAGCCAAACTTGGTCTGGGAAATTTTTAAGCTTCTTGAAGAGAATGATTGATTTATTTACACTCCCATTCCATTTCAGCAATTCCATATTGCTGCAATTTAAAAGAATAATGCCACCACTCTGTCCGTATAGACTTGAAACCAGCTGCTTCCATTGTTCCTTTTAACATTAAACGGTTTTGAAGCACCTCTTCGGGAAGATCCTGAAATGTGTGATAGGCTCTTCGCCCGAAGAAATCAAAAGAGGTTCCCATATCAAGCACCTTCCCTGTTTTAAGATCAAAAAGACTGATATCTGCAGCAGCTCCACGGTTGTGCATAGAACCTTTAGCAGGGTCTGTGACATAACGTCGGTCCGGAAGTTTTTCCCATAGTTTCTTTTGTACGGAATGAGGACGGTAACAATCGAAAAGCACAACTCCTACTCCCCGATCATGCAATTGGTCTCTTATTTTTAAAATGGCTTGCCCAACTCTTTTCTTTAAAAAGCATCTGGGGCAGTCATAAAGCTTTTCTTCCAAAAAATTATCCTCTGTAGCATACCTTAAATCCAGGATTATTGATGAATCCTCTTTTATTTCCATCCAAATTGAAGTGTCATAATCTGGTTTTTCAACAGGAATTTCTTTGTTTTCTTCTACTGAAGTATCAATGGCAGTTTTTTCAATATTTTCCTTTTCAAAGGTATCTGCTTGAACTTGCGGGGATAATTGCTGAACAGGTTTTACGGAAGGCTTACAAGATATCATCAAGGATAACCCTGGCAGGAGAAAGGTATAAAGAACGGATTTGAGCCCTTTGAAAATGAGTCTGTTCGCCATATGGTAAATAGTTTTTAAGGAAACAACATGAGTCATCCCGAAAATTCGGGATGACTCATGTTTCTTAAAAAAAGTTCTTTGACATAAATTTTTAAGTTCCGCACAATTTGTCAAAGAATGAAAAAAATTACTCGCCAAAAATTTCAGCAAGTTTTGCTTCTAGCTTAGGGCCTCTAAGGTTGCGCGCAATAATTCTACCCTCTTTATCCAATAAAACCGTATGAGGAATAGAGCGCACTCCATAAAGAGCAGCAGCCGAACTTTTCCACCCTTTGAGATCACTTACATGATTCCACTCTAAGCCATCTTTCTCTATAGCCCCTACCCAGCGATCCTTCGTACGATCCAGGGATACTCCCAGAATGTCAAAACCTTTTTCTTTATATTTATTATACATTTTAACAACATTCGGATTTTCACGGCGACAAGGGCCGCACCAACTTGCCCAAAAATCAACGAGTACCACCTTCCCTCTTAAGTCACTCAAAGAAAGATCCTGATCATCCGGCGTTTTTTGTGTAAAATCGGGAGCAACGGCTCCGGTAAGGAAGGCTTTAGATTGATTTACCTGTTGCTGTAAGGAAGCAACACCTTGAGGGTTAACACCTTCTAGTTCTTTTATGTATTGTTCCGCAAAAATAGCGAAGTTTGGATGATTCTTTTGTTTTAGAGTGCTTACCACACCTCCCAGCGCATAGTGCAATGCTTGCGATTTAGGAGGAAGTTGGCTCAACATGTTGCTTATAAATGCCGCATGAGGTTCTTTCTGAAGGCCAATGCTGGTCAACGTGTTGGTATACTTGCGAAAGGCTTCATATAAATAAACAATATTGTTATAATCCGGATCTTTCAGGTCAGCTAACTGAAAATAGTTCTTTGCAAAATACATAACCTCATTTGGATGGTCCTGCCCGTGGTTTTGGAAACTTAAGTAAGTGTCGAGTTGAGCAATTTTTGCCAGGAAGGGATTTACTTTTTTGAGGGAATCAATTAAATATAATTTGGAATCGTCCAGATTAGACATTTTTTGAACAATCTCTTCCTGATTCTCGGGATCATTGGCAAATTCGCGATATTGAGTTGCCAGGCGCTTCATTTGATTGTCATAGGTTTTTATAAGGCGTTTCAGGCTTTCATAATCATTGTTCAATTCAGAGTTCATGACTGCCGCCGCCTGAATCGCTTTGCAGTTTCCTTTAATTACGACATTATCCTCTGTTCCCAGCAAGAGAATTTTCATTCTTTTGCCCATGTAACCCAGGTAATAATATTGAGGCTTTGAGAGAGGAACTTTAAAAATATAGGTTCCCGGATCCTCTCCTGCTTCAGCATCCAATACTTTTTCAAAATCCAATCCGTTGAATTGAAATAAAGAGGGAGCTTGCGCACAATTATCTAAATTACAAGTCAGGTTTAGCGTTGAACTGTTTTGCCCGTTTAACCAAATGCTGGAAAGACAAATAACGATAATAGGAAGTAATCTATACATGGTATTATAATTTTAGCACCTAAAATAAAGCTTTATTGAGAATATCAATGAGTTACAAAGTTACCAAATATTGTCGGGCCTTCACAATGTGCCGGAGTTAAAACGTTTTAACATTAGACAAAGGCGAAAGGCGGGGAACGGGAAACGGGGAACGGGGAACGGGGAAGGAAAACATTCTTGGGGCCTTTGCACTTAATAGAGTATGAAAATATAATTTATTTTGTAATTATGGCCTAACTAACCCCCGTTAACCGTTATCCGTTCCCCGTTTCCCGTTATCCGTTATCCGTTAACCGCCTTTCGTTTTTTTAATAGACTTTATGCTTTAGAAAGCATGCAAAAATTTATCCAAATCAATGAATGTCATTCAAAATATAACAACAATAAAAAAGTGGCTATTTATTATAGCTCTGCTCTCTTTAGGAACGAATCTTTTAGGGCAAAACTATACTACCCGTAAAACCGTTTCCGGAAAAGTGAAAAAACTTTACGAAAAGGCTATGGAGGCTTCTTCCTTCGAATATGACAAAGCCATTGCACTTTTTGAAAAAGTACTAAAAGAAGATCCCACTTTCATCGATGCCCAGATACAGTATGCGGATCTCTTTTATGCCCGGAAAGATTTTGCAAAGGCGGAACAAGAGTTCGAAAAAGTACTTGAAATCGATCCAACTTACAACACTAAGGTACTTTACGTTCTAGGGAAAGTCGAAATGGAACAAAAAAAATATGAAGAATCCGCTGCTCATTTCAAAGAATACCTCGAAAGCGACTCCAAAAATGAGGTCTTGTTAAAAAGAGCCGAAAAACTATTAGAAAACACCGCATTCCTTGCCGAAGCTTTCGCCAACCCGGTACCTTTTTCCCCGCAGCCAATCAGCGACAAGGTCAATACCCGTAATGCCGAATACCTACCCACCTTAACCGCTGATGGAGAATACCTTTTCTATACCAGAGTAGTTAGAGGGCAGGAAGATTTTTATTTAAGTAAAAAAATAAACGATGATTGGTCAGAGGGAAGGCCCATTAATGAACTAAACACTTCCTTAAATGAAGGAGCACAGACCATTACCGCCAACGGAAGGGAAATTGTATTTACTGCTTGTGACCGAAAAGGCGGCATAGGAAGTTGCGATCTGTATTATTCCAGCCTGAAAAATGGTTACTGGCAGCCTCCTGTTAACCTGGGATTCCCTATCAATAAAGAGGGCTGGGACGGACAGCCTTCTCTATCAGCTAATGGGGAAGCCCTTTATTTTTCCAGTAAACGAAAGGGAGGGTTTGGCGGCCGTGATATATGGGTATCTTACCGGCAACCAGATGGTAACTTTGGACCACCTCAAAACCTGGGCCCCGAGGTCAATTCTGACGGAAACGAGGAAGCTCCCTGCATTCACCCCGACGGACAAACCCTCTACTTCATGTCCAATGGCCATCCGGGAATGGGAGGATCCGATTTGTATCTTTCCAGAAAAACGGAAGAGGGTACTTTCGGAAAGCCTCAAAACCTGGGATACCCCATCAATACCAAAGCGCACGAAGGGGCTATTTTTGTAGGCCTGGATGGCAAAAGGGCCTATTTTGCTACTGACAGAACCTATTCAGGTGATTCTACGCTTTCAGAAAAAAAAGCACGCAACCAAACTGATATTTATTTTTTCGAACTGCCTGAAAAAGCCAGACCACAACCGGCGACTTATGTGAAAGCTTATGTTTATGATGTTACCAACAACCAACCCCTTCGGGCAACAGTTGATTTCATTGATTTGAAATCCGGAAAAACCGTTATTTCATCAAAAACCAGCGAAGACGGTGACTTTTTGCTTTGTCTTCCTGCCAAAAACAACTATGCTCTTAATGTATCCCTCTCCGGCTATCTGTTTTTTTCGGAGCACTTCGATCTATCTCAGGTTAGTGCTGCCGATGAACCTTTCCACTTAGAAATAGGGCTTCAACCAATAAAAACGGCCAAAGAAACTTCCAGAAAACCAATTGTATTAAAAAATGTGTTCTTCGAATCGGGTTCAGCGGATTTGAAGCCAGAATCACTGACTGAATTGAATAGGCTTAAAGGTTTAATGGAAGAAAACGCCTCATTAAAGATTCGCATAAATGGACATACAGACAATGTCGGCTCAGAAGAGGATAACTTACAGCTCTCAAATGATCGTGCAAAAGCTGTTACGGATTATTTAATTGAAAATGGAATCGAGAGCAACCGACTGGAATACAAGGGCTTCGGGGAGCAAATCCCTATTGATACAAATGAGAGCCCTGAGGGCAGGCAAAGAAACCGGAGGACGGAGTTTGAGGTGGTGAAGTAAAAAATAAATTATTGGTAAGACGGCGAAAGCCTAAGCCTTAATGTCTTCATTTCATTGGTCAGAACAATATTTCTCAAAAATACTACAAAAATACTGGTCACTTACTATTATTGAATCCACGTAATATTGTGACAGATTTATGTTTGTATCAACAAAATTCTTAAACAAGCATGATTCTAAATATCAATGGTTTATGATGTGCTTCCGCTACGCGGAAGTTGGTCTCTATACCTTATAGCCCTGGGAGGATCCAGGGCTACGATCAGACAGGCCTAACGACCTGCTTTAAGGACTTCCCAAATTAATTTCGACCAAATGAAATCATCTAGAGCCCAAAATTTGTTGGTGCAGATAAATTTTCTCTCTTTAAAGATGCATCACCATCATGTATGTACATTTTAGCATCATCTTTATTAACAAATTGTAATCCATGTAGGTCAATACCGTTGGGCACTCTATTCTCCGCATAATTTAACGGACTTACGTGCGCAAACTGCTCCGCCAGTGGATCGACCAACGCAAACCCCTGCACGATTTTTCCAATATACCCCTTTTTTGTTTCAATTGCAGGGCAGTTGAAAAAGGAAAAGCCATGTGGCGGCATTACGCTACATGGCTTTTCCTTTTTATTTTCGCGAAGCTGATTCTGGCAAATGCACAGACGAACGACACAGCCTGCGCCGAACAGGGGCTTTTTTGATTATTCACCAAATATCAAAGTATTGGAATAGGCTCTATTGGTATCTGAAATGTAAAGACGCACAAAGTTCACGATTTCTAAATGTTCCTCTAAAACAGGTACTTCCATTGTAACCCTATTAACGCCTGCACTAATCTTCTCTATCGTCAAATTTGGGTCTTGTGTTTTGGCAAGTTCAAAGAGTTTAAATGATGCTTTTTTGCCTGTAGTATTCCTATCTGCATAGGACAGATAAATGAATTGAATTTCATCAGAATTTCCAATTTCAAAAGAGACTTTTAGTTCTGAAACTTGCATTTTGTTCTCCATTCCTACAAAACAACCTGTAAACGAAAGATTTGATATCTTTTGTTGACCATGCAAGCTAAACATTTGAAAAGCACAGATTAAAAAAAATAAAATTTTCATATTCCTTATCTTTGAATTGGTTGAATTGGCAGAGACGGCAAAGGTTGTATTTGGGTATCCCTTGCACGATTCTCAATCATAGTATTAAAGTTTTGAATTTGAGTTTGTGCTCGGTTTTGCAAGCCAAATACTTCCACACGACTTCCAAGTTCTTGAGAAGCGTTCCCTGCTGTAAATGAATGAAAACTATGGTCTCTAGGATATGCAGTTGTATATTCAAGAATTTCCGTTGATTCATTTACGGAACCAACTTGATCATCTACTGCTGCTACTACTTCCACTCCTGTAATATCTGCAAGATTTTGCGCCAAAGAACCGCCTGTGTAATCTGTCCCTGCATTACAAGCACCTAAGTAAATTATTGCTCCTTGAGCAAAAGAGATTTCACCATTACTTATAGCGGTTTCCAAAGCTCCTAAATCTGTACTTTCTATGCCTCCTGCGCCTGCACCACTACCAAAAGCTTCACCTGGTATTCCGTGAGACCATATTGAAACGAACCCAATTCCGTTTGGGTCATTAGCCGTTGCCTCTCTTAGTGCATCAACAAAATCATTCGTTGCGGTTCGATTAGAAGAAAGGTGAGTATGAGTTGAACCGTTCACACCTCTTGTAAAAATTCCTCCTCGATAACGCACATCCTGACCTAATGTAACGGCAAGAACAGCTTGCAACCCCCATAAATCAATATGCCCCACAGGCTCATTCTCCGCATAATTAAACGGACTCACATGCGCAAACTGCTCCGCCAGTGGATCGACCAACATAAACCACTGCGCGACTTTTCGCCCAGCTTCACTACTAAAGATACATCCTTTTTTCTTTCAATTGAAGGATTTTCAATTGAATATTTCAGAAGAAAGAAAAAAATCACCTCTGAACGGAGGGTAAAACAAGGGGCGACCTAAGGAGCGGCTTGTTTTACCCGTAGTGAGGAGGAGCAGAGGGGGCTTTGGGGGCCGGATGCCGGGAGGCCCCCACAAAGAGAGGTGAAGCTTTAGCGGAACCGAACGGCAAAGACCGTCTGTTGCCGCTTTTTTTTGCAGGTTGGCTAAGAGGCCCCGGGGCTAATGCGCAGCTACCTGCCGGGCGACCTTTTGGGAGCATGGCCAGGTAGCGTTTA
>CAZHZT010000075.1:0-27642 GCA_964537285.1 uncultured Saprospiraceae bacterium | reverse complement strand
TTGAATACAGCCTTGATTTTTTGCTACTTTTTTATCAAGAAAAAAGTAGATAAAACATTGATCAGCAGCAAAATATAAATATTTTTTATAAATATTTACCAAATGAAATCATCTAGAACCCAAAAAAAGAACAGCCTCTTAATATAAAATACGCTTCATATCCTCATCCTCATTAATTTCGTGTTTTTACCGCTAGAAGAGGTAACTCGGAGTGCAATACGAGCTTCTCGGTATAGCTGACCTGGAAAATGCGTTGGAACGGAGTGTACTGGTGTGTATAAGTTGCGATCAGGTCTGCATTTATTTTATTGGCAAACTTCTCAATCCCTTCGGGTACATAGCTTGCTTCAACTAGTTGGAAGGTAACTTTTTCGCCTTCAAAAGGCTTGGCCAGTTCAGGGATTTTTGCCTCAAGTACCGGGTTGTTCGAAATATTGACGTGGAAGCAATGCACTTCAGCATCGAACTTTTTTGCAAAATCCACCACTTCGCGAATTGCCGCTTCAGTAATCAATTGAAAATCGCAGGCAAAGGCGATATTGTTAAAATCTTTAAAGGAAGCTTCGTCCGGAACTTCTAAAACATTTACATCCGTTTGTTCAATCAGGTTGGAAGTGTGGCTTCCAAAGAAAAGAGATTTTAAATTATCTGCTCCTTTAGTACCCATAACAACAAGGTCGGGATGGGAGTCATTTATTATCTTCAGAATAGTTTCAATTGTTTTGCCATGTTGAAGAATTTTTTCTACTTCCGGAATAGAAACAATTTCAGGAGGGAGAATTTTGGTCATTTCTTCAAAGCACGCACTGTAGTTTCCTTCTTTAAGCCAGTTATCAACTTCTTCCGAAATTGGTTCTTTCGGAACATGAATAGGGCTATGCACAACGTGCAGGAGTGTTATTTTAGCATCGATTTTTGATGCAATATTTATTGCGTATAAAAATGCATTCTGTGCACTTAAAGAAAAGTCGGTAGGAAATAATATATGTTTCATTGATATAGATTTTGCTTTTTAACCCAAGTTGTGATAATTAAAGAACCAAAAGACGCATGGAAAAAGTAAGCTTTAAAAAGTTAACCTTCAACCGTTCACCGTTTACCGTTTCCCGTTCACCGTTCACCGTTTACCGTTTACCGCGAATCAGTTGCTTCCAATCAATTTGATAACAACGACTAATACAACACTAACGACCAAACCGATAAAAACCTTACCTAAATCCCTTGTAATATCTGCAGTTGTAGCTCTGCTGAGGCGCTTTTCAAGGCGCAGTCGGATACCGATCTCACGACCTGCCAACAAACCGATAAAAACCCATGTGGTACTCATTGGAAGTTTACCCCATATACCGAATGTATCGTATTTAAACACTAAAAGAACTATGGCGTATATAAAGTCAATGATAGTAGCGGAACGGATATCTGTAGTATTGGTCTTGGCTTTTACAATACCTTGTACGGCACCCCCTTTGCTGTAGAAGATGTATGCTAACAGCGCCAAAAGGATAAACAAAGTAAACAAAAACAAGCTGGTAGGAATTTCACCTCGCCCTCTCAGGTATATGTAGATATTCGCCAGGTCTTGTATCAACCACTGAGACCATAAAAGGCCGGTAGATAACCACTGGGCAACCGTCCACCATCTTTGTTCATTCTTCGTTATGGGGTTTTCCAGAAATCTTTTTTCCAGTACACGCGTGACGGCAAGGTATACCGCAATGGCTGTAGTAAATGCAATGAGGTATCCCATCAGAGATTTAAAAACTATTCCTCCTAATTTCGAATTCCAATCCAATAGAGCAGAGAGGATTTCTCCGGCACTATCACCTGATATTTTATCAATGGAAAAAAGAGTCAGGATCATAAAGGTTGTACTTACGGGAATCCCGAGGCGCGTAATCATCAAAAGCACAAGAGGAGGGAGTAAGTAGTACCATTCAAGGTTTGCAGAAACATTGAAGGAATCTAATTTACCGTAGGCAACACCAAAAACATGTTCATTATATGGATCGAGCCAACCGTACACCAAGACGGCGGTAAGAATACTACCTGCAAACAGAAAAAGCACCCACCAGGGGCGTTTTTCGTTAGAGGTAAGGAAGGTTCCCAGGGTTTGGATAACATCGTTACCAACTACTGAATAAGATGCCAGAGAAAAACCCAGGATCATGATTAAAAAAGAAATATCCATTGAAATAAGATTAAGGTTTAAGGGTTGATTTGTTCGAATCTAATATGGTATTTGAACACTTTGTTCGATGTAAAAAAAAAAGCTTAGATGGATACGAAACATCTACCTAAGCTTTTTATTGTATAAACGGGATATTTTTTTGATTTTCCTTCAGGAAAATCAAAAAAATATCCCATTTATACTAAGCGTTATAATCGCAGAAGGCCTTTAATTGGTCTATTCGTTGACCGTTGACCGTTAACCGTTAACCGCAAACCTATCTGATGGTATAGCCAAAGCTCAAAGTGTAGGTTCTGTGAGGCAGGAATCTTTCGAAAATTTGATCCTGTGCCATAAAAGAACGATATACCTTGATGCGGTCATCATCAATGATGTTAGTTACTGCTAAGCTCGCTTTGAAGCGGTTTTCAAACCCGAAACTTTTAGATAGTTTGAAATTTAAACTATTAAAAGGCAGCTCGTATATATCCGGAATCAGACCGATACCTGCAACAGATAAACGGCTTCCCTGGACGTTGTAGCTAATATTACCTTCCCAACCATCTTCCTGGCCGATGTAATTGATGTATGCATTGATGATATATGGCGACTGCCCCACCATGTCCCTTGTGTCTTCAATTACTTCACCCGTTCTTGCATTGTTCTGACGAGAGAAAAACTCAGCATCATCGTCAGACATATCCATGGATACTTGTGCATCTATGATAGTCACATTGGAACCAATAGAAAACTTTTCAAGTTTTGGAGAGATGAAATCAAGTGATTTTCTAAATTCGAACTCAATACCAATTACTCTGCATCCTGTACGTTTCTTGGTTGGAAGTCGTTTGGAGAGGTTTCATCAAAGGAAAGAATCTCGATAGGATTATCGAAGAATTTATAGAATCCACTCACAGAAACTACCTGGCCGCGATCAAAGAAATATTCCCAACGGATATCGAAATTATCAATATTACTTTGTTCAAGATCAATGTTACCAATGAAGTTACGTCTTGTAATAAGGTCTTCAATTTGGGCTACAGATTTTTCTTTGAAAGAAGGACGAGCAAGCGTTCTGGAGTAAGAAGCTCTCAAGTTCATGTTTTCTACCAGTTCATAAACAAAGTTTACAGATGGTAAGAAGTTCAATTCGTCAAGCACTAATGAATCCTCAAAGATTCTCTGAGCATTGGCATCCTGACCGGTATACCACATATCTGTTTTTTCTACTCTAACTCCGTAGATTGTTTTTAACTTGTCAGTGATAGGGAATTCATTCATAATGTAAACACCAAAGATGTTTTGCCTTCCCTCATAGGAATTCGAAGGTTCAGGCCCTCCTTTTCCAAATATACCATCAGGATTCTCTGTACCGAAAAGGTTTTCTTCCTGGAAAAGTTCATCCGGATTTCCTGTTAAAGGAGAAGTGACCCTTTGTATGAAGAAATAACTTGTAATATCAAAAGTTCTTTCTTTGTAGGTTTCAGCAATACCTGCTTTGATTTTTGTTGTTCGACCGTTGGGAAGTAAAATTTCTTTTGTCAAATCTACTCTACCACCATAGTTTTGTTCGTCAAGGAAACGCCAGGTTCTTAAAACCCCTGCTCCTACAGATTCTCTTAATTCAAGAGTACGTGGCTCAAGGTCTGTCCATTCGTACATGGTTCTTCTAATATCTGGATCATCGATAGTAGAGAAGGTAGGGGAGAGTTTCCACTCGATTTCCATATTTGATTCCTCAAATGCATGCTTACCTGTTAATAATATATTTGTAACAGATCTTTGTGTATAAGTAAGGTTATGCTCAAGCAGGTCTGCTGGGTTTTCTCTAATGTCATTTCTAAAAAAGCGACCTGCAGTGGATTCTCCGTTTTGACTTCTAAATACGGTTAAACCAAACTTACTTTTTTTCACTTTTAAGTTACCACCAATGAGACCACTCCAAAGCACATTATTTATACCTAAACGACCGAAGCCGATATTATCAGCAATTAATTCAGTTTGATCTTGGTTGGAGCTTTTGATATAAAATGGGAACTGGAAATCCTCATCTTCTAAAGAAAGCAAAGGGTCATTTGATTGACGGCCGTAGTATGTATAATTATTCGAATAGTTCAGGGCTACATTATAGCCAAGGGTTACTTTTTCTTTATTAATCTGATTTCCGATTGAAAATGCAACGCTGGTATTCAGGAAACTTGTAGTGGTATCAACAGCCATTTGCTTAGGAAATTCCCTTACAAAACGAGCTGCAGCATCCGGTTCTACTGCTGGGTCAAAATCATTCAGGATCGTATTTTGAGGAATTGGAATTTCGCGTGTACCGTCATCAAAACCAAGGATATCCGTACCCCCTCCCTCGTAATCCAAATAGAATTCGTTAAGGTTCATTTGGGGGTTGAAGCCAAAACTTACACTTGCACCAACGGTATATCTTTCTGGGAAATCTTTGGTGACAATGTTTACCATACCTCCGGTAAAATCACTAGGCAAGTCGGGAGTAAATGTTTTGTATACAATGATATTATCAATAAGGTTGGTCGGGAAAATATCCATCTGAAGGGTATTCCGATCAGGGTCAAGACCAGGAACATCCACCCCATTTAATTGTGTTTTGGTGTAGCGGTCACCTAAGCCCCTGACATAAACATATTTTCCACCTTCTACGGATACGCCGGTCACTCTTTTTATTGCTTCTGCTGCATCACCATCACCAGAACGGCTGAAAGTTTGCTTAGAAATACCATCAATGAGGTTGGGGGATTTACGTTGAAGGGTAAGCAAGGCAGCTTCCGTTGTTTTCACCACTTCTGCTGTAACCACAATTTCTTCAAGTTGCTCTGACTCAGTACTCATGGTAACATTCAGGATTTCTACTTTACCTGCTTCGACAGCCACATCATTCACGACATAGTCGCTATATCCAATAGTAGAAAAAATAACCGTATAGGTGCCTGGTTCAAGTTTGTAAGAATAAGCACCATCAAGATCAGTGGTAGTTCCTTCGCCGCTTTCCTGAAATTCTATATTAGCGAAAGGTACCGTTTCTCCGGTTTCGTCGGTCATAGTACCCCGAAGCGTACCAAGCTGTGCTGATAGGGTTAAACCAGAGAATAGAAAGAGAGAGAAATAAGAAGTGTAAAAGTTTCATGTCATTCCTTTATTTAAAAGGTTGTTAAAGTTGAAAACCCTCCCAAGCCCAAGGGCGAAGGAGGGTTCTCTGAGGAAAATTTTATACTAAGATATTACTTAGGTTCACGGCTTATAGTTTACCGTTAGCGTCAGCCCAAGACCAACCAGCAAATGCAGCAGTGTTAGCACCTTTAGATGAAGAACCAACTACAGCATTACCAGCAGCTACAACAGCAGCGTCAACTTGATCTTGAATTTCTTGAGTGATCTCACCAGCACACTCGTCAACACCAGTGTAGACAGTAGCAACCTCAGCAGGATCAGCAGAACCTACAACGTCGTTGTCAGAAATAACCAAGTCACCAGCAAGTAAGTTAGAGAATGCATCTGATTTCGCAGCACAAGCATTGTTTTTGTCAAAGTTAGCACGGATTTTCAAGAAAGAAGTGAAACCTTCCCAAACACAGTTAGAGATTGTACCTTGAGCTTTAGACTTAAGGTCTCCTCCTGATCCACCTCCATCAGTAGAGATGAAAGTACAGTTAGTCATAGTGAATTTACCATCAGTGTAAGTAGAACCTTCCGGACCGTCGATTTCGATAGCTTCATCACCAGTGCTACCCATGATAATAATAGCGTTATCAATAGTACCAGCATAGTTCTGATCGATATCCAAAGCATCATCACCTTGGTTCAATACGATTACGTTAGAAACGTTTACGTTACCACCGAAACACTCGATACCATCATCAAGGTTACCAACAACCTCGATGTAATCAACTGTAGTACCTGCACCAATACCACCGAGAGTGATACCGTTGATTTCGTTACCGGCACCGATCGAAGCACCACCGAAACGTACAGAAACATAAGTGATAGATCCAGAGCTGTGGTTAGCGTCATCACCACCATAACGACCGTATTCTTCATCAGCTGGGATACCTTCGATTTGAGCTTCTGTGTCACCATCGTCAGCAGAAGTAGGAGCGCTACCCAAAACGATGAAACCACCCCACTTAGAGTTGTCAACTTCAGTAAGTACTGTACCGGAAATTTGACCTGGCTCAACGTCATCAAGAACAGAAGTCATGATGATAGGAGCGTCAGCAGTACCGTTAGCTTCGATTTTACCATCGCGAGCAACAATCAAAGCAGAAGCCAAAGAACCTGTACCTGTTCTACCTTTGATAACTGTACCTGGGCAAATTGTCAAAGTTGCACCACCAGTTACAACTACTTTACCTGCCAATTCATAAACAGTACCATCATCGCTGCAAAGCGTTGTGTTTTCTGTAAAGAAACCAGAAAGTACTTCTACAAAATCTTCTGTAGTAGTGGTAGTGGTAGTGGTAGTAGTTTCTTCATCATCAGAACATGCTGTGAAAAAAAAACAGCTGTCAAAGCAAGAACAGCTACGAATAAAACATTAAGTTTCTTCATCATTTTTAAGATTTAGCTTTAAAGATTAGAAAATAATAATTGATACAAAAAAAGTAAACGTCTTTTACATATCTACTAGTTGACGTTAACTTTATGTTAATTTTCAATGGGCTGGGCAGAGCGAAACCCGTTTAGACACCTGCCAAACTCAGTTGAAATGAAATTAAAACCATGTAATTTGTTTGTTGAAATATATGAGGAGAGTTTTTTTGGGTTAAATGCAAAATTTAATTTTGTTGTAGTTTTTATAAGCATCCCTATTCAATGTTAGTAGTGGAAAACGTATTGAAACGAATTGAAATTTTTTTCGTAGTTTCAAAGTTTATTCTACGTTTCTAAAAGCAAATTCTTACAATTTTGTTAATTTTACCTTGAAAACCCCTCAATCGATATTTCGCTGCCTTTATCCTCAAAAAAATTTTGCTTGCCTTATTTATTAGAACTATTTTCGCGATTTACAATTTAATGATCAGCTAAAGTTTTTAACAGAAGAACGTATTCATCAAACTATGCAATTTGTTTATCCTGGATTCCTTATAGCGGCACTAGCCATCGCTATTCCAATAATAATTCACTTATTTTACTTTAGGCGCTTTAAAAAAGTCTACTTTACCAATGTTCGCTTCCTGAAAGAAGTGAAGGAGGAGACTAGCGCAAGAAGAAGACTTCGTAACTTACTGGTCTTATTGGCTCGCATTCTCGCCATCCTGGCATTAGTCATGGCTTTTGCACAACCATTTATTCCTGAAAAAGAAGAAACAGAAGTCGGGCCTCGCTCTGTCAGTGTGTTCATCGATAATTCATTTAGTATGAGCGGACTTAGCCAGGATGTGGTACTCTTGGAAAAAGCCAAACGCGGGGCGGCTGAAATCGTGAGTGCTTATACCGTAGAAGATCGTTTCCAAATTCTTACCCACGATTTTGAAGGAAGACATCAGCAGCTGGTTAGCCAGGAAGATGCGATTAGCCTGATCAATGAAATACAGGTGACCCCTGCTGTGCGCCCTCTTAATAATGTAATTGAGCGACAGAAACAAGCGCTTAATAGCGGTAATAGCGATCTCCAGACTGCTTACCTGATTTCGGATTTCCAGAAAAATATCACAGATCTTGAGGCTTTTCAGGATACAAGCCTCGATCTTAACCTGATTCCTTTACAGGCTGTACGTGAAAACAATATCAGCATAGATTCCGCCTGGTTCGTTGCGCCAGTACAAATGTTAAACCAAACAAATACTTTGGTCGTACAAGTAACCAATCACAGCAATGATAAGGTTGATAATGTTCGATTAGCCTTACAACATGAAGGCCAAACAAAGCCTGTCGGTTCCCTGGAGATTCCTGCAGGACAATCAGTGAAAGATACCGTTAATATTACTTTACTACGCCCGGGCTGGCATCAGGCAAAGATCAGTATTACCGACTATCCGATCAATTTTGATGATAATTACTTCTTTGCTTTTCATGTAGCTGAAAAAATCAAAGTCCTGGTCATTAATGATGAAAAGGAAAACCGCTTTTTAAAAGCAGTTTTTGGTAGCGTACCTTATTTTGAATTAACGGAAGCCTCTGCCAATAATTTGTCTTATTCAGAATTTCCCAATTTCAATCTCATCGTTCTCAATGACTTAAAAAATATTTCCTCCGGCCTGGCTTTTGAATTAAATCAATATGTCGAAAATGCCGGTAATCTACTGGTCTTCCCTGGGGTAAATGCAGAAATTGAAACATATAAAAGCTTTTTAGATGGCTTTGCTGCGAATCAATTGGTCACCCTTGATCGTATACAGCGCAATGTGTCAGAAGTGAATACCTCTGAGTTCGTTTTCTTTGACGTGTTTGAAAATAAATCCGCTAATTTGAAGCTTCCTTTTACTACCGTTAACTTTAAGTTGACGAACTTCAGTAATCGCGGGGAAGAAGCTTTGTTGACGTACAGAGATGGCAGCACCTACCTCGGGAAATACAAGAAAGATAAAGGGCACCTTTACCTTTGCGCTGCGCCTTTAAGTGAAGAATACAACGATCTGGTTAAAAATGCGGAAATCTTTGTACCTATGGTTTACAAAATGGCGATTTCTTCCAATCAGGATAACAGGATCGCTTACTTAATTGGCAAAGACGAGGTGTTGAAAACGGAAAGCCGCCAGGCACAAGGGGATTTAGTGTATCGCCTGAAAGGAGAAAAAAATGAGTTCATTCCTTCAAAGCGAGTGATCGGAAACAAAGTTTACTTAGGAGTGACGGGAAGCATCAGGGAGGCTGGATTTTATGACCTGTTCACTTCTAAAGAAGAACCATTTTACAAATATGCGTTCAATTTTGACCGCAGAGAATCAGAATTGGATTGTTTTAATGCCAGCGCTCTGGAAGAAGCCGCTAGTGGAAAAGTTGCCGTTATCGATGGTGATGTGGGTTCGGGGCTAACTAATGTAATTAGCCAAAAAAGCCTTGGAAGGCAATTGTGGAGATGGTGCCTGGTTTTAGCACTCGTTTTTCTGGCTATTGAAACTATTTTGTTGCGTTTCTGGAAAGTCTAGAGGGGGGTATTTGGTAAGGAAATTTTGTTTGGCGAGATGCCCTTTATTCTGATGTTTCGAAGAAACATCAGAATAAAGGGCATCTCGCCAAACAAAAAAAATTATCTTTTGTAAATAGTATAGTTATGAAAAGTCTTCTCCAATCTTTTTCTATTGCGTGTTTTGTTATGTTAGGTACTTTTTGTTTGAATGCCCAAACAGTGAAGGCGTTTGAGAATGCAGGTAAAAAAGCAGAAAAAGATAAGGATTGGGCCTCGGCTATGCACTATTATGACCAGGCACTGGCCCGGAAGCCTGAAAGCCCTTCTCTAATTAGCCGCTATGCCCAGGTCTGTCTGAATTACTATGCCTTTGAAGAAGCAGAAATCAACTTTTCAAAACTGGTTGACAAGCCCGAATGGCTGAAGGCCTATCCTGAAAGCGCTTTCTTCCTGGGGCAGGTTCTAAAAGCCAGAGGGAAGTACAGCGAAGCATCTGCTCAATTTCAATCTTTCTTAATAAATGAGGAAGGAAAAGATAGTTTATTAATCTTGGCAAAAAGGGAATTGGAAAACTGCCGATGGGCGATAGAATCCCTGGCAGACAGCCTTCCGGCGGAAGTAATCCACCTGGATAAAAATGTAAATTCTTCCTACAGTGATTTCGCTCCCCTCGGAATTGGAGACTCCCTTTTCTACTCTTCTTACAGATATCTATTCCGCAATGATGATTATTATCCACAGCGAAGGCTTACTAAAGTAATGCTTTCCAAAGGGAACTCCAGAGCACGTCCAGAAGCCGGAAGAATGAATGAGCTTGACCGGCACAATGCTAATCTGACCATCAGTCCCTCGGGGAATCGTTTTTATCTCAGTCGTTGTGATTTTACCGGCGTTGTCTCTATCATGTGTTCCATTTATTACAAGGACAAGAATGATAGCCGGACCTCCCGACGCCCCCGGAAACTGCCGGAACCAATCAATTTAGAGGGGTATACCAATACCCAGGCTTCCGCTTGCTGGGATAGTCTTCATAATGCTGAAGGGCTTTTCTTCGTATCCGATCGCCCCGGCGGCAAGGGTGGACTGGATATTTGGTACTCCTGGCAAAATGCCGATGGGGAATGGGCCGAGCCACAAAATTGTACATTTGTCAATACTCCATACGACGATGTTTCTCCATTTTATGATCCTCATCATAAGCGCTTATTCTTTAGTTCCAAAGGCTGGAAAAACAGAGGAGGGTTTGATGTTTTTTACGTTCACCGTCAAAAAGAAGGCTGGTCTGATGAAATCATCCCAATGCCTTATCCAATCAATTCCAGTTATAATGATGTTTATTTCTCTATAAATAAGGATTCGAGCAATACCTACCTCGCTTCAAATCGACCTGGTTCCTTTTTTCTTGATGAAGACAATAAAACGTGTTGCAACGATATCTATAAGGTGGTTTTCCCTGAGCCGGAACCTGATCCGGAAGAAGACTTGATCGTTCAGGAGGAAGAGGAAGAAGAGATAGAGGAAATTCTTGCTCAGGAAGAAGCCGAGGAAGTTGAAGAAGAAAAATCTTATAATATTCTAGAGGACTTTCTGCCTCTTAAATTATATTTCGATAACGATTACCCGGATCCAAGAAGTAGAAAAACGACTACTGAGATGGCTTATCAGGCTACTTTCGAGGAGTATTATCAACGGCAAGAGGAATACGTGGAAAAATTTGGCGCCGGAATTAGGGATGAAAACAAAAGACTCAGCGAGACGGATTTCCTGAAATCCTTTTTCGAGTATAAAGTAAAAAAGGGTAACGATCTGCTAACCACCTTTTCCGAACTATTGCTAAAAAGGCTAAACGAAGGGGAGGAAATCGAGATTTTCCTGAAAGGCTTCACCAGCCCCAGAGCAAAAAGTGATTATAACCTGAACCTGGGAAAGAGAAGAGTCAGTTGCGTGCGCAATCATTTTTTAACCTATAAAAATGGTATCTTCAAGCCCTTTTTAAAGTCCAGGCAATTGGTCATTTCCGAGCGCTCCTTCGGCGAAACGGAAGCAAGAAAAAGTGTTAGCGATGATCTTTCGGATCTTCGAAACTCTGTCTACTCTGTAGAAGCATCGCAAGAAAGAAGAGTGGAAATTGTGGAAATCGTCAGGGATTAATTGGCAAGCGTTAAAAATAAATGACCCTAATATTAAGTTTATTTCAATAAATCAAGACAGGAAAAACGGGTATGGAAAAATTTATTTTTTTCTATTATCATGTGGATTCTGGGAGGTACTTTTCTCTTAGAATTTGCCTTCTTTGATAATTTATGTCAAAGAACTAGAATTTAATACCTGTTTAAAACATGAAACAATCGTTTTTCCTGATTAAAACCATCGGTTTTTCTTTCTTCCTTTTTTGCTCATCTTGGCTCAATGGGCAAATCATCGTTGGTTTTTCTGCCTCAGATACCACTGGCTGCGAGAGTCTTCAAGTTTCCTTTTCCGATCAATCTACATCAGACCAAGGTGCAATCATCTCCTGGGAATGGGACCTTGGGGGAATAACATCGACGAACGAAAAACCTGGCCGGATTTTTGGCAATCCAGGCTTTTACACCATTTGTCTCAAAGTAACTGATGTAAAAGGCAACTCAGCTACCTTATGTAAAGAGGAGTTCATAAAGGTGTTTGCCCCTCCAAGTCCGGCTTTTGAGGTATTCCCGCCTGCAGGTTGTGCCCCTTTGGAGGTAGCTTTCAATGATCTTTCGCAACCAGGAGATGGTCAGCTCACACAGTGGACCTGGGGGATAGGTGGCGCCTGCGGAATTATTGTAACGAATGATCCGGATTCGATACCCAAGTGTATTTATCCACAAAGCGATGCATTTACAATAAGCCTTACACTTATAGATGAAAATGGTTGCTCAAACACGGTCGTACAGCCTGAAGCGGTAATTGTGAGCGATAGTCCCGTTGCTAACTTTGATATACTAACTGTTGAAGAATGCACCTTACCCACCTCCTTTGAAATAATAAACTTAAGTGATTCTGCAGGATTTGTTTTTAAATGGGAGTTCGATAACGCTTTCTTTTTCAATGGTTTTCAACCTGACGAGCTTTCTGTTCCTGAAAACGGTGAATACGTCCTTGAGCTTATTGCGGAAGATGATGTTACCGGATGCTCGGATACCATTAGCAAAAATTTTGAAGTAAGCGTAACGCCTGAGGTGAATTTCCAAATATTCCCTTTATCTGGATGTAAAAGGGAAGTTTTTACTTTTTCCGATTTATCTGTTGCAGCGGCTGATAGTATTGTTTGGGAGTTTGGAGATGGTTTTATTTCAACAACACCTCAAACCACGCATATTTATGCCAGCGAAGGCTGTTTTTCTGTTTCTTTGAAAAGGTATATAGGATCTTGTGTTTATGAAAAGGTATTCAATTGCATTGAAATTCACCCCAATCCGCAAATTACTTTTGAGCATGACAAGCCCTTTGGCTGTGAGCTTCCCCACGAGGTAGCATTTTCGGCTTCGATTAATTCGGGAATGGTTGATAGTTGGGAATGGGCTTTCGGGGATGGCCAAACAAGCCAGGAGCAAAATCCGGTGCATACCTATACGAGTACGGGTGTTTTTGATGCCTCCCTGATCGCCACTTCAAATCAAGGGTGTAAATCAACAATAGATTCGATTCTGGTGGTCATACAGGAACCAATGGCTGCTTTGATTGATCCTTTTTATAATGGATGCCAACCTTTGGAGGTGAATCTGGAGGAAAGCTCAACTGCTCTATTCTCAATTGTTGATTGGGAATGGAATATTTTGACGGACACGGGGAGCTTACAATTTTTTGAGCCTAATCCGCAATTCGTTCTTTCTGATACGGGGCAGTTTGATGTTACTTTAATTATTCAAGACTCTTTAGGTTGTAAGGATACAGCTGTTTATCCCGGGTATTTAGAAGTAGGCGCTCTACCCATTCCGGCTTTTGAGGTGGATCCGGTTATTAGTTGCGTCGGGGATCCCGTTTCATTTACAGATCAGAGTAGTGAAAATGCAAATTTTTATCTTTGGGATGTGAATGGAGATGGGAATTTCGAAGGATTTGGACCCTATTTTCAGTACGTATACCAAAACCCCGGTATTTTTGATGTTAGTCTACTCGTTAGTCATAATGGATGCGATACCTTATTGACTCAAGTACAACTTGTAGAAGTACTTCCGCCAAAACCAGATTTTAAGGTTCATCGCGATTGTAGTAAACCCTATGAAGTTACTTTTGTCAATACCTCGCTCGAAGCAGATTCTGTTGCCTGGGATTTTGGTTTACCCGGAAGTCTGACGGATACCTCTTCACTAGATTCTATTGTTTTTACTTATCCGGAAACGGGAAGCTACACAGTAAGTCTGACGGCTTTTAATTTTAGTTCCGAATGCCAATTTACCAAAACTCAGGATCTGGAAATTACAAATCCTGAAGCTAAATTTGACTTAGATACCTTACTAGGCTGCGCTCCTTTAGAATTGTTTCCCAATAATAATTCTGTATTTGCAGAATCTTTCGAGTGGGTAGCTCAGGGAGCTATTATTTCGAATGCGACGGATGCCGCTCCATTGATTCAATTTTTTGAAGGAGGTGTTTTTGAAATTGAATTGATCATTCAAGATGTAAATAGTTGCCGGGATTCTTTTCAGCAAATACTTGAAGTGAGCAGCATCCTGCCGGAGATACTCATCGATTCCTCGCCTGCTTGTGTAGGAGATGAGCTTATTTTAACGGATATTTCTCAGAGTATTATTGGGCAAATTTCGGAAAGAAGTTGGATTGTCGGCGATTCTGTTTTTATAGGAAATGATAGCACCGTAGCCTTTACCATTGACACATTCGGGCTCTTCGATATTGTTTTAATATTGGAAAACAATCTGGGTTGTCAGTACCAACAAGTATTTGACGAAGCAATAAGTGTCGGGAATATCGAGGCTTCTTTTGAGGCGGAAAGCTTCGTTTGCAGCAGTCAAGACGTTGGTTTCTATTCGGATATTGCCGGAGATATGACATCTGTTCTTTGGGATTTTGGCGATAGCTATACGGATTCAGTTGAGTTAAAGCCATTACACGCCTTTGAAAATGAAGGGCAATATGAAGTATGTTTAACAGTAGAGGATGCACTGGGGTGTATTATCACTTTCTGTGACTCTATCTATGTAGCTGATCCTCAGGCAAATTTCGATGCCGATTCAACCTATGCCTTTTGCCCGCCTTTATTGGTTGCTTTTGAGAATGAATCGGAAAATGCTTTTTCCTATCAATGGGACTTTGGGGACCAAAGCGGCCTTTCCACGCTTGCGGCCCCTTCACATATTTATGTGGAGCCGGGAAGTTTTGATGTGCAATTAATTGCGATTCGTTCAGAGAATTGCAGGGATACTTTAACGCTTGAAAACTTTATCCAGGTAGAAGGCCCCTCGGGAAGTTTGTCGGCAATTATTGATACAAGCTGTGTGCCTCTATCTGTGGATCTGATTGCTCAATCCAATGACGCATATCTATATATCTGGGATTTTGATGATGGTTCTTCACTGGATACTTCCCTAAACACAAGTCTTGATACCTTAAAGCATACCTATAATGCTCCGGGGAGCTTTACCCCTCGTTTTTCAATGATTGATGATGCGGGCTGTAAAGTTACCCTGGAATTAGAGGAACCCATCCTTTTACCTTCACTTGAAGTAGATTTTTTACTTGTCGATACATTTGGTTGTGGAACTTTAAGTATAGAACCCACCAATTTAAGCCAATCCAGCCTCGATATAAATTTCTTCGAATGGAAATTTGAGGGCGGTATGCCGGCGATCAGCGATGATATAGAGCCTACCGTTTTCTACGATTCTCCCGGAAATTTTGATATTATGCTTACAATCGGCAATGTTTTTTGTCGAGATTCTTTAAAATTAGAAGAGGCGATTACTGTTGGCGAAATACCGGACATTCAAATAACACCGGATACCTTTATGTGTGAAGGGGGACTGCTTCAACTAAAGGCAGACGGAGGTTTGAATGAATTTTCTTACAGTTGGGATGATAGCCGCCCCGGTTTGAGTTGCTATGAGTTCTGTTCTAATCCTATCGTGCAAGCTGACAGTACAACGGTCTATGTACTCACCGTGAAAAATGATGGTCCTTGTCTGGGTATGGACTCTGTAAAAGTGGAAGTCCTCTCTTCATATCAGGCCCTTTTACCACCTGATACCGTTATATGTGAAGGGGATTATTTCTATTTGGAGGTTTCAGATACACTAGGAGTCCATCCTGAATGGACACCTACTGACGGGCTTAGTTGTAATTTGTGCTACAAGCCTTTTGTTGTTCCGGAGCAAGCTATTACTTATACGCTTAGTTTAGTGGACTCTTCAGGCTGTAAAATCAGGGATTCTATTTTCATAGATGTATTTTCATCAGCAGAAATTGATGCGGGTTCGGATACCTCTGTATGTTTAGGGGAACCCTTGATTTTAAGTGGAATGGGAAGCGGAACAGTGCATTGGGAACCCACTGATCTGGTAAGTGATTCAACAGCATGGAATCCGGTAATTTTTCCTGAGGAATCAGGAACATATTTTTTAAGGGTAAAAAAAGGAACTTGTGTACAGATGGATAGTGTCCGTATTTCAGTTGTGAAGCTTACTTCTTTAGAAGCGGCAGATACGGCAGTTTGTGCCGGAACACTTTTACATTTAAGCGCTTCTGGCGATGCAGATTCGTTTAAATGGCAACCGGAAGAGTTATTTGCGGATCCTTTTTCACCTCAGCCGAGCCTCTTGGTTGAAAAGAATTACACTTTACGTTTGATTGGCCAACGAGCCAGTTGCATTCCTGATACAGTTGATTTTGAAATAATGGCGATCGAGCTTCCCGTCGTTGAGCCATCTACGGAAATATTCTTTTTTGAAGGACAAGAGATTCAACTAGATGCTACAGCTGAGAACGACGATGGTCAATTCAGTTATTCCTGGGAACCGCCAACGGGCTTAAGTTGCGATAGGTGCCCGGATCCGCTGGTAAGTCCTGTGGCGAATATATCGTATTTAGTTACTGTGAATGATGAGCTAACTTCTTGTAGCACGATCTCAAACATACATTTGAAATGGATTGATCAATGCAGCGAGGAATTGATTCAACTTCCCAATGCTTTTTCTCCTAATAATGATGGAGTGAACGACCATTTTGTGATTCCTGAAATTCCGGCTATCAAGCAAATCAATTACCTGCGCATATTTAGCCGTTGGGGGGAACTGCTATTCGAAACAAAAAATATTAATGATCAATGGGACGGTACGTTTAGAGGACGCCTTATGCCTGAAGGCGTTTACGTTTACCTCCTTGAAGCTCCCTGTCCAATTGGTGAAGGAGTCATCAGAATTGCCGGAGATGTAAGCATTTTTAGATAAACCTTGCTGGTCGCCTGTATAACGAATTCAATGATTTATCTAAATTTGATAAATAATAGCAAGACTAGCGTTAATTTTGTTTAGAAATCCAGAACCAAATTTAAGCCGCTTCGCGGCGATATTTTCTTTGAGAGGGAGGCCTAAAGGGCTATTTTGCAAAGCAAAATAGCCCTTTAGGCCTCCCTCTCAAAAGAATTTTGCGCCGTAGGCGCGTTTATTTTTCAAAGCGAGAATCGCTGAATTTTGTTACAGAGTATTTAACAAGTTTAAGACATCTAGATTATTTCGGAATAAGCACCTAAACTTAAAATTATTATCAAAATATGGGATTTGCGGCCAGGAAGCAGTTTAGGGAAAAGTTATTATTGTTAGTTGGCCAGAAGGGAGTTAACCACTTTGTTTTCTGGGGGGGGATGTTTATCCTGTTGTGTTTGCTTAATTCTGGCGAAGGAAGTTGGTGGTTTATTTTGCTTATGGAGTTGATCAATGTGTTTTTCTACATGCTGATCGTGTATTTCAACCTGCTTTACTTGATTCCTAATTATTTGACCGAAAAGAAGTTTCTTTTATATGGTGCCCTGTTAATTGCTTTTTCCATACTGCTTGCTCCCATAAAAATATTAGTGTTTTACCTGTTACTTTCCCAATCTCCCGGTGATCAGTCAAACTTGTTGCAAGACCAGGGGTATTTTTTCCTATCTCATTTTGTGGTTGCCGGAGCTTCTACTATTGTTAAAATTATTTCAGATTGGCTTCGGCATCAAAGAGAGCGAAAGGATTTGCAAACCCAAACCATGCAATCCGAGTTACGGTTCTTGAAATCCCAGATTAATCCGCACTTTTTATTCAATACGTTAAATAATTTGTATGCGCTCACTTTGAAAAAATCGGATAAAGCTCCGGAGATCGTTATCAAGCTATCTGAAATGATGCGGTATATGTTGTACGAATGTAATGAAAAACAAGTGCCTCTGAGTAAAGAGGTTAAATATATAAAAAATTACCTCGATCTCGAACATTTGCGGAAAGGTAACAATGTCGATATTTCCTTTGAAGTGGAAGGCCAGGTGAGCGATCAAAAAATTGCTCCGCTCATGTTTATTCCTTTCTTGGAAAATAGCTTTAAACATGGGCTGAGTAATCAGATCGATAGAGGGTATGTTGCTGCAAAACTCATTTCCAAATCGGATGAAATATATTTTTATATCGAAAATAGTAAGCCCGAACGCTTGATCTCGCCAGAAACCAGAAGGGTAGGAGGTATTGGCCTGGTGAATGTGCGCCGGCGATTGAATTTGTTGTATCCCGATCAATACGAACTTAATATTAAGGAGACACCAAAATCTTATGCCGTTGAATTAAAAGTAAACCTTTAGAAGTGACTAAAATTTTTTTAACTGGCTTTATGGGGGCTGGTAAATCTTCTCTGGGTAAAGCCCTTAGCAAAAGGATTCATTGGAGCTTTACAGACCTGGATGAAGAGATTGCAACAAAATTAGGGATGACCATTCCTGAAATATTTTTAACGAAGGGAGAGCAATTTTTCAGGGAACAGGAAACTAAAGCACTTCACAGCTTAGGAGCCAGGCAAAATATTGTCGTGTCTACCGGAGGAGGAACACCTTGTTATAATAATAATATGCACCTGATGCATCAATTAGGCCGGACGGTTTTTCTTGATGTTCCGGCAAAAACCTTAGCTTTGCGTTTGCAAAGAGAAATTGATCACCGGCCAGTGTTGCTTGAAGCTATTCGAAATGGCCATTCGCTGGAATCCTTTGTAGCACAGAAGCTTAAAAGCAGAATGCCCTTTTATCATCAATCGGATTTCGTAGTTTCTGCCGACAAACCCGTAGTGGTTTTAGTGGAAGAATTGTATAAAATTTTACAAAAAGTTGCATAATTCCTTAAACCAACCTATCTTTGCGGCCGTTAAATACCTGTGAACTGTTCAGCAGGATAAACAGGTTCTTAATTTATAAAAATTTAACAAATTATGCCAGTAAAGATGCGCTTACAGCGCCGTGGTCGTAAACAAAGGCCCTTCTATCACATCGTTATCGCCGATGCTCGTGCTCCTCGCGATGGTAAATTTATCGAGAAAATTGGTACTTACAACCCAATGACCGTTCCTGCTACTATTGACCTGGACAGGGACTTGGCCTATGATTGGTTATTAAAAGGAGCTCAGCCCACAGACACCGTTCGGGCTATCCTGAAATTTAAAGGTGTTCTATACAAAAAACACCTTATGAGAGGTGTAAAGAAAGGTGCCCTCACTGTTGAAGAAGCTGAAGCTAAATATAAAGAATGGGTAGAGGCTAAAGACGCTAAAATTGCTGCACGCTTCGAAAAAGCGGAAGAAGAAAAACGCCAAATTCAGGCTCGTATTTCAGGCATTAGCCTTGAAACAAAAGAAGAAGAAGTGGAAATTCCTTCTGTTGAAGTTGCCGATAATGAACCTTCAGGAGATAATGATGCCCCTGCAAGTGATGAAAACGCGCCCTCTGAAGAAGGAGAGCCCGTAGCTGTAGCTGTAGCTGAAGGTGGTGATGAACAGCCCGAGGCAACGGATGAAAATAAAGAGGGGTAAGGGTAAATTTTGTGATGAATAACAACAAAGATGGTGATCCAAAAAATGAAATGTTTCCTGATGATCTGATAGATGATGATCAAGATAGTGACTTCGTGGACATGTCCAATATAGCGGACGAAACCATGTACGAACACCATCGGTATGTTGCTGATCCTAAACAAACTCCCTTGCGTATCGATAAATTCCTTTTCGATCGCATTGCCAATATTTCAAGGAATAAAATCCAGGACGCCATCAACGACGGTTATATCCGCGTTGATGGAAAAATGGTAAAACCGAACTTTAAGGTGAAACCTGGTCACTCTGTGACCTTGGTTTACCCAAAACCTCCTGATTCGGGTTACAAGGTCGTCGCCGAGAATATCCCCCTGGATATTCGCTATGAAGATGACGACATAATAATCGTTCACAAAGAGGCGGGTATGGTTGTCCATCCTGGTGTAGGGAACTACCGGGGGACTCTTGTGAATGCGCTTGCCCATTATATGCAGGATAAAGAACTTCCCATTAAGGAAGGTAATCTGGGCGATCGTCCTGGTTTAGTCCATCGCATTGATAAAAATACATCTGGTCTTTTAGTTATTGCAAAGACAGAAAAAGCGATGAGCAGCCTGTCCAGGCAGTTTTTTCATCACACCGTGCATCGTCGCTACCAGGCTTTGGTCTGGGGAGCCTTCCCGGAGCAAGAGGGCACTATAAATTTAAATGTCGGACGAAATCCTAACCAGCGTTTGCAAATGGTTGTTTTCCCCGAAGGAAAACAAGGAAAGCGAGCGGTTACTCACTACAAAACCTTAGAGGATCTTTACTACGTGAGCCTGATCCAATGTGAGTTGGAGACTGGTCGTACCCATCAAATTCGGGTTCATATGCAATACCAGGGGCATCCCTTATTCAATGATACGAAATATGGAGGTGGTCGAATAGTTAAAGGGACGGTCTTTTCAAAGTACAAGCAGTTCGTTGAAAATTGTTTCAAACTAATGCCCCGGCATGCGCTGCACGCCAAATCTCTCGGATTTATCCATCCTACATCAGGGAAAGAAGTATATTTTGAATCTGACCTGCCGGATGATATGTCACAAGTTCTAAATAAGTGGCGTACTTATCTCTCTGGTCGGAAAAGATTGTTGTGAGTTCGTGATAGAAAATTCCGTTCTTTGACAATTCATTTCAAAGAACTAAAAAATCTAACGTTTTAATTCCTTCCAATGATTCCTTTATCTGATCGTATTCAAATTTTGGTAGAATTAGGCAAAGCGATCAATGTGTCTGACGAACGCTTTAAATCTGCCATTCAACGTACGTTTTCCAATAATAGCTGGTTTGTTCCCCAAAATTGTGAGCGTGCTCTAAGTGCGATAAAAACACAATTCCTCGATGCAGAAGCCTTGGTTTCATGGGTGAATCAATATGATGCCGAAGAAAATGAACCTCAAAAAGTAGGGCTGGTCATGGCGGGTAATATTCCGTTAGTAGGAGTGCACGATGTATTTTCCGTCTTTCTCAGTGGTCATATAGCAATGATCAAGCCTTCAGATAAAGATCCTTACTTACTTCCGCTGTTATTAAAAACAATTATTGAAATTGAACCCAAGGCCGAAGTATATTTTCAGTTAACTGAAAGATTAAAAAATTTCAAGGCCGTTATTGCTACGGGGAGTAATAATTCTGCCAGGTATTTTGAATCTTATTTTGGGAAGTACCCGAATATCATTCGTAAGAACCGCAATGGGGTGGCTGTTTTACATGGAAACGAATCGACAGAAGAGCTTAAAATGCTTACTGATGATATCCTGGCTTATTTTGGGTTAGGGTGCCGGAATGTTGCCAAGATCTACACGCCGGAAGGCTATGATTTTTCTCCCTTATTAAAATTATTGGAGGAAGATGAGTTATCCCGCTCACATAATAAATACCGAAATAACTACGACTATAATCTTTCCATCTTTCTGTTAAATAGGGAAAAACATTTTGTCGCTGAAAATATCCTGCTCAAAGAAGATGAAGCATTGATGTCGAGGATCGCAACTGTTCATTATTCGTTTTATAATGACTTAAACTCTTTGGTTAATGAACTGAATGCAGTGGAGGATCAAATACAATGTACCGTCTCCACACAAGAAATTCCCGGTATATCCACTATTAAGCCCGGTACGGCACAGTCTCCCGGATTGACCGACTATGCTGACGGAGTGGATACTATGGCTTTTTTAACCCAATTGAATTCTTGAAAAATTAGCTGGATGAGCCGAAAAGAAAAAGCGGGAGCTATTGCTATTATGCTGGATGAATTATATCCGGAAACGCCCGTACCCCTCGATCATCAAGATCCGTACACACTTCTGGTAGCGGTGCTATTATCTGCTCAATGTACTGATGAGCGTGTTAATAAAGTAACCCCCTTCCTTTTTGCCGAAGCGGATAATCCTTTCGACATGGCTAAACTGCCCGTCGAAAACATAAAAGAGATCATAAGGCCTTGCGGCCTTTCTCCCAGAAAGTCAAAAGCTATTTCAGAACTTTCCAATATCCTCATTTCGGAATACGACGGAAGGGTCCCTCAGAGTTTCGAAGCATTGGAGGCTTTGCCGGGAGTAGGGCATAAAACAGCCTCAGTCGTTATGTCACAGGCATTTGGTGTTCCTGCTTTTCCTGTCGATACTCACATTCATCGCCTTGCTTACCGTTGGACATTGAGCACGGGAAAAAATGTAGAGAAAACAGAAGCCGATCTGAAAAAAGTCTTTCCTGAAGAAATATGGAATAAATTGCATTTGCAAATCATCTTCTTTGGTCGCGAGTATTGCCCGGCAAGAGGCCATAATCCCTATGAATGCCCTATCTGTAGTAAGTACGGCCGCAAGCAAATCTTCCATGATTTTGATAAGAAAAAGAAATGATTAGGTAACATGAGTCATCCGAAAATCCGGGATGATCATGTTTTTCATCGATTGTCGTTTGGGGAAATAAGCGCGCGTACGCGCGCTTATTTCCCCAAACGACAATCGATGATGTTTTTATGCTCAAAATGGGTAACCTACGGCTAAGTTATAATTGATTCTCGACAAGCTGAGTTCATTAAGCTGGTGAACAGCCCAGTAACTATTTCTGTGAGGTGAATCTGGTTTGGGGTAATTGTTTCTCAGAGGGTATCCCATATCCAGGCGGATGAGGAAGTAGCTGAAATCCATCCTTAGCCCAAAGCCGGTGCCAATGGCTAGTTGATTGATGAAAAGATCCTGAATAATATCGTTTTCCTCATTGTATTTTCTGTTCAATCTCAGCTGGGAGCCAGGGCGATTGGGATCCTTTCTCAATGTCCACACATTGCCAATATCCAAAAAGAAGGCTCCCTCGAATTGAGCGTAAAACTTGAAGAGATTGAAGCGATATTCGGCGTTGAGTTCCAGTTTAAAATCCCCGGTTTGGTAAAAGACCAGAGTGTTTTGAGGATCAAGGGTGATGGAGTCAACATAACCTCCCGGGCCAATTTCCCGTATTCTCCAGGCGCGAAGGCTGGAAGGCCCCCCCACAAAGTATTGCTTTACGTAAGGAATACCTTTGGTCTGCCCAAAAGGAAGAGCAATAGCTGTGTTAACCCGAAAAGCAGTACTGGTTTTCGGGGAATTCCGTTTCAGGTATCTTCCGTCAAATTCGTATCTTCCAAATAAAGAAAATGGAACTCCGGAGATACTGTAGTCATATTGGTTGTTTTTTCTGAAAAGGTTGGCAATACTATTACCTGCGTATACTTCCCATCCGGATATTTCTAATGCATGGCGAATCCACCAAGCTTCGCCAGTGGCAGGATTATCTTTTCTCCAGGAAATACCAATGTCTCTGAATAAAAATCCGGTGAAGAATTGTTGTTCTTCAAAGC
This sequence comes from uncultured Saprospiraceae bacterium, assembly GCA_964537285.1. Classification (GTDB taxonomy): domain Bacteria; phylum Bacteroidota; class Bacteroidia; order Chitinophagales; family Saprospiraceae; genus CAZHZT01. Next base: position 4,476 of record CAZHZT010000075.1, on the reverse strand, counting down.
TATTTCTGAGAAAAGTATTGTTACTCAAGGTTACTTCAAAAGCATCTTGAATTTGGGTGGTTAAATAGTCAATAGCCAGATGATTAATGGTGATGCTGGTCTGATTATTAACCTTGAAATTATAACCTGTTGATGCATTGATCTGATTGTATTCATAAAATCCGAATAAAGAAACATAGTTATAACTCAGTGAATAACTGGTTTTCGCTTCTTGCCTCAAGCGTTTTAAGACAGGTGTTTTTATTATTTTTAAAAAATTTAAAAAAGAATAAAGTTTGATAGGATCTGCAAACTTAGGAATGCTAAGATCAGCCTTTATCCTTCCTTCCAGTGTGGAAATAAACTGATCCCTCCGGTCCTCTTCAGGGCGGCTGATTTCAATACCCAGTGAGGTGTTTATATTAAATGATTCTGCTCCTTTGAGCAAGTTCCGGTTCGTTAGGTTAAGGCTAAAAGATCCACCAATAAGGGCATTACTCTGACTGTTGGCAAAAGTATTGAGTTCCAGGTCATAGCCCAGTGTCCATTTATCTTGGGGAATCAACTTTATATCAAAATTCAAGTGATTTGGGATGATGGAATCTACATAAGGGATGATGGAAATAAAACGATACACCCCTAAGTCCCCTAAAAGGCGATTGGTTCTGGAAACTTGGCTCTGTTGGTATAGCTGGTCAGGAACAAGTTGGATTTTTTCCAGAAGTACCTCGGGTTTTATGCTAAAGTCTTCTGTTTCGGAAAGGAAAGCGATCCCATCCTGATCGGCCATCTTGATATAGGAAATCAGGTTTTCCTGGCCGGCCCTGTAATCTGGATAAATATTCACGCGCCCGATCCTAAACCTTGGATGGTTCGTAGAATCTCTGAAGGGCAATACCGTAAGTTTTGCGGAGAGGCGTTCGGTCAGGGTGTCGATTTCCAGCTGATCGACATAATTACTATAAAATAGGGCATAACCACTATCTCTTAGCATTTGAGTGATCCTTTGGGTTTCTTGGTTGTAAGACTTGTTTTGGACGGGTACATCTCTTTTTAAGAAGGTTTTATCTTTGTTTTTGAAAAGAATGCGTTCTATGTTTTTATCCGGGCTGGCAAAAGATATTCGATCAAAATAATAGCGCTTTTGGGGAAGTACAGTGTAGTTGACCCCCAATTTTTTTTTGCCCGCTCCCACTGTGTCGGCTGAAACTTTAACATTCCAATAGCCTCTTTGCCGCATATAGTTGCCCATGTTTTCAATAGAAGCTTCTATTGCATCATCTGAATATAAGGCCGGAGGTTCTGCTATTACTCTTCGTAGCCAATTATCCAACTTAGTAGTATCCGAAGGGCTGTTGGTTTTGTAGTAATACCACAAACGAGTTCTGAAAAGGCCGAGGAATTTTCCGTTGACCTTGGGGCGGGTAAGGAGGAATAAATTGTATTTTAATTCACTTTTATTCTCTATCTTTCCATCTGATTGGATTGTGACAGTGTTCTGGGTTATCAACCTTTCTCCTTTTTTTAGGAACTTGGTAGGGCTGCAGCTCAAGAAAGCAAAGGTGCAAATAAACATCAATAGATACAGAGGCTTTGATGATAAAGGCACAATGGGCTGTTTTGGGCTATGATAAATGGTCATTCCAGTCTATTATGGTTGCTTTGTGAGTATTTCTATAATTAACCCAAGTTGCGATGAATGAGGGGAAATCGTGATAATTTGTTTCAAAACGTCACCTACCGGCTTCGTTTTTCACAAATTCCTCCTTATTTCCCCTCATTCATCGCAACTTGCATTAACTAAATTAATGATCTCCAAAAATAAGATAAAATTCATCAGTTCTTTAAAACAAAAGAAATATCGTCAGGAATTTCAAACCTTTGTCCTTGAAGGAGAGAAATTGTTCGATGAATGCGCATCCTTTGCTCCTCAACGGCTGCTAGAAGTTTTTGCTCTACCCGATTGGATAGAGCAAAAACAAGACCAGCTTTCCAAGCTAAATATTGAATACCATCCCGTAAACGCGCGTACCCTCGGCCGTATTTCCCAATTGAAAACGCCAAATAATGTACTTGCCCTCGGAAAAATCGATCAAAGCCCTTTTGTTTTCGATAAAGCACCAGACTATGCCTTCTTTCTGGATGATATTAATGACCCCGGAAATCTGGGCACTATATTAAGGATTTCAAACTGGTTTGGATGGGACACGCTTTTCTGCTCTCCCGATACCGTAGATGAATACAACTCCAAGGTTGTGCAAGCTTCTATGGGGGCTTTTTTTAGAACCAGAGTTGTCAGAACCACGCTGGAAAAAATCCGTAATCAGTTAAAAAATCATCAAATACTTGGGGCCGACATGAACGGAAAGAATGTTTTTGATTTCCTGTGGCCTCAAAAAGCTATTGTCCTTATTGGTAGTGAGTCCCACGGTATCGCTGATGAAAACCTTCCTTTTGTCAATGAGTTTGTCCGCATTCCCGGAAGCATGGATTCCGGTATGGAATCACTTAATGCTGCCGTTTCGGCGGGTATTCTGGCAGCAGTAATCTATAAAAAACGATTCGCGGTTAACGGTTAACGATTAACGGGGAACGATTCGCGGTTAACGGTCAACGGTCAACGGTTAACGAAATTAAAGGGGAACGGATCGGAGGATCGTTTCCCGTCGTCCGTTTCCCGTCGTCCGTTTGCCGTTTCCCGTTTGCCGTTTTTTTATTTGTATATGTGATTTAAATTTTAGAAACTTGCCTCAAAATTACTTTCGTTTTCCATGACAAATATCTTGATAATCGGAGCAGGTCGGTCTGCTACAGCGCTCATCAATTATGTACTTAAAGAATCAGAAAAATATGGCTGGTTCGTTACTGTGGCGGATGCGAATTTAGAGTTGGCACAAAGTAAAGTTGCTGGTCATCCTCAAGGCCGGGGAGTCTGGCTGGATGCTTTAAAGGTAAATGATCGCAGAGATTTGATCGGAAGGGCTAATGTTGTAGTCTCTATGCTTCCGGCATATCTGCACCTTGAAGTAGCCTACGATTGTGTTCGCTTAAAAAAACATCTGGTCACCGCTTCTTATCTCACTAAGGAGTTGTACCTGTTAAGCGATCAGGTGCTCAATGAAGGGCTTATTTTTATGGGAGAATTGGGCCTTGATCCAGGCATCGACCATATGTCGGCAATGAAAAAAATTAATGAAATAAAAGCTAAGGGGGGAGAATTAACGGGCTTCCGTTCCTACACCGGTGGCTTAATTGCCCCGGAAAGCGACGATAACCCCTGGCACTATAAGTTTACCTGGAACCCTCGAAATGTTGTTGTAGCTGGCCAGGGAACGGCACAATACCTGGAAAGCGGTAAAAATGTTTTTGTGCCCTACCATCAGCTTTTTGGTCAATCAGAAGTGGTTGAAATTCTGAACCAAGGCCCTTATGAAGTGTATGCCAACAGGAATTCTCTGCTCTACAGAGAATTGTATAATTTAGAAGATATACCCAATATCTGGCGTGGAACGATTCGCCATGTAGGCTATTGCAAAGCATGGAATGCATTGATTAAGCTTGGACTTACAGAAGCTGCTTACCCCATCACTGATTCTGATAAACTAACTTATCACGATTTATTGGAAGGGCTGTTATATCATGAAAAAAATGGCTCCACTCTAAAAGAAAAAGCTGCAAACTACCTTCAACTCAGCCCGAATGATGAAGTAATGCAAAAACTCGAATGGTTGGGGCTTTTTGAGCACAAAAAAATCGGACTGGAAAAGGCAAGCCCTGCTTTTATTCTTGAAAACCTCTTGTTTGAAAAGTGGAAACTCCGAGCGGAAGACAAGGACATGATCATTATGCAGCATGAGTTTCATTATCGCTTAAGGGAAGAAAAAAGGAAATTGACCTCTACTATGGTGTTGAAAGGCGAAAACGCACAGGAAACGGCCATGTCTAAGCTCGTTGGTCTTCCTTTGGGTATTTTTGTTAAGAATGTCATGTTGGGCAACATCAAGTCTACAGGGGTTAATATCCCGGTGAAACAGGAGGTATACGAGCCTGTTTTGGAAGAACTTGAGGAGTATGGGGTCTTTTTTGAGGAGAAAGAGGAGGTGGTGGAGTCTTAAACATAACCTTCTTGTCGAATTGTTCGAAAATCTTGTATTCCAATTGGATATTTCATAAGGTAAAAATAAAAAAACTCGTTCTTTGACAAATTGTGTGGAACTTCAAAATGATAAGCCTTGAATGCTCTTGTGGCTGAAAGGCTTATCATTTTGAAGTTCCACACAATTTATGTCAAAGAACTAAATAAAAAAAACTAATCACCCGAACAAAATGGTTCTAAATGATTTCATTTGGTCGAAATTAATTTGGGAAGTCCTTAAAGCAGGCCGTTAGGCCTGCCTGATTGTAGCCCTGGGTTCTCCCAGGGTTATTAAGATATAGAGACGAACTTCCGCGTAGCGGAAGCACATCATAGGCTATTGCTCTTTTGTAGTGGGCTTC
>CAZHZT010000074.1:0-28167 GCA_964537285.1 uncultured Saprospiraceae bacterium | reverse complement strand
TTTCTTAGTGCATACTATTCTTTACAACAATGTCAATGAACTTTATTTAAACTATATTAATTTATAGTTAAATTTCAATTTTAAGCCCCCTCACTTCCGAAGGGACTGCAAAGATAAATCAAGTTTTTTAATCGTGCAAGCTTTTTAGATAAAAAATGATTTTTATTCAAAAATCGCTTAAAAAACTTACTGTAGGCGCCAATCTTCATTAGCGAGTGCAAAGATAAGCCAGCCCCATCAATTATCCAAATGTTTTTCAAATAAATATTAGCATTGAAAGATGTGAAATCCTAAGAATCTGAGATCTCAACATTATTTTTTGTCAGCCGATATTTTACCAGAAAAAATACTTCAGCATTGGCCGATCCTCAAAATATTTGAATGTTAATTTTTTAAGTGACTAGACAATAATAATCCAAGTTACGATGAATGAGCTTGAATAAATTATATAAGCAAGCTAAACGCACGCAGCCGTTCAACTCCTTTAAATATATCTTGGCTTAATAAATAATAAGTATTAGCTTGCATAAGGATTTAAACAGAAACATCTAAAATGAAGAAACACAATTTTAGCGCTGGCCCAGCAATATTGCCGGCAAAGGTCTTTAAGGAAGCTGCTCAAGCAGTGGAGGAACTTAATGGTATTGGTCTTTCCTTACTGGAAATATCCCACCGAAGCAAGGATTTTGTAAATATCTTGGATGAGGCTGTTTCATTAGTAAAAGAGATCATGAAGTTGCCCGAAAATCATGAAGTACTATTCCTGACAGGAGGAGCAAGCTCACAATTCTTCATGACGGCAATGAACTTACTCAATGAGTCAGACACTGCTTGTTACGTTGATACTGGTAGTTGGTCAACAAAAGCTATCAAAGAAGCTAAGCTTTTTGGGCAGGTGAATGTGTTAGCCTCCTCAAAAGAAGATGGCTTCACTTACATTCCCAAAAGTTACGAAGTGCCTTCTGATGCGGTCTACCTACACTTAACCAGCAATAATACTATATATGGTACCCAGTATCATCAATGGCCCGATACTTCTGTGCCAATCGTATGCGATATGTCCTCGGATATTTTCAGTAAACCAATTGAAGCCGAGCGCTTTGGTTTGATTTATGCTGGTGCACAGAAAAATCTGGGGCCTGCCGGTACCACACTGGTCATAGTAGACAAGAACTTATTGGGCAAAGTAGACCGCGCCATTCCAACTATGCTCAACTATGAAACACACATTAAAAAGAACTCAGCCTTCAATACGCCTCCTGTATTTCCGATCTATGTTTGTATGCTGACACTTCGCTGGATAAAAGCTAATGGAGGGCTGGAAGCAATGGAAGCCCGAAACAGAGAAAAAGCAGACCTTATGTATAAGGCAATTGACGAGAATCCATTATTCAAAGGAATAGTAAAGGACGTATCTGACCGATCTTTGATGAACGCTACATTTAAAATGGTAGAAGGGAAGGAAGAATTGCAAACCGAATTCCTTGAAGCATGTAAAGCAGCTGATTGCGTAGGAATAAAAGGCCATAGATCTGTCGGCGGCTTCAGAGCATCAATGTACAATGCTATGGAAAAAGAAAGCGTGATTGTATTGGCGGAAGTGATGAAAGATTTTGCAGCTAAATTTGCTTAAGTAGTTCACGGAATTGGACTATATAAATAACCTTTGCCCGCTGTAGAAGCATTTTTCGTTTGGAGGTCGACACTTTTTTGGGATTTTTCTTCGAAAAATCCCAAAAAAGTGTCGACCTCCAACTCAAAACCTTCCCGCCAAGGGCATCGATTATTTATTATGAGTCATCTTTAAAATTCGGGATGACTCATGTCAATAGATTTTATTTTAAGGCCTAGTCTCAGAAAGTACTTCTCGGAATTTTTAAAGTATACTCTTTTCGATCCCTGTTCGTCAATTTATGATCGAGCAACCATGGGTTGTAAACTTTCAGCATTCGGTAGGAGATTCCATGTTTTGAAGCAAAATCTCCCAGATTTTCGATCGGTTCATTTATTTTAACCTCTATGTAATCGCTGAGGGGGCCATACAAGTCGTTTTCTTCGAGATAGAAACCATAATCTTCAGGTTTACTAAGGATTTGCTTAATAGCTACGAGTCTGAAAACATAGCGAGCCGTTTCAGAATTGAGGTTCAAGTCGAAATAATTGTTAGAGCGCTGGTTTTCGGCCTCTCTGGCCAGCCTGGGACTTCCCACATTATAAGCGGCAGCAGCCATTAACCAGGAGCCAAAACGATTTTTGTTTTCGATCAAAAGTTTGCAAGCAACTTCCGTAGATTTTTCCAGATGATAGCGTTCATCAACTTCGCTATTGATTTCCAGTCCAAAAGAATTCCCTACGGCCTTCATGATTTGCCAGATACCTTTAGCTCCTGCGGGAGAAACGACATTTCTAAGGCTGCTTTCAGCAACTGCAAGATATTTAAAATCATCAGGAACGCCGTGCTCAGCCAGTATAGGTTCAATAATAGGAAAATACTTAGCGGCGCTCTTAATGTTGGTCAGTGTATTGGAATGCCAATAAGCATTGACGTTTAGCTCTCTATCGAGTCGTTCACGGACATCGAAGTTTTCAAGTGGAATTTTTTCTCCGGCGAAGTCAATGGGTGCTTCAATTCTGATGGGTTCGATTACTTGCGGAAGAAGGCCACTAAGGGTATTTTTAATCGTACTGCCCTCAGAAAAGCTACTAAAGATGGCATAACAAAAGGCTACTCCAAGAAAAAAGGTAAAAATGGACCAATTGCTGAAAAGTTTCTTTTTATTTTGATTGCTCATGGAAGTAAGATTTATTAGGCTTGTTCTAGAACTGCTTAATGGGCTTAAATTGCCAAATTTTATTTATACTGCCTTGAAAATAATTGACTTAGCTAAAGCTCCCGAAAGTATCCGGGACAAGTTATGGCAGCGTTTTTCGCTTTGTCTAAAATAAAGTTTGGGGCAATTACGATCCTTAAGCACCTACAGAACAAGTCTATTCGTTTGGATTATTAATTTCTTTAATCTTTGATTTCAAATCTAGTAAAGATTTAAGACTTTTTTTGTTAAAATTTTATTAATCCTGCTGAATTATTTTCCTCAACCTCAAAAGCAGTATTAATCCAATAAAGAACCAAACGCCTAAAGCAAGGATGGAATTCCGCATGCTTCCAGTCAAATTATCCAATGTACCGAAAAGAATGAGCCCAACCATCATCGCCATTTTTTCACTGACGTCGTAAAAGCTGAAATAGCCTGCATTATTAAGTGTTTTAGGAATAATCTTAGAATAAGTAGATCTGGATACTGTTTGGATTCCGCCCATTACCAGGCCTATGAAAAAAGCGGCCGTGAAAAAATGAATGTTTGTTGTAATGAAATAAGAGCCAAGACAAATAAAAAACCATATAGTCACTGCTACAATAAGGGCAAAAACATTACCATTTCTTTCCGAAAGTTTTGCAAATAACAGCGAACCCAGAATTCCTATGTATTCAATGATCAATATGGTAAAAATCAATTCAGCCAGTTCAAGCTTAACTTCTTTTTCTCCGAAAGAAGCGGCCATGTACATGGCACTTTGAAGCCCCATTGTATAAAAGAAAAAGGCTCCCAAAAAGGTTAGCAATGCCTTATCGCCTTTCACGGAATTCCAAACACGGAGCAATTCTTTATAGCCGTTTAACAGGTAATGATTTCCGCCTTCTGTTTTCCTGGTAAACCCTCTGGGCAAACGAGCAAATGGAATTTGAGCAAAACTAAACCACCACAGGGCCGTAATTAGAAAAATAATTCTTGGAGCCAGCGTATCATTGGTAATCCCAAAGAGGCCTTTATTGAACATAAATAATAAGGATATGATCAACAAAGTGGATGCTCCGGCATAACCGTAAGAAAATCCACGAGCGCTAACGATATCCATGCGATCCCGGCTTGCAATTTCCGGTAAGTAAGAATTGTAAAATACAATACTTCCAGAAAAACCAATAGAAGTGATCATTAATGCCCCCAAACCAAATAAAAGATTATCCCCAGTAAAGAAAAACAACAAAGAACAGCCTATAACCCCCACATAACAAAAAAAACGCATAAAGGCCTTTTGACTGCCGGAATAGTCGGAAATGGAGGAGAGTAAAGGAGAAAACAAGGCTATCAGTCCAAATGACAACCCTAACGTAATGGAATATAAAGCACTATTTTGGAAAGTAAACCCAAAGAGCTCCACCAGGTCTGAGCCATCATGGCGGGTAACTTGATTGTAATAAATGGGAAAAATAGCCGAAGTGATGACTAACAGGTAAACAGAGTTCGCCCAATCGTACATAGCCCAGGCATGAATGAGCTTTTTATCGTTTTTTATGATGCTTTGCGAATGCATTTTCTGTGGTGTTAGGTAGAACGTGGAATAATGGTATTCTAAGCAGACTAGCGCATATACCGTAACAGTAGATTTAGGCCTCAAAAAGCTTCTGAAAGATAGAAATAAAATGCCGATTGTTTGGTGCCTTGGCCATTAGAGTCTTCCCTTAACGCAAAAGCAACATCGATTCGAATATTCAATCTGGATTCTTTATTAAATAAAATCCGCAAGCCGGTTCCGACAGCGGCATTGAAGCGATTAAGCCTAAAGTTTGAAAAGTCATCGTTCACTTGAGCTCCTCCGGCAAAAACGGTCATTCCCAGGCGTTTCCAGAATTGCCCAAAAGGCGCATCCAGGTCCTCGTTCCAAAATGGTAAGCGGTATTCTGCTTCGAAGGCAGCCATATGCTTGTCCTGATAAGTTCCTCGGAAGTAACCCCGCAAAAAATATCTGCCCCCGACGCGGGATAAAGCACGTATCTGTATTGGTTCTTCACTAAAACGAGCGCTAAGTACTGAGCGCAAAGCGAGTGTATGGTTTTTAAATGTATTCAGGTAATAGCGTGTATCCAGGTTGTAACTATTGAAAGTAAAATCACTTTTCCATGCCTTGTCGTAATAGATCGAAGTTAATTCAGCGAAGGCACCTCTTAGAGGATTAAGAATATTATCCCGGCTATCGAAGAGGAGTTGCCATCCAAGGCCAATGCGGGTTCCCTCTATTCCAACCTCATTAATCTGTTCTGCAGCCGCATTTAAAAAATGTACTTCATCATCTAAGTTGCGGACACGCGTCATATATTCCAGATCTACTAAACCTCCAAGGTACCAATTAGGAGCAACTCTTCGAATAACGACCGGGTTGAAAAGCCATCGGTCCGAATTGTAGGGCCAATAATTTAAAGTATCTGTTTCCTGATCTTCTCGGACAACTACTTTTGCATTGGCATCATTCCCGAGTCCATAGTTCCTGTCTGGCCAACGATTAAAATACACTTCACCCCGAATACGCCACAAATTTCCTTTTGTAAATAATTCTCCGCGTGCCTCTATTGCAATTTGGTTAGCAGTGGTGTAAACTCCCAACAAATTAAAATTGGATATATTGGTATTGGGATCTCCTTCAGAAAGATCAAGATAATAATAACCAATGACTCCGAGGGTAAGTTGTGTTTCGGGTGAATAGGAAATAGCCGGGAGTAAGTCAAAACGCCTGAATGGCTTTGTCGTTGTATCCAAGGCTACTGAATCCGTACTTTGGGCCTGGGCCATTGAGAGGCAACATATAGTAATAATAGCAACCTGGACAATTATTCGCACTTTCATGATTAAATTTCAGCGTTCTTTGACAAATTGTGTGGAACTTCAAAATGATAACCCTTTCAGCCACAAGGGCATTCAAGGGTTATCATTTTGAAGTTCCATTTTCCACAATTTATGTCAAAGAACTAATTTCAGTAATGATCAATAATTTTCACTGGCAAGTTGCTGAATTTCACAAGATTCTTTTAGGGAAGTTGTTACAGGGAATGGTTTATTTGTTACAAAATGCGAATGTCTATTATGCTCTTCGCAAATTAACTCATGTTTTAATCCGGATTTTCTCAGAACCAATACCCCAGGTTAAAATTCAGCACCCATTCTTTATTCGATAGTGCATAAGTAAGTTCAATAGGGCCTAAAAAAGTATCAACGCCATAGCTTACACCACCGCTATACACCCTAACTTCATTATCAGATCCGAGCGGTTTAACAGCGTTTTGCACATAAGCGCCTCCTGAAATCAGAGATAAATAATGATTTTTAAAAAGCTGATACCTTATGATAGCTTGGCTGAGGTATAACTGCTCTCCTGCTACCTTTGCAAAGGAAAGCCCCGCGAAGGGTCGAAAGTTATTCCATAAATTTTGATTGACGCTGCCCAGATAATAGGTGTAAGGCTGAAAGGCCTCTTCAACATTGGAACCAGCATTTATGGTAAGGGCGATATTCAATCTTTTACTGATAGGGAAATACTTTTGCAAGGTGATGTCAAAGTTCAGGCCCCATGGTTTTTCATTATCGAAAGTATCAGAGAGTCGTTTTATCCATCGGGCCTGTGCATTCAGAACGATGCCACGATTAGTAAATACTTTTCGATCGCGAACATCTAATTTCAGAAAAGCATATGGACTAAGATAAAAACCAGTTCCTGTTGAAGTGAGTGTATCCGCATTGACTTCAGTGACTTGATTGGAGCTGGATTCAAAATATTTCAATTCGGCTGCAGCTCCCAATGCGAAAGCGTTATTGCGAAAGAGTTGTACATAAATTTCATTGGTAAGGTCCAGAAAATTGAATTCAATTTCTTCTAATTTAAACCCATTATTTAAAATAATAGGCTCCAAAAGGTCGAATAAAATATCGTTGTACCAGGCACGGGAGTTGATGCCAATAGCGGGTCCTTTTTTGGGAGGAGCAAAGAAGTTGACATTATAACGAAGATTATCGCCCGCAATAAGATCGATAGAAGTTGTTGATCCTTTGAATAAAACATTGGGGAGGGTTAAGTTAAGCAGCACACTACTTTTGTACACCTGATCATAATGCAATCCCAGTTTGAGTAAGGTATTCTTTTTTTTCTTAAAAATGGGATTCCAACGGAGAACGCGCTTATTATTTTCGATTTCTTCGAACTCATAGTAAATAAACTCGTAATTTCCACTATTGTAGAGCTGATTTACTTTATCGTAGAGATCTTTGGTGGCGATTTCACTTTTCTCTTGAGCAGGATAATCAATTTTTTTAAGCAAGTCAGAATCATTTACAATTATTCGTTCAATCATTAGAGTATCATAATAAGGGATGTATTTCTGGATTTTTACCGCCTTAATTGCTTGCTGGCTTTTTGCTAAATCTCGGAATTGATCCCAAAAAACCATTGCGGCTCTTTCGCCTCTTAAGATGAGGCTATCTATTGCTTCAAAATCTGTGATAGAATACTCTTTAAGGGAAGGTTTTATGTAAATGTCTGCCAGGGGAATTTGTTGGTTAGTTCGTTGGGCAGATTGGTAGTACCCTATTTGAGAGATTACTCGATCTATAGAATTTAATTCAGTGGCCTCATAAAGATCCTCATCTACTCTTACAGCGATTATCAAGTCCATCCCTTTGTTCTTCACTTCTGCAACCGGGAAATTATTGACCAGAGCGCCGTCAATAATCAGTCGATTATTGATTTGCACAGGTGTCAAGAGCCCTGGTAGTGCACCACTTGCCCGCATTGCCAGAGGTAGAAGTCCATTTTCCAGAACTACCTCTTCGCCACTGGCGGCATCTGTACCAATACAAAGGAATGGAGTGGGCAGCTGGCTAAAATCCTGAATATGATTGACCCGGGCCGTCCATTGATGGAAATAGTTAAATATTCTTTGCCCCTTAGAATAAGCTGTCGGAAGATCGACTTTAAAATCTTTTATAGAAAGCGTAATAGCCGCTTTTTCACCATATTCCTTTTCGAACAAAGAAATATCCCTACGTTCCACTTTTTCTTCAAGGGCAGCATAAAAATCAAAAACGCGCAGGAGGCTATCGAGCTCATTTCCGTTCCACCCGGCGGCATAAAGCCCTCCGATAATAGCTCCCATACTTGTACCCCCAACATAATCAATTTGAACGCCAGCCTTTTCCAATACTTTAATTACCCCAATATGTGCATAGCCTTTGGCTCCTCCCCCACTGAGCACCAAGCCCACTTTTACAGGTTTTTGAGAAAAGCAAAAAGAAGAAAAGCCTGTGATAAAGGCAACTAAAAGAAATGTCTTTCTTAAAGAATGAAGAAGGAAGGCGGTAAAACCAGTGTTTAGCACCAGAGTCTTGATGTTTTTCATTATGCTTGCTTGTGCTGTTTAGTATTCTTGGCCGTGTTAAATGTACGATCCTCATAAAATCAAGCATCATACATTAGACTTGTTCTGTAGCTGACATATTCTTACCTCCAAAACTAAAAAATAAAAGTCACTTTATGTCACCTAAAATAATCGGTAGTGGGTAGAATCCGTTGATGGATTTATCTAACAAGCTTTACAACTTAAGGTTAACACTTCTCATCAACCGGTTTTACCCACTACCAAATAATCAATGAGTGTAGAAAATTAGTGGGGAAAGCAGCGATGGACGAAGGCTTTGACTTACTTTATGAGGCAAGCCAGGAAACTGAATTTGCCGACCAAGTGCTTAACTTAAAGGCCCAATTCAAAGACCTTAATGAACGGAGCATTAAAGGAGGGATGGACATAAACGCCATCAAGCTGGAAAACCCAACATTCGCCAACGATCTCTAGATTTAATTAAAGAAATTCAAGCGGCTTATCCGGATACTAAGGAAGAAAAAAAGCTGGTCATCATTGTCCGCAACGAGCCTCGTATACTATCTCGACCAATTTAGACCACAAACTAAGCTTTTACAAGGCTTGTGATCTAAATGTACCGAGGTATTACAATGAAGTAACTTGTTCCATTTTTGAAGAGGCTGTATTCAGCTATAAAGTTTGCCATGCTTCGATGTGTAATCTGAATATGGCTATTCCTTGCGGTTATTGGTATTAAGTGCCGTGCGGTTGAGCTGAGTTCTTTTACCCAATTACAGTGAAAAATAGATGCCTATCCCCATGTTTAACACTTCAGGCTGCATACGTATACCAGGTATACGGCTCCAATCTGTCAGGCTCTTTTGGAACTGGGCTTCTGCCAGTATACCCCAGTGTCTGTTTATACAATATCCCAGTCGTACCATTCCAAGGCCGTGTATACCCCAGCGATTGTCAATGAGGTTGGTTGTAGCTCCGTCCATGTAATCCAATTCCCCCTGATAGATGCTGCGCCCTTTGTTGTGTGTAAGGACGTTCACCGCGCCACCTACAGATAAGTCAGCCCGCCATTTTTTTCCGATTTTCCAGGATTTACCGATACTCAGAGGAATTTGGAATAATTGGTACTGGTTGTGATGTTGTACATTACGAGCAGCATCCACGCTGACCTCCACGTCGCCCTTCACTACTGCACTGTTGCCGGTCAGCGAATTCACCTGTATCTCGACAATAGTATCCTGTAAAAGGACAGTAGTGTAATTCTCTATTTGTTGGCTCCACACAATCTGGGCCTGTAACTGCTGATATTGCAATCCGGCAGAAAGAATAAAATTATTGCCAAAGCGATGAGTATAGCTTAATTGAGTGTAGTATGACAGTTTGTTCTGCTCGTACTGGTCGTTTTCAGGTTTACTCACTCCATATCCTGAGGCCCAAGTGGAGATGCCACTTGTCACTGTCAGTTGACGGGCTGGGATAAGACATCGGTTTGGAGTCGGCATCCGTTTTATAGAATGGGGAGGCATGCCAATAGCCCGCTTTATCGTCAATTTCTGAACGGGTAAATGTAGTATTGGAAATAATGAAACTTGTTGCTGTTGCGGTGTTGATTTTTCAGGATCAGCATAGTTATGTCCAGCAACGCGCCCACTTCTTTGTGTGTGTAATCGTCAATTGCAACAAGCATAAAGACTTGTCGGTACCCATCCGGCATTTTGGCAAGTAACATTTCAATTTCTGATTTCGATAGCTTAGTCAGTTCTGCTTCAAGGTTTTCGCTGGGCGTTTCGGTCGTATTGGTCAAAGGTATTACGACAGACATTTTATGGTTCTTTCTGAGGTACTCCATGCACTGGTTAATGACAATCCTGCGAAACCAGGGCTTGAAACTTTTTGATTCGTCAAAGGAATCCAGGCTTAGAAAAAGACGGGCAAAGATTTCCTGGATAATGTCTTTGTGGATGTTGGCATCGGAGACATAGCGCCTGACTATAGAAAATGCATAAGGGGTACAGCTTTCGTAGATTATTTTGAAAGCCCCCCTCTCGCGTTTAACAGCAGATTTTATAACGTTTGGTTTTACCACTAAATCGGCACTTTTTAATTTAAATCTTGAAATCCGGGAACTGCCTTCAGGTAGAAGACAGTTCCCGGATAATTTGTTAAGAACGGGAACGTTCTTTAATTACATTCATCAATGTAAGTGCACAGATCATCGTCACTGGTAAATTCTATATCTTCTCCGGAAATATTGACGGTCACATCAACTGGATAAACTACTTCAATTTCATCAAGGTTGAAATCGTTGTACACACCCCAATAGTCAATACTTTCGTTTAGGGTGAACGTGGTACCTCCTGCAATTACATCTGCCGGATAATTGATATTGAAACGGCATGGGCTTTGTGCAGCCCCCCCTCTGTTGATGAAGAGTAATACGTGGCCTGGAGTCTCGCAGATATCGACCGTATCAATAATAATTTCCGCAACTTCGCAAGCATTCAGTGCCTCGATGTATTCCTCAAAGTTATTGACCGTTGCGGTAGTGTCTTCTGTAATACTCACAATAGTAAATGGATACTGGATGACCAAGGCTTCACCCCCCAGCACTAAATTGGCATATTCGTCTGCACTATTTATTGTGATTGGATTACCTTCACTATCTAGTGCATTGACTGGATAGTCCAACTCATAACACAAGAACCCTTGAGCTTCGAATCCGTCACCAATCACTACAGGCTCTAAGTTTTCACTTTCACAAGCAACGAAAAAAGCTGTTGAAATGAAGAGCAGTAGAAAATTAAAAAAGATTGAAAATTTCATAGTCTTTAATTTTTGTTGATTAGTTTACCCAAGTTGCGATAAAGGAGGGGGAATAAGGGGGAATTTGTGAAAAACGGAGCCGACAGGCTAAGCTTTGAAACAAATTCCCAACATATTTCTACTCATTTTAGTGAATCGCAATTTAAATTAGTTAAATAAATTACCGTACGGTTTACAATTGACTATATGTAGATATGCAAGAAAGCGTTGCACGAGTAATTATTTTTTTGAAAAAAAGTTGAAAAAGTCTTGGGTAAGAGCTTCTTTTTCTAGTTGTACATGGGCAGGATAGTCTAATGTATGAGTGTAGAAAATTAGTGGGGGTGGTACTTCAAAATGATAAGCCTTGAATGCTCTTGTAGCTGAAAGGATTATCATTTTGAAGTACCATTTTTTCACAATTTATGTCAAAGAACTAAAAATAATAATGTATTGTCATTCAATACATGAAGACATGTAACTTATCAGCATTAGGCTTTATTTAGGATAAATTTTAGAAGGAAATTTCTAAAAATCAGACGTTTACTTCCTCACCTCACTAGGCTTCACCCCATGTACACGTTGAAAAACCTTGGTAAAATGAGAAGGATCGCCATAGCCTACAGAAAAAGCCACATCGCCGATACTCATATCCGTTTTTTCAATGAGAGATTTTGCGCGGGTCATTCGGTAAGCGGTTAAGTATTCGGAAGGTGTTCTGCCGATGAGGGCTTTTAATTTTCGGTAAAGTTGTACGCGGCTCATGAATAGTTTATCGGCTAATTCATTGATGCCAAAACCTTCTTCGGCGATATTTTCTTCGATGGTATGTTTGATCTGGCTTAAGAATTCAGACTCGATATCTCCTTTTTCAGGCAGAGCATCCTGATCCAGCGCCTGGTCTTTGTAATGCGCCTGAATATTGGCTCTAAGCTTGAGCATATTGCTAAAGATGGAGTCCAGTTCCTCTTTATCAAAAGGTTTGGTAAGATGGGAGTTGGCCCCCGCTTTGTACGCCCTGATCTTATCCTCGCGGCCGGTTTTTGCCGTGAGAACCACTTTGGGGATATGGCTGGTTCGGCTATCGTTGGTTAGTTCTTCACAAAGTTCGATGCCGTCTTTTTCGGGCATCATGATATCGGTGATGATGATATCCGGGATGATTTCGAAGGCTTTTTCGACACCTTTTTGGCCATCGAAGGCCATTTCGATCTGATATTGGTCTCTGAGGAAGCGATTTAGGTATTTTATTACTCCTTTGCTATCTTCGACGATGAGAAGAATAGGCTTTTCTTCCTCAGTTAATGTAAGCACCTCTTGTTGATCGATATTGGTTTCTGGTTCTTTAGCAATATCCGGAGCGGAAATTTTCTGATGATTATTTTTCAAATGGCGCTCCTCCGCAGCTTGCTCAACGGGTAGCATTATGGTAAAAATAGTTCCTTTCCCGGCAATGCTTTGCACTTCTATTTGGCCGTTCATCAACTTTAATAGTTCCTTAACGAGCGCAAGGCCTACCCCAGTCCCCGCTTTAAAGCCCGACCTCGTATCTCCGACCTGATAAAATCGTTCAAAAATATGGGGTAGTTTATCTTCGGGGATCCCAATTCCCGTATCTTTCACTTTAATGATTAATGTTTCAGGTTCTTTTTTAGAAATATCCGCGAATACATTAACAGAACCTTTTTCAGGGGTAAACTTTACTGCATTCGTTGGTAAATTGGCAATGACCTGCTGAATGCGAAACTCATCATAATCTAATTCAAAACTTTCAAGCGATGAATTAAATTGAACGATTACCCCTTTGAAGCTTGCCAGAGTTTCAAAAGATTCAGTGATATAGCGAAGGAATGAAATGATATCTCCTCGCTTTTTCTCCAATTGAATATACCCTGCACTGGCTTTGGAAAGGTCTAGAATTTGATTAACCAGATAAAGTAGTTTTTCATTATTATGGGAAATATCCCCCAGGGCCTCGATCTTTTCATTCTTGTTAGGTGAAGAAATGGCAGTTCCCAAATAATCTACGGTTCCTTGTATTATCGTAAGAGGCGTTCTGAACTCATGAGTAATATTGGTAAAAAATTCATCTTTGAGTTCTCCCATAGCTTTTACCCGCTTTGCTTCTTCTTGTTTTTTTCGTAAACGCAACAAACGATACCCTAAACCAAAAGTGAATAGGGTAACTTCCGTTCCAATACCAATATGAGAAAACATCAGGTAGATATCAGGTCTTCCCAAACCAATAAATAAGGCATTTACAAAAACGGTTATGATTAAAACGATCATACCGGCAATCAAGTAATAATTGGCCTTAACCCGGGTACGAATTAGGAATATAGCAAAAGGCAGAAAGATAAATAAGTACTCAAAGACGAAAGAAGAGGCCATAATCTGGTCGCTCAGGGGTTCGTTAAAGTCAATATAGTAGATGGCAAGCACTACAAGTAAGGTGACTCCACGACCAATTAGGGTATATTTTAGTATCCTATCCCAGAACGGAAAACGAGGCTTCAGCTCTACAAAAGCCCTGATGAATTGGATATAAGCCATATCCATCAAAGCGGTAGCTGTAAAATTGACAAAATTCCTGATCTTTGGATAAGTTTTCACTAGATCCACATTGATGAGCAAGTCGTGGGGATTGAGAAAAAAACGGCCACTCCCAGCAAATATAGTCCGTAATATAGGAAGGCTTTATCATTAGCGGCTACGGCCATGATCAGATGGAAAAAAGTCATGGTCAGAATAAACCCAAAAAGTAAAGTGATAATGCGTTGAAAAACGACTTCGTCCCATTCTCCGAACATTTCGGTTCGCCGTAGTTCAAAGCGGGGATTCAAAGGGTGTTGCCGAGCGCTTACGAATTTTACTAAGGCAGTTATGCTACTGCCCGCCTCCAGATTAAAAGGGACTCTTGGATACTGATTTGCTGGCAGTATTTGTTTGCTCTTATTTGGAACCAAATCCCCTGTAAGAATGGGAGACGTATTCAATAGCGTACCGTCTTCCAGAAAATAATAAACTTCGATCGTATCGGTTATGGAATTGGAACTTCCGAAATAAAATTTCCAATTGTAAAAAGAAAAGTTATCCAGTTGGTTTCGGATTACGATTTTAGCCCAGTGCACCTGATGAGGGAAAAGTACTTGGTAAGCTTGTTTTGAAAGATCACTTTTAAAGGTTGAAAAGGAATCCTGAGAAGTGATGAAAACCTCTTGGGGACTCCATTCTTGATCTGGTGGAACAGAAAAAACACTCACGAAATCATTTAAATCATAGGATTCCTGGAAGTTCTGAACAACAAATGGTTCAACTGATTGAAAGCCCGATAATTCAGCACTAGCTAAAAGAAGCAGAAAAAAACCAGTCCCTCTATATGTTTTTTCATGGAGATCTTTTAGAGCATTGTTTTGCTTTAAAAGTAATCAATTTTTATTTAAAATAAGATAGAAGGGAAAACAATTCTTCCCGACCGGGCAATTGCCCGGTCGGGAAGAATTGTTTTCCCTTCTATCTTATTAAGGTTACATCCCCGGAAAGCATTCCCTTACGGCCATCAGCGCAAGTAAATTCTATCATATAAACATACACATCCGAGAGCATATCATTACCTCGGAAGGTACCATCCCAACGGGCATCTATTCCGGTGCCTTCATAGATGAGTTCCCCCCAGCGGCCGAAAATGCGAAAACTATTTACAACAATTGGAAATTCTTTATTTACAATTTCGAAATAATCATTTAAGCCATCGTCATTGGGGGAAAAGATATTAGGAATGTACAGTTTATCTCCATTGCATGTCACAATGATATTTATGAGAATGGAAGCTGTATCTGTGCATCCGGATGAATCGATAACCGTAAGGGTGTAAGTAGTAGATTCCGTAGGTTGTGCCGTCGGCCTTAAGCAATCTGGGCAACTTAGGCTTTCAAATGGGAACCATTCAATGACAGAAGCGTCAAAAACATTGGTTTGTGCTTGAATTTCAACACTTTGCCCCAGTTCAATAGTCGTATCCGGCGGAAGGACAATAGACCAATCGATAGGTTCGGCAATGGTGGCTGTTTGACTAAATACACAACCATCGGGGGTTTGAATAAAAATCTCGTAATCCCCTTGGGATAATCCAGCAAATGCCGCAGTTGAGTCAAAGTTAATGCCATCTATGCTATATAAGAATCCGATAACGGGGAAGATCACAATTCCGCCGTCACTACCACCCGGGCAGGAAATTTCTTTAACGGAATAGGTCCACCCCGGCTCACTCACTGCTCCAATATTCACATCGACAATTTGGCTACATCCGTTGGAATCTGTAATGGTAACCTGGTAGAGGCCCTCTCCTACTCCATTTATGGTCGGACCGCTGCCAGCAGGATCATCCCAGGAGTAAGTAAAAGGAGGCTGTCCACCTGTAACATTTATTTCGGCACTTCCATTGTCATCATCTCCACAGGCGGAATTAGCTTCGACGGTCATCGTCATTTCATCAAAAACAAATAAATGTATTGTATGAATAGAATCACAGCCAAATTGAGTTGTATCGAATCGCTGATATATATCTGGTTCCGTTTGAAATTCTCCAAAAATTAAAGCTGAATCGCCAGGGCAAATTTGGATAGTATCCGTGATAAAGAAATTCGGAACGGAAGCTACATTGACCAGTATAAACGCACAACTACCCTGAGCAGTATCGGCCAGTAATGCACTTTCACCTTCATTTATTATTACTCCTTTATAAATAATAAACTCACCCTCGCATGCAAAGGTGTCTAGAACGGTCGTATCTGCAGGTGTAAAGCTCAAGTTCAAAATCGAAATACTATCACAGCCCGCTTCAGTTTGAGCAGTATCGGCAACTGAAATCGGCTCAAAATATTCTACACCGCCAAAAACAATGGATTCTCCTTCACAAAGCGTGGTATCCAATTGGTTGAAAATGGAAAAAGAACGATCAACTTGAATGGTATCTTCGACTACACAGCCCTCAGCACTGGTGGCAACGAGGATATATTCTGTCAAACTTTGAGGGAAAGCGTAGACGATGCTACAGGTATCACAATTTAAGGAACCTCCAGGCGACCACTGGTATTGCTCATAGTCCGAAATTTCTATTCGTAAAGAATCGGTATCACAAAGCGTGGTATCTGGACCAAGATCCAGGTCTGCTGCTTGGAAACCAACGACAATCGTATCCGATTTCAATCCGCAGTCATCCATAACCTCTACCCAATACGTTCCTGCTTGATCCACTAAGAGAGTAGAATCCGTCGAACCATCCTGCCATATAATTGAGTTAAAGCCCCCGCTGATTTCCAATAAAAGAGAGTTACCTGTACAAATAGTCGTATCCGCTCCTAAATCCAGGGGAATCGGGAGATTTTCGATCAAGAGGCTATCCATATTGTTGCTAAATTCACACTCCAGAATCTCAGTAACCGGAAAATCTTCGGTTGGATTAAAGGGGATCGATAATGAAGCGTCATCGTTGATGATTGCAAAAATAGGGGTACCATAAAGCGCAGGTAAAGGAAAAACCTGAGATCGGCAAGTATCTTTTTCAACAGCCGTGCTGAAGGTTAAGTCATCTATAAGCACAGCCATTCCAGTTGTAGGATCATTTTGATAAAAAGCAATTGGGATATTCGGGGATGAAGCGAAATCCCCTTCATTACAAACAGTTCCTTCCAGGTATAGAATATTTTCAGAGCACATAAACACCTCCAAAGAAAGCGTCAAATCCGGAACCGGTACATTAGGATCGGCATATTGGGTAAGGAAATTATTGAGTTCAATGCCATCTCCAACGAGATGATGCTGTTGCTGCTGTAAAGGCACAGTCAAATCATCATTGATATTCACATTGAAATAAGCGATTTGATTCCAAACCCTCCGGGCACTCACCCAAGGCGTTTGCCCCGAACGATAAACCCGAACTTCATCCCCACACCCGCATATTACCTCTGCCTGAGCATCATTATCCACATCGGCGACTACAGGGTATTCTACTCCCGTTCCGGAGCTGCATGGAATCTGCGACAGAACGGTACCAGTACTTCCTTCGATGATCACCAAATTATTCTGCGTTCGGTACACGACCTCATTTTCTCCATCACTGTTAAAATCGAAGACTGTGCTGCCCGTTCGTCCCGATTCATCTGTAGTCGGGATGCCCCAAAGTTCAGTAAGCGAACTCCCTGAAAGTTCCAGCACTCGATAGAAATTAGGTGTTGCTATGCCAATCTCCGGCAAGCCATCCGCATCAAAATCGGCAATATTCGGAAGGGAAATCGAACGCTGAGCGCTGCTAATAAAGTTAGCGGAAGCGCCTAACAGGGTAGGTGTTTGCAAATCCCATGCGTAAACATACACTTGACCAACAAGGGGGCCTGCTGCACTTATGATGCCATCCAGATCACCATCTTTATCCAGATCGGCGATAGCAGTTTGACCATCTCCATTTGAACTGATTTCTACTTCTACCTGTACAGAAGCGGCTCCATCGATATTTACCGCATACACCTGGTTGCCAGCTACCAGTTCCAGGCCATTGCAATTCGCACAAAAATCATCAGGCAACACATCTACGGCTACGGAAAACCCTTGCTGAGG
Organism: uncultured Saprospiraceae bacterium; assembly: GCA_964537285.1. Classification (GTDB taxonomy): domain Bacteria; phylum Bacteroidota; class Bacteroidia; order Chitinophagales; family Saprospiraceae; genus CAZHZT01. The sequence goes on along the minus strand of CAZHZT010000074.1, from coordinate 10,550 downwards.
AGCGCCTCCTCCGATCAAGCTCGTTCCAAAGCTATTGAGTGCTCCCCCTTCTGCAATTAAGGATCCATCGAGGCCATTGAATACCTGGTTAGCGATATAAATTTCGGGAATGCCATCACCATTGAAGTCGGCTATAGCCGGTGACCAGGCTTGTTGTGTGGAACTATAACCATACGTTTGAGGGGATATCCATTTTTGGACATAATCCGTTCCATTAAATTCGTAGCAAATGATTCGCTGTGCTTCAGCTGATGAATTACCTATCGCACTGGTCGTAATGATTATTTCAGCGAAACCATTTCCATCAATATCTGCTATCGCCCCGCCGCCATTGTAATAATACATAAAAGGCGTATTGATTGCAGCCTCAAATCCTCCTGTAGAACCATCGTAAATTTCCAAGCCTTGATTTAAAAGAATGCCCGGCCCATGCGGTCCTGCCCGCATAACTATTTCCGTAGCTCCATCACCATTAATATCTCCAACGAGCGGAACGCTGTATTCATGCGTTGAACTATTGACACTAGCCCACTGAAGCTCCATGTCAAAATCGCCCGCTATAGAATCTGCAGTACAAGGTTCCGGACAAGGGTTGAAGTAGAAATCATCGCATTCATTGCAGCAATCGGGATCGAAGCAATCGATGAGGCCGTCGCCGTCGTCATCGATGCCATTGTCGCAGATTTCCTCCTGGCAGACTTCCAGATAATTTAATGTTTGATTAACATCCAAATCCGAGTAACGGCAGACAAGGCCGGAAGGCCAATAAATGATCAATGAATCAACGATATCCGCCTGGCCCAGACCAAAATGAGCGAACAATCCATTTTGTCCGTACCGATTTGATTGACCTGAAATTTCTCTCAATTGCCAGAGCGGATTTCCGTTTTCAGTTGTTTGAATGAGCAGCTTTGCTCCAATGGCAGAACGATTGGATACAATTCCTTCACAATTCACTTTTAGCCAATTACCTTGTGCATTTTCGTTTCTGTATAATTCATTGACCTGGCCACTTCCATTACTAGCAAAAAACACATCCAGGTCGCCATCATTATCGTAATCGCCCAGGCACAAACCCTCAGAACTCAGACTGGGATCGACAACATCCCCGGTGGTAATAGAACTAAAGTTTCCATTCCCATCATTCATGTAAAGCCTATTTTGCAAATTGGAGGCATTCCCCACCACCAAGTCCAAATGGCCATCATGATTGAAGTCACCCCATGAACAGCCATAAGAATTGATGGGATCAGAAGTAAGAGGAGGCTGAGTTATTTCATCCAATGTGCCGTTGTTATTTCTATAAAGCTTACTTAACTGATTATTATCCGTAATGAGAAAAAGGTCAAAGTCGCCGTCATTATCGAAGTCCCCTGAGCAAAAACCTTGGGAAAAGGAACCATCGTTAGAAGCAGGGCTATTTGTTAATTTTGTAAATGTACCATCCCCGTTATTTTCAAGGTGAGAATTATCCGTTCCGAAACGGCAAGTGATCAGAACATCCATGTCATTGTCAAAGTCAAGATCCGTCCAGATCATACCGTTTGAGGCACAAACTTCACTGGTGAGCAAGCCTGCACTTAAGATTTTTTCAAATGTCCCGTCCCCATTGTTTCGATATAAAGCATTTTCTTGATTGTAGTTGGTAATAAAAAGATCGAGCCAGCCGTCGTTGTCGTAATCTACCCAGCTGCAGGTGGAGGTACTCCCCTGGTCTGTTACAATCTCTCCTGCATCGGTTATTTTTGAGAAAGAGCCATCTCCATTATTTTTAAATAAGGAATTGGGCGTGTTATTATCACTATTGGCTACAAACACATCCGTGAAACCATCATTATCATAATCGCCCCAGGTGCAGCCCTTAGAGTCAAAATCCTCATTCACCAATGGGTCATTAGTAATTTTTGTAAAGGTACCATCTCCATTATTGTGGTAAAGGCTATTATTGGAAAATGTTCCGGTTACAAACAAATCGAGCCAGCCGTCATTATCATAATCTATCCATGCGCCTCCCTTATTAGCATCACCATCAGTAGCTACCGGCCCTGTAAGGATTCTAGTAAAATCTTGACTGATACCTGCAAAAGAAAAAAGACAAATAGAAAAGATTAAAAGGAAAGATTTTGTAGTCATTTCAGCTTATATTTTTAAAGTTTTTTGAGCCAATGCTAATCGCAAACAGCACTTGAATATAAGTGTAAAGATATTTAAAGCCCCTCAAAAAGCCTCGTTCAAACAGGTTAAAATATCGCTAAAACAGACAAATGAGGACGGGAAACGGGAAACGGTTAACGGGGAACGGGTTACCGTTAACCGCGATTGTGAGGTTAATTATCCATGATCTTTTTTATACTATCCACCAGCACCTCTGCTTTTTGATATCCCCGGGCGATCAGGAAATACTGCCCTTCATGCTTAAAGATTACGGAAGGGAAACCACTAATACCCATGTTGGAGGCCATTTGAAAATCTACTTTGATAGCCTTTTTCATTTGTTCTGATTCAAAATCTTTGCGGAAAGCTTCCCGATCCAAACCAAATTTCTCGGCTAGGTCCAGATAAGTCTCGATTTCATTAGTGTTCTTACCCTCAAGGTAGAATGCCCTTTGAAGCGCTTTGAAAAACTCAAACTCTTTTTCCGGTGCTAGCCTGCGCACTACTAAAACTGCACGGCAAGGAGGTTCTGTATCGTAAACAAAAGATTCGTTTTCAAGAATATCATAGCTAAATGCTTGCCCACTGGAATGATTGACATGCCGCCAATGTTCGCGTAGCATGGAGGACAAATCACTCATCGTTTCTTTGTTGTATGGGCGAAGGCCGCCCATAATCATTTGGAGATGGACTGTCGTGCCCAGTTGTTCGATAGCTTTATCGAGTTCGGGATAAAAGCCATAGCACCAGGAACACATGGGGTCTCCTATATAAATGAGAGTTGGTTTATCTTGCGCCATAAGGGTGGTTATTGTTGTAATATTGATTAATATCAGTATGGATTTAAGTAAATACATTGAGTTTTGGATATTTTAACAATGCAATACGGGAAATTGATTTAAAATAAATTACGGAGGACGGGGAACCGTTATTCGTTAACCGTTAACCGTTTCCCGTTAACCGCAATTGTAAAAGAAATTGAGAAAGGCAACGATTTAATTTAAATTGGTGTTAAATTTACAATAGTTAATAGAGTGGGAAAGTGTAGGGCTTACTACAGAGTTACGTTACGAAGCTTCTGGTTAACAAAGAATAATATGCAAACACATGAAATTTCCAATCGGCATACAGGATTTTAGAGAACTGCGCGAGGGCGGCTACGCTTACGTCGACAAAACAGAATACATCCATCGCTTTATTTCTACGGGGAAGTATTACTTTTTTTCCAGGCCCAGGCGGTTCGGTAAGTCTCTTCTTTTGGCGACCATGAAAGAATTGTATAGTGGAAGTAAAGAACTATTCAAAGGCTTATGGATTGAAAATCGGTGGGATTGGGATGCTCAAAATCCCATTATTCATTTAAAGTTTGCGACCTTTCGATATAAAGAGAATCCTTTGAAAGATGCCATTGCCAATGGTTTAAAAAGGGAAGCAGAAGAACTAGGCATTGAACTTAGCCTGAGTAATTTCACCAATCCTCTTGAAGATTTAATTAGAAAAGCTTACCAAAAATTTGGCCGAAAAGTAGTTTTGCTCATCGATGAATACGATAAACCCATCATTGATTTTCTGGATGATGTACCCCAAGCGGAAATCAATCGAGATACTTTAAAATATTTCTATTCTGTACTGAAAGATGCCGATCCCTATCTCGAATTGGTATTCCTGACTGGTGTATCTGCTTTCTCTAAAGTCAGTATTTTTTCTGACCTCAATAATCTTAGCAATATAACCCTGACGGAAGCGGCAGAAAAGCTCGTTGGTATTACCCAGGAAGAATTAGAAACCCACTTTGAAGCCCCTTTAAAGGAAATAGCCAACAAATTTCAAGTGGACTACCCCACGATGCTGGAAAAAGTAAGAAGATGGTACAATGGCTACTCCTGGACGGGATCGCATAAAGTTTATAACCCTTTCTCTCTTTTGAGCTTTTTGTCCAGAGGGCAATTTTTGAACTTTTGGTTTCAAACAGGAACGCCAACATTCCTCATTAAAGAATTAAAAAAGAGAGCCTATTACGATATCAATCTGGTGAATGCCACAGCCTTTGACCTAAGTAACTTTGATTTTCAAAGATTGAATCCGATCACCGTTTTGTTTCAAACAGGTTACCTGACTGTAAAAGACTACGAGCATGAAGACCTCATATACACCTTAGGTTTTCCCAATCTGGAAGTGCGTCATTCTCTACAGGAGATACTTCTTAATGAATACCTGATGCACCCTCCCTTAAGTGCTGTCCCCCGAGTTGTCAAACTACGCAACGCCCTACGCCAAAAGGAGCTCGAAGAGGTCTTCCTCATCATCAACGCAGCCTTCGCCGATATTCCGGGGGAATTGTGGCGCGGAAAAACGAAACATTTCTACCACGCGGTGGTACATCTGATTTTCTCACTGCTAGGAACATACATTCAATCAGAAGTGCGTTCAGCACGTGGGCGCTGCGATGCACTTGTCCAAACGGATGATTACATTTACGCCTTCGAGTTTAAGCTTGATAAAGGAGCCGACCTTGCCCTGCAGCAAATTAAAGATAAAGGTTATTTGAAACCGTACGCTGATTCTACAAAAGAAAAAATAGCCGTGGGGGTGGACTTTTCTTCTGAGGAGCGACAGGTTGTAGAATGGAAGGTGATAATTTTAAACCAAATTTCGACCTACTTAAGTAGTTCACGGAAATAGAATCAATCAATTTACGCAATTCTCGTTTTCAACATTAATCGCCAACTTTCAGGCTATCTGGGAAAATCCATTAGTACTTTCTTCAACCATCCCCTTTCCGACAAAGGCTGGAGTTCCTCTACCTCTGCTAACAATGCCTCTTTCTTACTTCGCTCATCCAAAGGCAAGGCTAGTATCTTTTTTACTACATAAATGATGTTGCGGTAATTTTTTCGGTGATAATCACTCAGTTTTCGGCGGCGGATAAATACCTCCAGGCTTGCCGGATGCGACTCCAAGAGATCAAACTCATCCAGTTCAAAATAGATTTTCAATAAAATGGTTTTGGAAATGAGGTTATTCACCAAGTCGTCAAAATCGGAATGTTGCAATAAAAGCATTGCTTCCCGGTACGTTTTGCGAGCAAATGCCAGGCGGGCCTTATTGAAATGTATCGTACTTTCCTGATGCTCCTGCTCAAGCGCGGAAGCAAATTTTTTCATAAAAGCTTCTACCCAACGGAATTCCTTTAACTGAATGCCAAAACCGACAATATTATTAAAGGAGAAGCGAGAAAGTCGGTCTTTTTCCAGAATCACTTTATTCTCCAAACCACTTTTATAAATATCTAAACCTTCGCGGGCAAATTGCGCTTCACCTTCGTTGAATTTCCGGATACAAAAGTTCACAGCCACTAAATACAAGCTTTTTAGTTCTGCCTGGGGAAAGTGTCCTTGATATTGAAACAATCGCGTTCGAAATGCTTGAAAATCCTCCAAACTATAAGCTTCTGACAAGAAACGGAAACAATAATAATAAACCCCTACCGCAGGAATTTGCAACAAATCGCGACTTTCTACTTCTTTAATAATGGCCGGTAAAAAACCAAAATCGTATTCGCGCTGAAATACTTTCTGATGAGATAATTGGGTACAAGCATGGCGCAGCTTGGAAATAAGGTAGAAAATATCAAGTGTGTCCGAAATTTCCTGTAAATTCAGCTCTGCTGTTCGCTTTGTTCGTAAAGCAAATTGGAGCCACTCGGTTTGTAAATCCATTTTTTTACGGAAGTACTCGGCATTTCGATGCGGAGATTTTTCCAGGAGCTTTTCGCTTTTCTTAAAAGAGGAATGAAAATGTTTAACCTGATCATTTGTTCTGTAATAATTGGTCAATTCCAAACGGGCTTCCAGAGGGTTATTGAGTTTTTTATTAACCAGAACAAATTGCTCAATAAATTCCTGCAAATCGCTCATTAATGCACGCATCCGAAGATCATCATATCCTGCATCCGGAAAAATTTTACGAAAAAGTTTTTCTTTGGAAGGATACGAACGTTCTCTCTGCCTCGCTTCAGCCAATAGGTCGAAGAGCGCAAATACGTCTTTTCGCTGGGTAAAATAGGGCGATTGCAAGAATTGCCGCAACTGCCGCCTTTCTTTTTTTGATAATAAGTTAAATACTTCAAATAATTTTGCCATTTTTCATTACACAATTCTAACAAACTATTAATACTTCCTAAGCCCCATAGGCATTCACTATTATTAATCCGTTCTCCGTTCTCCGCTCTCTGTTTCTTCGCTTGCTTTTACACAAATTAAAGAAATTGTCTTTGAAAACTGTCCTGAATTGTAGAATTTTTGTAGCGTAATAAAAACGTAAAGCTATGAATGTATTCAAGATCACTTTTCAATTAATCATTTTAATTTTCTTTAGCAGTTTTGTGATAAACAAAACAAATGGGCAAATAGGCTGGGAAGCCCGCTATGGAAATTCCATTCTTGGGGATATTCCCTATCAGACCTTAGTTACTGCTGATGGATCTGTTTATTCCATAGGTATTAGCTCAAGTTCAGGAGAAACCCTTTTGGGTAAAGTATCTGACGAGGGAGAAGTATTGTGGTTTCAATATATGCCATTATTGCTAAACTCATTCAATCCGTTAAGGCTGGATTCGCTCGGCAATGGTAATTTATTAATTTCAGGAACTTCCTCCAATAATTTAATAAAGTGGGTTGAAGTAGATCCACAAGGAACCATCATCAGTGAAAATGAGTTAGCCCTCAGCGACACCTTATTTATCCCCAATCGGTTGAACTTTACTAGTGAGGAACACCTTGTAGCCGTTGGGAAGCAAGCAAATGATGGCAATGCCATTTATTTTGTTCGCTGCGACCTCAATGGAAACATCATTGCTGAAAATGCATTAGACCCGCTCACCAGTCCAAGCTCTGAGCTTTCTTTTTCTTCCAATTTTCTGGATAATCAGCTACTGGAAACGCCTGATGGAGGATTTGTATTCGGCGCAATTGAGCACTTCAGTGCATTCACTCAATTCACTGTAATAACAAAACTAAATGCTCAAGGAAATCTAGATTGGATAAACCCATTGGTTTACGGCCATAATTCCGATAATGAGGAACTGCAATTACTTCCCGATTCCAGTATCATGCTGTATCTGGATAATTTGTTTGCAGTTGACTCTTTGAATGCTCCGGGTTCCTTCAATATAGACGCCAGACTCATAAAGCTGGAAACTAGCAGCGGTCAGGCAGAATGGAATTACGATGTGGCCTTTCGCACCCAACTCCCAGTAATCGTAGATGAACAAGGAACATTCAGACTATACAGCGTAACCTTTCCAAACGGTTTCGTAGACATCAACCGGGAAATCGTTTCATCTTCAGGTACTCAACAATCCTTTGACAGCTACACCACCGACCTCGATTACTGGGTACCCAATTTTACAGTAGCAGGCACATCTGATGGAGGGGCCATTTTCAGTAATTTGTCAAACAACTTTCAAGAAACCAATATTCACAAGCTCAACGCCAATCATACCCTTGATTTTCAATTGCAGACCAATCTCATCGGAGCAGAAGTCTTTAATTCAATCCAGGAATTAGAGGGACCTTCATATTTGTGTTCAGGTTATTTTGACGATGCAGTCCCTCCTTCTACATTCATTCCGTAGATTTATCATTTAAAAATTGATTCGAACGGAACGTACTTACACAAAACCATTCACGGTCAGGCTTTTGTAGATTATGGCGGAAATTGCACTTTTGAATCCGGTGATTCTACTTTTAATGAGCTTCCACTGATTGTAGATGATGGCTTTCCACGTGAGGCGACCACAGACGCCAACGGATTTTATAGTGTCTTAGTTCAAGATACTATCGTTACAGTTACTCCTTTGAATGATATTAACAATAATTACCGGGACCCTTGCCCCAACACAGACACTTTCCCTGCGGGAGCGGATAGCCTTGAACTCCACTACGCCATCACCCCCTTAGTTTCTTGCCCTTATATGGACTTTGATATGGGAACCCCTTTGTTTAGGGTCTGCGACGAAAGCACCTACTATATAGAATACTGCAATACGGGAAGCATTACTGCAGAAGGCGCTTTTTTTGAGATAAGCATTGATTCCATATTGGAACTGACTTCTGCTAATGTACCCTTTACACCATTAGGTGATAACGTATTCCAGTTTGATTTGGGTAATGTAGGGGTTTTTGAGTGCGGAGAGATTCAATTGACTCTATCGGTTCCTTGCGACGAAAACCTTAGCGGCGTGGAAGTATGCTTAGAAGGTCAGATTTTCCCTGATAGCTTGTGTGGAGATACCCTTCCAGGCTTTGATGGGCCTTGGATTACAGCGCAGGCAAGCTGCGACGATTCCGATATCATTTTCACTTTAGAAAATATAGGAAATACTGCTACTCCCCCCGGCCTAACCTACATAATCATAGAAGATGCTGTTCTTTTAATGGAAATGCCGATTGATCTGGACAGTGGCCAGGTAACCGAAGAATATATTTTTGATGCAGAAGGCTTTACCTACCACATTGTGGCCGATCAGGCTCCGGGCGTTCCGGGCCCGCCAATTGTAGGAGCAGGAGTGGTAGGTTGTAACGATAATTCAGGCACTTCAGGCTTTCTAAATATGTTTAGCCTTAATGGCGGCAACCCTTTCACTCAAACCGATTGCCGAGAGATCAGAAACGCTTATGACCCAAACGATAAGCAAGCTTTTCCCAAAGGTTATGGTGAAGAACATTTCATCTTCCCCGAACAGGAACTCAATTACTTGATTCGTTTCCAAAATACAGGTAATGATACGGCATTCAAGGTAGTAATCGTAGACACCTTATCGAACTTATTGGATACCGCGGCCCTGGAAGTCGGCTTAAGAAGCCATGACTACATCTATACCCTTACCACCAATGGCCAGGACGAACATGTGCTTACCTTTACCTTCGATAATATTCTACTGCCTGACAGCACTACGAATGAACCTGCCTCGCATGGTTTTGTAAAGTACAAGATTGCTCCGGTAGAAGATATCCCTTTGGGTTCCGTTATATATAACCGCGCAGGTATTTACTTTGGCATCAATTCACCGATAATAACAAATACAACTTTTCATACCATAGGAGAGAACTTTATCTTGCTAGATGATGATGTAAGCACGCATAACCAGCCCCTGGAGAAGTTTAAAGTACAAATTGCCCCGAATCCTTTCGATCAGCAAACCCAAATGACCATCACAGGGGCTGCCACCAACTGGAAAGGTCAGTTTTTGCTCTACTCCTCTCAAGGGGAATTACTCAGAATGGAAGCTTTCTCAGGAGATCGCTTCAACTTCAACCGGGCAGAACTCCCCGGAGGCTTCTATTTCTTTAAAATAGAATATGAAAATGGCAAAGCCATCTCTGGCAAACTTATTATCCGATAAACGAATCGCGGTAAACGAATCGCGGTAAACGGTCAACGGTTAACGGTCAACGGTTAACCGTTAACCGTTAACCGTTGACCGCTATTCGAAACCCTACGGTTCTGCTCCATTGGCTGGGAGATACATGCCTGTGTGAAATTTGGCAAGCCTCCCGGTTTCCTCGCCAGGAGCCCCCACGAATCACCAGCTTCATTTTGAGATGCTCCAAAGAAGGCTTCTCTTCATACTTTGAGTATATCCCACACCATTCATTTACATTGCCCGACATATCATAAAGTCCCAATTCATTAGGGAATTTTAAACCAACCTCATGTGTTTGCCCATAGCTATTGCTGGAGAACCAAGCAACCTCTTCCAATCTTCGACTCCCTGAATAAAGGGATGTGGCTTTAGGCTTACCTCCCATCGCGGCATACTCCCACTCGGCCTCCGTTGGTAAACGGTAAGAAAAACGAGTAACTTCACTAAGCCATCTACAATACTCTACAGCACCCACCCAACTTATACGGATAACAGGATAATTTTCAAAACCTTCTGCTGCGATCCACTTTCCCTTTTTATAAACTATCCCCCATTCATGCTCCCGAAACAGTTGATTTCCTTTGAACTGTCCACCAATAACATTGGCTCTGCCATAAGCATTGAGAAATGAAGCAAACTCGGCATTAGTAACCGGATACTTTCCAATATAAAAATCTTCCAGGGTATGTGTTTCGCCGGTAAGCTTTGCTTTGCGAGAGTGCTTTGAAAGCTCTGAAGTACCTCCTTTTACAAAAACCATTTCAAAGCTGATTCCGGAAGGTAGAGTTTCCTTGTAATCGGTCAAAGGCATAAAAAGTATCTATTTCTTAATATTAAAAGTACTTCAAAGTTTTATCTTAGAGATTAGGCAATTAATAAGCTACCCAAATTTTGCGAAGTAATTTTTTTCTCAGGATAGGCGGAAAACGTAGGCATAACTTGTCCCGAATGCCTTCGGGACCCAAAGGTA